>CAYSCH010000218.1:0-16263 GCA_964429355.1 uncultured Planctomycetaceae bacterium | reverse complement strand
TGCTGAGCGGGCCGATCAGATCCCTTCGATAGGGAGAGGCATCGGCGATGTCCCAGTCGGTGACCTCGGAGGGGAAGAGGGCGAAGCCGTCGTGATGCTTGGAGGTGATGACGATATACCGCATGCCTGCCTCTTCGGCCAGGGCGGCCCAGGCATCCGGGTCGAATTTGACGGGGTTGAAGTCCTTGGCATAGCTACGATATTCGGCCACGGGGATTTCCGCAGTGCGCATGATCCACTCGCCGATGCCGCCGATCTGCTGGCCATGATAGGTTCCGGCGGGCACGGAATAGACGCCCCAATGGATGAACATGCCGAAACGGGCGTCGCGCCACCAGGCCATACGGGCGTCGCGCTCGGCGACCGTTTCGTCGGTGACGGAGGCGGCTGGTTCAGCGGCGATACTTTGTGCTGACACGAGGAGAAGACAGGCAAGAGCGAATCGAGTGATGCGGTTCATGGTAGGGCACCTCGGGTTGGGAACGACCGTTCCAGGCTGCCATCAGGGCCAAGTGAGGCCAAGCGGCCAGGAGCGAGGGATAGGGGAAACGGACAAACGAGCGTTAGGACGTCGGACCTGCCAAGACGGATGAAGTCGGCACTGCTGTTGAAGTCGCACCGGATGCCTGCTTGCGTGTCTCTACTGCCGGTCCAAGAGCACTTCTCCTTCACGATTCGGTTCGAGCAGCAGTTGATAGCCGCCGTCGACCAGTTCTTTCAGGTCGTAAGGGAAATTTCCACGTGACGCCAAGCGGGCGGCACGTTGGGCCACTTGCTCTTTTGCGAGGGGACCGGCACTGGTCGTGGCAACGACAATCCTGTTGCCGACTCCCTCAACGTGGTTGACGGCAACCTGGGCAAACACATGCTGGTAGGTGCGGATCATGGAATCGTAGAGTTTGTTCGACGCAGAACTCCATACATTGCCCACGACGACACCCTCGGGGGCTAGAGCTTTCTTCGTGGCCTCGAGGAATTCACGCGTGGTCAGCGAGTAGGGCACACTGTCGGCACTATAGGCATCGAGATAGATCACGTCGTAGACGGGCTGGCTTTTCTCGATGAACTCCCGGCCGTCACCGACGAACACCTGCATCTTGCCATCAGGCCGGAAGCCGAAATAACTTTTGGCAACCTGGACCACCACAGGGTCGAGTTCGACGACGTCGATCGCCAGCTCCGGAAAATGGCGATGAAGGAACTGGGGAATCGTCCCGCCACCGAGGCCCACGACGAGGACTCGCTTGGGACTCTGCGGCAGTGCCAGTCCGACGTGGACAACCTTGGCATACGGCAGCGCGAGGTAGTCCGGGTCGCCGACTTTGACCACGCTCTGCCGGGCACCGTACTGTTCGAAACGAAGGGTGCGGACGCCTTGAGGGCCTTCGGTCACGATGATCGTATTGAACTCGGACTGGGTGCGATAGATGACGTCGTCGGCACGGGTTTGGACGACCACGACAACGGTTGCACCGACCAGCAGAGTTGATCCCACAAGGGCAGCGGCTACTTTCATGATCGATCTGTCTCAAGAAATTGTGACGGAACTCCAACAGGCGACGTTCCGGTTTGCGTCCGTACGAGTCCCCGAGCTGAATGTCGAGAGCCGTGGTGTCGCGGAAGGGCCCAAATCGCCAGGAGAGCGTGTTCTTGCGCCGGCAGCGTATTTTTGACTGCCTCGGCTTGGCGCCAGAGCAGCTGGCGATGATCCCCAGTTTGCCATCCAGGGCTCGTCCGTGTAAAGCTGGAGATTCCGAAAAACGGGGAGTGGTTCAGGACATGCAGGAACGGTCGGGGGGGCAAAACGGACCGCAGGATTGCCAAATACTTGTTTTGACCGCAGGTTTTGCGATAGTGATTGTTGGGGTGGCGACAGCGTTTTTTGCTTCGTAGCACCTTACGGAGGAACGAGCGATGTACGCTTCACGATCCGTCTCCTGGGGGTTGGCCGTTCTGGGCGGTTTCGCAGCGTTGTTGGCCCTCGCGGCACCGTTGACTTCGGCCCAGGTGATTCAGCAGCCAATCGGCGGTGTGGTCAACCCGGGCGTGCAGACTCCAGTGCTCGGTGGCTTCCCCGGCGGCTTTGGTGGGGGCAGCATGGCCGACTTCGACAGCCTCATCCGACTCATCACCTCGACGGTCAAGCCGGATAGCTGGGAGGACGTTGGCGGGCCGGGTTCGGTCGAGCCTTTTGCGACCGGTGTCGTCATCGATCCAGAGGGCATACTGCGGAAAGCTGTTTCTGCGGCATCCGACGCAGAACTTTCCATGCTGCGAAGAACGGTGGCCTATCGCACTCCTGGTGACGATGTGCAGAAGAGTTCAGCACTGAGGAAGATCTCGTTGCCGCGTTTGGAGAAGGAGTTGCGGCTTCGGTCGGCTGCCGGGAAGGGGCCGACGGTGGCGATGGCGCTCCTGGCTGGAATACGACGCATCGAATACGTCTTCGTGTATCCCGAAACGGGCGACCTGGTTCTCGCGGGACCGGCCGGCGACTGGCGACTTTCGGAGGAGAATCGGTTCGTCAGTGTCGAGACGGGGGAACCGATCGTTCAGCTTGACGATCTGATCGTGGTGTTCCGGCAGATGGCAGGCAGTCAGGAGCTTCGCTTCGGCTGTCTGATCGTGCCGACTCAGGAGGGGTTGGCCCGGGTGAAAGCCTTCGCAGAACGGTCCGCCCTGCAACCGCTCAAGCGCGGGACACGCGATGTCTGGCTCGACCAGCTTCGCCAGGAGCTGGGGCAGCAGAACCTGGAAGTCTACGGAATCGATCCGCAGACTCGCGTGGCCTCGATCATGCTGGAAGCGGACTACCATATGAAACTGGTGGGGATGGGGATCGAGCCCGGTGTGCGTGGAGTGGAAAGCTATCTCGAGCTGGCCCGTAACGATGAAACGGCCAACGCCACCATGTCGGTCCTGAGGTGGTGGTTCACCCTGAACTACGACTCGGTTACGGCCACCGCTGAACGCAACGCCTTCGCGATCACCGGTCCCGGGGCCCAGGTTCTGAGTGAAAATGAACTGCTGGAAGCCGACGGCCGTCGGGTTCACACCGGTGAGTCCGACGCTTTGAACCGCGAGTTCGCAGCATCCTTTACCAAGCACTTTGACGAGCTTTGCCGGCAGTACCCGGTCTATGCCGAGTTGCGGAACATCTGCGATCTGGCCCTGGTTGCGGCCCTGGTGGAGCGACAAGATCTTGCCGAAATGGTTGGCTGGGAAATGTCCCACCTTCGCGACTGGAGCGTCCGTCTCGGGCCGATGCCACGAGCGGTGGACTCGGTAATCAACCACCGATCCACAGGGCGTGGGGAGTTCATCGTGGGTGTGAGTGGCGGTGTGCGTATCGATCCTGGATACGTGCTGCGGACCAAGTCGCTTGGCTCGGATCGTGGAGGCCGGGTCGCCTCGCAGCGCACCGTCAGTTCCCCACCCCCGATGGAGGACAACCGCTGGTGGTGGGACTAGGGATTGGCGGTCAAGGCCAGTGAATCCGAAACGCAAGTGCTGGCGTTGCAGGGGGCTCCTGGCTCGCGGGCGTTGCTGCGATTTGGCTATTTCAAGGCGATTGTCCGTTGCAGCGGCTGGAGCACATGCTCGATGGCGTAGTTCTCGAGAATGTCGTGGCAGATTCCTTCGAGCTGCTTGAGAGTGTCGTCAAATGTCGTTGCCGCCTTAAGACTGCCGTATTGTCTTGCCGTGACATAGACACTGAGCTGCTCTTCCGGAAACTCGCCGGTTCGGATCTGATAGGCGTTTGTGCGGTTTTCCACACTCACACGGCACTGGAGACGGCAGTCGTCGTCGAGCGACAGTGTCAGCGAAGGTTCATAGTTGATCACGGTCGCGCCGGGCAGGTCCAAGAGCCGCTCCAACGAGGGGCTAACACCGAGGGCCTCGGCGACCAACTGGTTGTGATTGCCTCGGTAGGTGTAGTCGAATCCGAAAAGGAGGTCGAGGGCTTCGCAATCCAACGGGCTGACGGAAAGGTCGTATGGAGCCAATTGGAGGACAAGGTGGTGTTGCTCAAGGGCGGCTTCGATCGTGTCCGGATTGACATGCCCCGAGCAGAGACGACGCGACTCGATCGTGCACCAGCGGTAGTTGCCCTGATCCTTGTCCTCTTCCAGAATGTAATCTCCACGCTCGCGACTGTAAAAATTCCGCATCGTGGGATACTGTTTTTGAACGCGCTCAAAGAAATGGAGAATTGTCTCCCGATTGGCGGGAAGGTCCATCTCCGTGCTCAGGTTCATGTTGATGTAGAAGTCGTCGCAAAGGGAACTGTAGGGGGTCATCCAGATCGATTCCAGTTCGTATCGAGGACGTGTTGGTTATCCGGCAGGGGCAGCGGAAGATAAGACAGCGCGAAAGGGGGGCAGCAAAGGACTTCACTCCAGGCCCCTCTTGGCAACCGATCCGAACCTCCCCGCAAGTGTTCCCATCGCCGGAATGCTTGTAGTATAGAAGGTGGGCCTTGAGACTGTCAAAGCCGCATCCCCCTCTGTGGAGTAAGGCGACGTGGCCGGTTGGGCGGACCGACAGCACGTGAGAGACGAACTGCCGGTTTGTCGCCAACTTGATACACCTTCAATACGCAGAGGCAAGGCTGGATGGCGTATGGGGAGCCAGTGAAACAGTCGAGTCATGAGGCAGACGATGGTTGAACGATTCGCTCGTTCGAATCCAACCTGTACGCAATGGAAGCTTGAAATGAGCCAGGAATCTTATCAACTGTGTGCTGCGGTGTTTAAGACTAATCTGGGCTGGTTTGGTGTCGTTTGGAAAGGGACCGTGGTGGCACGTCTGACCTTCGGACACGGAACTCGCAAGGAGGCATTGGCTGCGATCGCGGCGATGGGTGACGTGACCCCGCCGGCGTTTTCGGACCGGTGCCCGGATCCCAGGCTCGTGGCACGCCTGCAGGACTACGCTGACGGACGGCCCGACGACTTTTCGGATGTGGCCGTCGACACTACCCACCTGACGCCGTTTGGCCAGCGGGTGTTGACGGCTTGTCGGGCGATTCCCTATGGGAGAACCGCGTCCTACGCGGCTCTTGCCGAGAAGGCGGGGTCTCCACGAGCCGCCCGGGCGGTTGGGCGGTGCATGGCAACCAATCGCGTCCCTCTGATTGTGCCCTGTCATCGGGTAGTGGGGGCCGTGGGGCGGCTTGGCGGCTTCTCCGCTCCGGGAGGAATAGGCCTCAAGCGACGGTTGCTGGACCTGGAGGGTGCCTGAAAGATCCTGCGGAGTTGTGGGGGGAAAATCGCGGTGCCGTGTTCTACAGCTCGACTGGTTGCGTCGCACGGCGCGGCAGGAAGGCGACGGAGGGTGGGGCGGTCAGGGTTGTTCCGGAAGTGTCCCGAAGGGGAAATCGCAGAATCGGGCCTGGGGCCCGGCGTTTTGACACCTGAGACGTCGTCTGGCCGAGGTCCTTCCAGAACTGCGCCGGACAGATGGAAGCGACGGGGAAATGGCCGTTTTTTGGGGGTAGTGGGCCATCGATTTGGAGAATCCGCAATTGGGGGCTTGCCGACGAAGCCGTTTCACCAGAGATTCGCTGTCCGCGATCTTCTGCCAGGTGGCTGCCAGGACGGTTCGCGGCTGGAACGGTCTCCTAGAATTCCTGCAATAATTGGGTCAGGCGATACCTCCTGACCGAACCAAGCCAATTTGGTGTTCCGTGCGACAATGGTCCATGGAAAGTGGAATGCAAAGGAGAATTCGATGGTAAGACAGAATTGGTGGAAACTGGCTGTTCCGTTGGTGGTTGTTGCGATGCTGGGCATGTGGTCGATGCGAGCTTCGGCCCACTGCGAGATTCCCTGCGGGATCTATGACGACGACACCCGGATCACCCTGCTCAACGAACACATCACGACCATCGAGAAGTCGATGAACGAGATCGTGAAGTTGTCGGCCGAGAGTCCCCAGAATCAGAACCAGCTCGTCCGGTGGGTCATGAACAAGGAAGACCACGCCAACCAATTTCAGGAGATTGTCACCCAGTACTTCATGACTCAGCGGGTTAAGCCGCTCACACCTGATTCGGACGCTGCGACCACCGAAAAGTACGTGAGGCAACTGACGTTGCTCCACGAGATGCTCGTTTATGCGATGAAATCGAAGCAAACGACCGATACGGCCAACACGACCAAGCTCCGGGAACTGGTTCACGACTTCAGCCACGTGTACGGCGGCCACCAGGAAGCGAAGAAGCAGTAACCGTCGCACGTGCGATCCCTGGTGTGCCACCAGACACACGCTTGCAGAGGGCAACCTGCAATCCGTTTCAGCTTTTCTGTGGTGCGATCGCTTGATTCAGGCAGCACGAAACGGCGGGAGCGAAGCGGACAACGATATGCCTGCGAGGCGGTTCTGCCAAGGGGAGGGCCGCCTCGCTTGCTTTTTCTTGGCGGGAGGGGATGCGACGGGATGGTAGCAGCGACGTGATGGAAACAAACCCTCCTGCTTCGGTTCGGTACCTTGGCTGCACCCTACGCACGGCAACCGATGGTGAAGGCCGCTTCTACAGCGACCGCCTGATTCCTGGGGTGGCGGCCTTCGTTTCACTCCTCCCAGGTTGCCAATTCCGGAGTTGCCTGCCACACTGAACGTTCTGTTTGCCCTTCCATAGAGGGCCGGGAAGTGAAGAGACTGTTGGCAGAGACGAGGTTGGAGCGAATGGGAAACGGAGAAATCGCCGTGATCTTCGATATGGACGGGGTGCTCATCGATACCTTCGAGGCACACTTCGAGAGTTGGAAGGTCGTAGCCCGCCAGGAACAGGCGGAAATGACCCGCGAGCAGTTCGCCGAAACGTTTGGGCGAACGAGCCGGGAAATCATCGCCTATCTTTGGCCCGAAAAGGCCGGCGATCGGGCCGCCGTCAGCGACTTCGATGATCGAAAAGAAGAAGCCTTTCGGCAAATCATCTCCGAGAATTTCCCTCCTATGCCTGGAGTGGTCGTGTTGTTGACTTCTCTGGCTTCCGAGGGCATTCTGATGGCGGTCGGATCGTCGGCGCCGCCGGAAAATGTGGCGTTGGTGATCGAGAAACTGGCAGCATCCGATCTGTTTGCGGCTCTGGTCACAGCGCAGGACGTCACGCGCGGCAAACCCGATCCCGAGGTGTTTCTGGTCGCCGCGAAGCGGCTGGGAATGCCGCCGGAACGGTGCGTTGTCGTCGAAGATGCCCCGCTGGGCCTGAAGGCCGCTCGCGCGGCCGGTATGCACTGCGTGGGCATGGCAAGTACAGGACGGATCCGCAGCCAATTGTCCGATGCCGACCTGGTCGTCGACTCGCTTGCCGAACTGACTCCCGAGGTGTTTCGGCGGCTCGTTGCGAGTCCGCGTTGAACGTTTCAATTGACCGGGCAATGAGGGAGAACTGCGTATCATGTCTGCCGACGGTGAACGCACCGAGAGTCTGAGTCCCTATCGCTCGCTGGCAGCGTCGTTGCGCCTGGGAGATCCAACAGACGAGGTCCGGGTGAAATTTCTGGCACTTGTGTCGGTGATCACGGTTACCCGATTTGCCACAGTGATTCTCGAACTGGCTGCAGAAGGACTTTCCAGGGAGGTGCTCCAACACTTTGTTGACTGGGCAGGGACTCTCAGTCAACGGGCCGACGTGTCTGGCATGAGCGACTCGCCTGGCCATCCGCTGCGAGAGTTTCGACGCGAGAACGAAGCCCTCGAGCGGCAGGTGGAGTTGTGCTGTGCTGCCATGCAGGGTCTTGGCTCGGCGGAGACCTTTGGTCGAGCCCGCACGGCACTGACAGAACTCTCTGCGGTCGACAACCACTACCGACGTCAGGAGTTCTTGTTGTTCGCGAGGATGGAGCTCCACGGAATTGAGCGTCCGGGCCGCATTCTCTGGGCGGCCCACGACGAAATCCGGCAGTGGTTGAAGTACCTTGATCTGCAGTTTGCTTCCAGCGAGTTCAGTGCCGACAGACTGTCGTTGCTCGCCGATTCCGTCGTTGGCCCATTGCTGGATGATGTCCGGTGGATGATTTTTCTCGAAGAACGAGTGCTCCTGCCGATGGCACGCGATGTGCTGGATGCGGCAGATTGGGCGATCATACGGAAGTATTCCCCCGAGATCGGCTGGTGTCTGATTGAGCCCGAGCTGGGTGATTCCGATGGCCCACCCGTGGAACACGCTGTTCTTCCGTCCGGGCTTCCCAAACTGTCACTTCCCACAGGCGTTCTGGATGTCGGCGTACTGGTTTCGATTCATGCCCGGTTGCCGGTCGACATCACCTTTGTGGATGCCGAGGATCGAGTACGGTACTTCACCAAGGGATCACAACCAGTTTTCTACCGAAGCGAGGCGAACCTCGGCAGGGACGTCCGCTGCTGCCATCCTCCCCGGAGCGTTCATTACGTCGACCAGATCCTGTCCGATTTCAAGGCGGGGCGAGAAACGTCCGCTCAATTCTGGAAACACATGGGCCATCGCTTCATCCATATTCGGTTCGTAGCCCTGCACGACGCGAACGGCGACTACCGCGGGACGCTGGAGATCGCTCAAGACATTACCCCGATGCGAGCACTCGAAGGGGAGCAACTCCAACTCCGGTATGATAGAAACACTTAGCCTGGATTGCCGGATGGCGGGCTCAAAGTCGAAGCGGTTCGACTACCTGGCTGCCCCGTGTTCCTTGCGAATCTGTGCTTCGGGGGCATTGAGGAGGGAGGGATGGGGTGAGCCGTGGAGCGTATGGCAGGCCTGGCAGGACTCGAGCGGTTGGATGAATTCGTGGTGGATTTCCTTGACTTCTCTTTCGGTATGGCACGTCATGCACGAATCGGGGATCAGGACCTTGCCTACGATTACTCCTTTGTCCTGCGACTCGGCGTCGTGGCACTCGGCGCAACGGTCCTTCTCGGCGCTCATCGTATGGACCCGGTGAATCTGCCAATCGGAGGGGGCGTCGTGTTCCATTTCGTTCAAGGCCACACAGAGTTGAACCTTGCGGTCGCCGATCTTCACGCGATGCACGCCGGGGCTGAGGTGGACATGGCCGACGCGGATCGGGGAAACATAGGATTCTTCCCACGGTATGGGCCGTGAGTCGATTTCCAGTGTCGCCTCGCCCCCGCAGTAGATGACGTCGAAATTGCCGGAGAGAAGCACGGCGCGATCGGGCGGTGAGACGACCTTCGCGACTTCTTCGGTTGCCTTGTCGACGGATTCCTTCGTTGCGGCAGTGAGCTTCGCAGTCAAGCCGCCCAGTCCTGCCAGCAACAGAAGCAGGCTGAGGAGAGCTGGCCAATGTCGACGACTTCCTCGCATCAGGCGTCTCCGCTCATTCCCAAGTTTCGCCGGCCGGGCACGGGATGGACCGGCCGAGATTACCTGTCGAATCTAATGGCAGGAGCGGCGTGAAGCAAGACCGATAACAGGCCGAGGGGTAACGTGGTCCGCCGGTAGGGTGGTACAGGCAGGGTGAGGTGCACGCCCTGTCCCTGACGATCTGGGGACACGCCGACCACCCGAGTCAGCCTGTTCAGGCCGTCGTTTGCCCGGAATCGCGGAGACTTTCCAGCCGCAGGATCTCCGAGATGATGGGAGTGCCGTTGGGGAGCGGTTCGCTGGCGGGAATCCCCTTCAGGTTCTTCAAGTAGTTAATGACTTTGTTTTGGTGCTCGGGGTGACGAATCAGCCCCATCAGGTCTTCTCGTCGTTTGGCCAGATCGTTCGTTCGCACGAGGATCTCCTAGGGATGAGTTTTTCCAATGGTCGGGCGTGATGGAGGCATTTGAGCCGCTGACAAAATCACCGAGAGTTGCCGTCTTCGTGGATCTGAGAATTGGTCCTCTGAGTCCGATTGCCTCAGAATCCGGCGGTCTTTCAGGAAATGGTTCGTCCAGGTCGTTTGATCCGGTTTACTGGATGAGAATCTATGTCGATTATGCTCGGTCCATTGGGGGGGTGTGATTGTGGGTATGATTTCGACGGAACTTAAGTCACGTCAGTGGCGTCTAACAGCCGGTGAACTGCGCGGCCCCAAAATCGACAATGGGATTTGATGATACGTTGTGATAGAATAATCTGAGCGGTTGTAGAGCGCCTCGTGCCCTCGCTTGGTGCGACGGGGCTGTGCGATCGCCACCTCTGCGGGCCCGGAGTGCTCCCCCGGGATCGGCGATTCGTCGCACCTACGGTAAGGCTCACTGAGGTTGTGATTGTCCAGTATCTCTGGGGGGGATCGCAAGGGATTGCGATGACCGGATTGTTGTTCGATGAGCGATCGCAATCGCCGCTGGAACGGAGCGGTTGGTGATCTTGCTTTCGGCGAGGGCTTGTCGCAAGCGGAATCCTGCATGTGGGCATTATGAAACGGATGCGAAGATTGCGCATGTTGGCGGTAGAGTCGCTTGAGAGCCGCGATCTCCTGAGCGCGGACAGTCTCGCGTCGCAGGCCGCGACATTCGACCCATCTCCGTTCGAGCAGGAGATGCTCGAGCACCTGAATCGCATGCGGATGGCGCCGCAAGCGGAACTCGAGATTCTGTTTACCGATGTGGGTTCGGCGACCGCCCGAGACTCTGACGCTCGCCTGGCGATGACGGTCTACCAGGATCCGTCCGCCGAGGAGATCACCACGGAGTGGGCCAACCTGTCGCCGGTCGAGCCGCTCGGCTGGAATGTGTCGCTGTACGAGGCGGCCTCTGACCACAACACCTTGATGGCCCAGTACGACGATCAGTCCCATCTCTTACCGGGCGAACTGTCGCTGGTCCAGCGTCTCGCCGCGTCCGGATACCAGGGCTCGGCCGTCGGGGAGAACGTGTTTGCCTACATGAACAATGTGTTTCATGGTCACTCTGCGTTCTCGATCGACTGGGGGGTTCCAGACCGAAGTCACCGCGACAACATGATGGCATCGACTTTTCGGGAAGTCGGTATCTCTATCCTGGGCGAGGACGATGCAGCGACCCAGGTAGGTCCCCTGCTTGTCACGCAGGACTTTGGGGACGGTTCCGATTGGCTGGAGTCCTACCTGCTCGGAGTTGTGTGGGACGACACGAACGAAAATGGTTGGTATGACGCAGGGGAAGGTTTCAGCGACGTCGAGATTGTGATCGAAGGTACAGGTGGTACCTTTACGACGATCACGATGACGGCCGGCGGGTATCAATCGTTTATTCCGGACGGGCTGTACACCGTGACGGCCTCCGGCGGCGGATTACCGTCACCGATGATCGTCCACGATGTATTGATTGGCAACCAGAACGTCAAAGTCGACTTTGAGTACGACCCTTCCCAGAGCCTGGCTCCTTTGGTCGACTTGAATGGACCGGCCGAAGCGGGCGTTGCCTACCAGACCACATTCTATGAAGATTCAGCACCCATTCCGATCACGTCGATCGACGGTTTCTTGAGCGATGACGACAGCGACCAACTCGTTTCCCTGACGGCCACCATCACCAATCTTCGCGACGGGAGCGAATACCTGGTAGCGGACACGACGGGCACGTCGATTGCGGCGGTTTACGATGCACCCGGGGGAACTCTCACTCTTTCGGGTGCGGCCAGCCTGTCTGACTATCAGCAGGTTCTCGCCACCTTAGGTTACGGCAACGTTTCCGCCACGCTCGACGAGACGCCTCGTGTCATCGAAGTGGTTGTTTCGGACGGAACGAACTTCGGGACGGCGGAAGTCACGGTCTTCGTGGTACGAACGACCTTGCCTGAGCTGGCGATCGACGATCTGCGCGTTGAAGAGAATGCGGAAGGGTCGACCACCTACAAGTTTACGGTGCAAATGTCGGAGACGACAGATCGCACGGTGACGGTGGATTTCGCCACCGAAGGGAATTCGGCCGTTGCAGGGGCCGACTACAACGAAGTCCAGCAGACCATCACGTTTGCACCCGGCGAAACGGTCAAGAAGATATCATTCACCCTGATCAACGACGACGTTCCCGAGGGCGTTGAGGCGTTCTTCGCGAAACTCACGAACTCGTCGGGGGCAACGGTTGCCCGGGGCGAGGCGACCGTCACGATTGTCGATGACGACGTGGCCGTGAAACTAGGTGCCATCGATTTTCTGGGGATTCAGGGAATCGATCTGACGAATGAGTCGGCTCTGTATCGATTCGCGGCGACCCGTGATGGTCTCCTATCCATCGAAGTGACGGGAACGGCAGACGACGAGCTTTCGCTCGTTCTCTATGACCGGTATCGGACTCTTGAAACGGTCCTTTCCCGCGTCTCGACGGGCGGTGTTGCACGCATCGACTTGCCGGGAGTGTCGGCTGGCGAGACGTATTACCTTGAAGTGGCCGGAACGGCTCCGGAGGCCGAGTTGCTGCTGGGGAACGTCATCCGGCAGGCGGGTTCGGAGATTGCCGTACTGGGAACGAACGGAAACGATGCCTTCGAGTTCGAAGCCGGTGAGTCGCTCCGAGTGTCGCTGAACGGGCTGGCCTATTCTTACTCGTGGGACGAGGTGGATCGGGTCGTGTTCTCAGGCGGGGGGGGCACCGATCAGGCAGCCCTGTCCGGAAGCGACGGCGACGACACGGTGAAGCTCACGCCGGGAAGCGGAGTCCTTACGAGTGCTGGTTATACGGTGAGCCTCGACGAGACGGAGACGATTCAGGTTGTCGGCGGTGGCGGAAATGATTCAGCGCAGCTCTACGATTCCGTGGGCGATGATTCGCTGGTTTCCGAAGGGAAGGCCGGCACCCTGTCGGGAGAGGGATTTGCGAATTCTGTCGCGGAGTTCAACACAATTCTGGGCTACGCCACGGCAGGCGGTACGGATTCGGCCCAAATTGCCGGCACGGAAGACTACGAAGAGTTCATCGGCAAGTCATCGATCAGCAAGGTGGCAGGCAATGGGTTCTACCTCCGGACCAAGTATTTCGACCACGTTACCGTCGAGGGAAACGGCGGTGATGACTTTGCCCGGATTTACGGAGACGCAGGGGCCGAACACTTCACAGGGGGGCCGAACTGGGGCGAGATGGCAGGAGTTGGGTTCCACTACCGAGTGGAAGACTACCTCTCTGTGCACGGGTACGCGCGCGGCAAGACCGGAGATACGGCGACTCTCGTCGACTCGTCCGGGGATGACACGCTGATCGTTACACCCATCTATGTGAAGATCTTCGGCGACGGATATCTGACCCGTGCGAAGTTCTTCCCGAATGTGGAAGTTATCGGGACGGGCGAAGGGGCGGACTCGGCGCGTCTTTATGATTCGGAAGGCGACGACACGTTTCTGATCGGTGCGGAGACCAGAGCGAGCGGAGAGGGGTTTGCTCACGAGGTGAGTGGTTTCGGCACAGTCGCAGCCTACTGGCGTGAAGGAGGAGCGGATGTGGTTTCGTTCTACGACACGGCAGGAGACGACACGTTCGTGACTGAAGTGAAGGCGGCCTATCTCACAGGGGGTGGATTTGTGGGGCGGGCGTACGGCTTTCATGATGTGCGGGCTTATGCGACTGCCGGTGGAGATGATACGGCACGGTTCTACGCCGATGGCGCCGGTTCGACGTTCCGCGGCAGCGTCAGTGCCAGCATGATGGATGGAAGTGGCACTCATCGCCGGGCGGAAGCATTTGAAGCCGTATATGCGGAAGCCGGCGATGGGGTCGACACGGCAGTCTTCGAGGCGTCGGGAAGTCAGAGCGACCTCTACGAGTCGGGTGACGATTGGCAACGGCTGAGCAACGAGGCGCTGGGGGTACTCATCGAGACACAGCGGTTCGAGCGGGTCACCGGTCCTTTCGACGAAGACGGGTCGGAATGAACTGCCCGAGACGTGCGCGAGGCTGCCCATCTCTTCTTCGCGAACCTCTCACCATGCCGTTGCGTTGAATTGACCGTCCCCTGAGGGCGTGCTAGGCTGGACCGAGGATCGCGAGTCTTTCGACCGGCCGTGTCTGAAAGGCGAGGTTTTCTGTGCCACGTGCTTGGGAAGAATACCCTTGAAACGCTTCGTCTTCGCCTTTTTGGTTCTTTGCTCAGCAGCGTTGCTGACGAGTTGTTCATCGGAAAAGCCCAAGCCAGACGCCGCAGAGACGCCCGAAACGCGGTCGAGTCAGGTGGATGCGGACGAGGCCGTGACATCGGCCGATTCGGGGACCGTGTCTGCGGCCAAGCGGGCGGAATCTGCCGGTGAGCCTGTCACGCCTGAGCAGTTGCAGGCCGCCTTGAGAGAGAAGAATCCGGAGTTTCGGGGAGAAGTGTTGACCAAGATGGGTCCCAAGGGGATCGCCGAGCTTGGAATCAACGACCCCAAGCTCGAAGACATCAGCCCGTTGGCCGGATTACCGCTCTATACACTGGACCTGCACGACTCACATGTGACGGACATCCGTCCGCTGGCGGGAATGCAGCTTGGACGGATCGATTTGAGCAATACGGGCGTCTCGGATATTTCGGTTCTTTCGGGAATGCCGCTTGAGCTTGCCTTGTTCAACAAGAGCCGTGTGAAAGCGGTGCCGTCACTGGCTGGTACTTCGCTGGAGGTTATGGACTTCAGCGACACGCCGCTTGAAGACATCGGCGGGCTGCGGGGGGCGACGATCGGCGAACTGTACCTGGTGAACACAAAGGTGAGAGACCTGGAACCGCTGCGTAACGGACGGCTCCAGGCGATCTGGTTGAACAATGCTCCCGTCGCGGATTGTTCGCCGCTGGCGTCGAATCCAGTGATCACCGTTACCTTGGCGGGAACGAAGGTCTCGGACATCCGTTGCTTCAAGGGGCATCCGACGTTGCAGCGGCTTCATATCGCCGAGACCGAGGTTACCGACCTGGCGCCGCTCGAATGGATGGACGGTCTGACGCGTCTGATCTTCACGCCCAATCGCGTCAAGACAGGAATCGAATACGCCCGGCAGATGTCGTCGATTCGCGAGATCGGCACAGCATTCGGCATGCCCGGCGACGAAGGCAAGACGTTTTCGCCGGACGTGTTCTGGCAGATGTACGACGAAGGCAAGTTCAACTGACCTGACAGGGTGTCCGAAAAAGGGGGCAGGAATTTCGCAGGCCCACTCGAGACACAATCTTTGGGAGCCGGTCCGGTTCCGAGCAGCGTTGGAAGCCCGGAGGGATCCCGCAGAGGGAGGCTGCAGGGGCAGGCGACTGTTCGCCAGGCGACTCCGTCGACCGGCAATCGGGTCCGTCGCCGCCCTGGTCAGGAGACGGCGACAGGTGCCGCGAAGGCAATGCCTTCGATCTCCACAAGCAGGTCGGGACGGCAGACATCGCCGATGGCGTAGATGGCGGGCAACTCCCCAAGACGTTTTTCACAGACTTCCCGCACGACCGAGTAGTCTTCCTGGTTCTTGACATAGACGCGGACCAACGCCAAGTCATCGAGGGTGGCGCCGATGCCGTGGATCCCGTGGTTCTCGAAGTTGTCGGCGCTGATCAAGGCCTCGATGTTGTCGAGAGTTTGCGCCGTCTGTTTTCCCGGATCGCCGACGTGCTGAGTTTCGGAATTGGTGATACTCGCAGTCCCGGAGACGAAGACGGTTGCAGAGTCCCGTCCGGCAACGGCCATGGCGCGAGCGAATTTGGGGCTCTTCAGGCCGTATTCGCAACCGTAGTCGAAGGCGGACGTCTGTTTGGGATTCTCCAAGGGGAGGATGACGACGCCTTCCTTGTCGACCGTGATGCCGATGCAGCCCATGATGATGTTTCGGCCTTCCGTTCCGATCCCCGTGCTCGCGGGGTAAATCGAACCGTTGAGGCCCGGCGGCGCGAATGCTGTCAGAAAGTGCATGCCCCTGAAGAAATCGGTCCGGGCTCGATTCAGTTCGATATAGCGCTGCGTCTGGCCTTCAGGGCCAACGATGTCTCCCAAATAGAGCCAGGTACGAACGATGTTCTCGAACGGCACGCCCTGATCGGCAAGCTGGCGCCGCATTCGTTGGAAAGCGTCGAGGGAGCGGTCGTACACGGCTTCCGATTGTGTCTCGGGAACAACGTTGGCGCAATGGGTCCAGGTAATCCCGTCGTGGCTCGTGACGACGACCTGATCGGTCACTCGGCGAATCTGCACTCCGCCGGATTCCCGTCCCACCCCCAGTGCCTCGATCGCAAGAAGCTTTCCATTGCAGGGGGGCTGGGGGATATAAGAGGTAGCGGGCAACTCATCTCTGTAGAACTTCTTGATGATCTTCTGGATATCTTCAAGTTGGTCCAGCTTGCGGAAGAACACGGCCTGATGGACGATGCTGCCACGAGTCACCTCCTCTTCCATGACGGCCTGAATCGTC
>CAYSCH010000217.1:0-16267 GCA_964429355.1 uncultured Planctomycetaceae bacterium | reverse complement strand
GACGGAATCCGTTGTCATCGGTCAGCACGGTAAGCGGTTCACGCTTCAGCAGCCGAACCTCGTCCAGGACGCGCTTTCGCTTCTGACTCCCGGTGAGCCCATCGAATTCCGCGACGAACGCCGCAACAGTGCGGCTTGCGCCCCGGTCTTGGTCGGCAGCTATGTACGCCCCTATCAACCGCTCGAGGTGCTCACGCTCGTACCAGTGTGAGGACGTTGGGTGATTCGGCTGCCACTTTCGCCAAGTTGAATCGGTAGCCTTCACGCTCCACTTCTGTCCGAACCAATCGACGGATAGCGACAAGTGCGGGTTGAAGAGCGTGAACCCACGGAGCAATGTTTGCACACTGTCCCGGAGCGACCAATACCATCTGCCGCCGGCCTCGACGGGGCAGACGTCTTCAAACGGCCAGATCGAATGTCCGTTGCGTGATCGAGGTTCCCATTCGACTCGAATGAGTGTGCCCGACATTCCGTCCGATGGTGTAGCGTCGCAATGGACAACCGCCCTGCGTGTCACGGGGTCCATCCCGCAGCGTATGACGCGCTGCTGGCCGCATGATTTGACGATCAGCCGGCCGTGGTCGGGATCGACTACGTAGGGCATAGCGGCCAACGTCTTCAACGCGTTGCCCTGGGCTCCACGCGTCGGACTAACATACGCTTCGCGCGAGGACACGCGGATACTGAAATCGAGAATGGCCTGGACGGTGTCGTCTGGTAGTCCGGGCCCGTTGTCGACAACCGTGATTCCGGCCGCATCGGCGGTCACCTTGACCTTTGGCGCGATGCCAGCCTCCTCACAGCTATCAAGCGAGTTGTCGATCAGTTCTTTGAGAATGACCAAGGGCCACTCGTCCACGTCGTGCCCGATCTGGGCGACCAGTTCTCGCGTCGAGAAGAAGTCCATCTCCCGCGACGTCCGGAACATATCGCGTTTCAGAGTCGGCGGGGACCGATTTGTAAAATTCTGAGATTTGCGTGAGGAGGAAAAAGCTTGCTTTTTCGTCGGGCGCTGGCGGTTGGTTTGCCTCGGTTCAGCGATTACTGTAGAATCCATTTGCTCACCTCCTGCCCGGCCGGCAACTCGCCAAAGAACGCCGCACGGGCCGATATGACTTACCGACAGGCCGCAGTTCTCCGCTGTGGCCTGTCGCATTTCTTGCCGCTACGCCAGCCGGCCGGCCATCAACAGCGCCTCAGCGTCCTCGATGCGGATCAGCACCCGCCGGCCAACGTGATACGCCGTCAGTCGGCGCTCCGCCAAGAGCTTATCGACGAAGCGAATGCTCACATTCCAACGTGCTGCCAACTGCCGTCTGCTCACACATTCACCCATCTTTGGTTCTCCTTTGTCTGCCTCTGCGCCTATAGCCCAATACCTGAACAGAAGTATACAGAACTGCACAGAGTTGTCAAGCTTTTTCCATTCACCGGGGCGCAAGATGTCGGCCATAAGTCCCAACGCGTTAAAGGGTTTGGTGCTCCAAACGAATACCTGCAACACCCTTCATCGGATATATGCAGTGCCCCCTCAGTCAGGTACTGTCATGATGTCAGTAGCCAGGTCTGGGTGTTCGGCATCGCGGCTGCTGGGATTGAGTTTGCCCATGCGGACGTCTCCGGCCAGATCCGGGCGTTCCGTTGCCAGCTTGTCGCCGCGTGCCACGGCGCCGGCGTTGGTCTTGCTGGCGGCGGACTGTTCGGAATGCCCGCCTACCAATTTTACCCGCTGCGAAAAATCGTCCCAGCCTGCCGGACGAAGAAGGATGTCAGTAGCCAGCCCACTGTCCAATTGGACAGTGAACTGGATCGACGCCCACCAGCTCGGACGCCGGAATCTCACGCCCGATCAGGCCAGCCTGCTCAGAGGCAGACGGTACAACAGGACGAAGCGGCAGGGAGAGAGGACCGACCTAACTTCCGGCAACTCTTGCCATAAGTTGGAAACGACCGCCGACATCCTCGCCGAACAACACGGCGTCTCCCCTCGCACCATCCGCAACGATGGCCAGTACGCCGCCGCTGTCAAGAAGCTCGGCATCGAAGCCGAGGTGGCTCGGGGGAGCCTGGATGCGCCACGTAGGGACGTCGTGGACTTTGTCGAAGGAGACCCTCGGCGGCGGGCTTGATCCTGCCCATGCGGACGTCTTCGGCCAGCCTCGGTAGACGCACTCGCTTCTCCGGCCTCTCTGTTAATGATCGATGAGGCAAACCGGCGGGCAGATGGCACGGCGAAGCGAAACGTCTGCCAGCTACCGAAGCACACGGGCCACTGGCTCGGATCGTCCGCACGATGGGCAGACGACTCGGCTATCGTCCATCTCCATTCGGATATCAGCCGTGACGCGGCATCGGGTGCAGTAAATCCCGTTTCCGTGGGATGCGAAGGCTGGCACATCAGGCGGACCGTTCGGAGTCAGGATTGGCCCGACTGGTTCCTCGGCGTTGCAACTTTTGGGCGGTGCCAAGTACGCTTGAAGGCGTCGCCGATCGTAATCCTGGGCGAGCCAGATGAACAACACCAATCCCACCAGTACCCCAAACCACCAACCAATATCGTTCGCATCACGGAAAATGATCACATAAAGAGTCACAAGGAACAGCAGCACGCTCACAGAAAAGCCAGAGGAAGTGATGATCTCAACGTTAACGCGGGTTTCTGCCGTCAACTCGCGTTGGCAGGAAGGGCATACCTTTGTGCGGAATTGCACCTTGTGTTTGCAATAATAACACCACGGACGCAATGCCAAGAAGAGCACAGTGAGTAATGACCCTGCAAGAAGACAATAGGTCAAGATGGCGCCCATATTCACACCCCCACCCACTCCGCACACAACGCCTCCGCCTGCTCCAGCACCAGCTTGGTAGCCTCAGCCTGGAGGTCGGGCGGGTAGCCGTGTTTTCGGAGGATACGGCGAACCATGACGCGGATCTTGGCGCGGGCGCTCTCTCGCAAGGTCCAGTCTATCGCGACACTTTTGCGGACGTTGGTGACCAGTTCGGCGGCGATGACCTTCAGCTCGTCGATGCCCATCGCCTGCATGGCGTTCTCGTTCTGCGCCAACGCGTCGTAGAAGGCCAACTCGTCCTCGGGCAGGCCTAATTCGTCGCCACGCTTGTGGGCGTCGCGGATCTCCTTGGCGAGCTTCAGGAGTTCCTCGATGATCTCTTGGGTGGCGATCGCTCGGTTCTGGTACTTCAGGACGGCCCTCTTGAGCATCTCGGAGAACTTCCGGCCCAGCACGACGTTCCGCTTCGATTGGGTCTTGATTTCGTCCTGGAGCAGCTTCCTGAGCAACTCAGCGGCGACGTTCTTGTGCTTGAGGCCCTGAACCTCGGCCAAAAACTCATCGGAAAGGATCGAGATGTCCGGCTTCTTCAGTCCCGCGGCCGAAAACACGTCGATCACCTCGTCGTCAGCCGACACTGCCATCGACACCAGTTGTTTGACGGCAGCATCGATCTGATCATCCGTCTTTCGCGAGCCCACCGGCTTAACCAACCCGGCGCGTACTGCTTGGAGAAAGGCAATGTCGTCGCGAATGACCTTGGCTTCGTCGGAGGCAGCACACAGCGCAAACGCTTGCGAGAGATCCCGCACAACAGCAGAGAACCGCGTCTTGCCGTCCTCCTGCTCCAGGACATGTTCCATGGCCGCCGGGAGGAGAGCCAGTCGCTCGGCTCCCGAACCCGTTGTCCACTTCGACCACTCGAAGCCGTGCATGATGCCACAGCAAATCTCGTACTTCTCCATCATCACGGCGATTGCCTCCGCCGTGTCGATGCAAGGACTCCCCTTGCCGCCGCTCTCGGTGTACGTGGCTAGGGCGTGCTTGAGCTGATCGGCCAGGCCCAGGTAATCTACCACCAGCCCGCCCGGCTTGTCGCGGAAAACCCGGTTGACCCGAGCAATTGCCTGCATCAGCCCGTGCCCCTGCATCGGCTTGTCGAGGTACATCGTGTGCATGCAGGGCACATCGAAACCTGTGAGCCACATGTCGCGGACCATCACAAGACGGAAGGGGTCCTTTGAGTCCTTGAACCGACGGGCGAGAGCCTTTCGGCGGGGCTTGTTGCGGATGTGCTGCTGCCAGGACAGTTCATCGGAGGCAGCACCCGTCATCACGATCTTGAGCACACCCTTCTCGTCGTCCTCATCGTGCCACCCAGGACGGAGCTTGATGATCTCGTTGTAGAGGTCAACGCAGATCCGCCGGCTCATGCAGACAATCATCGCCTTGCCTTCCATGGCCTCATAGCGCCGCTCAAAGTGCTCGACCAAGTCCTTGGCAATCACAGCGATCCGGTGGTCATCACCCACCAGGGCTTCCATGGCGGCCCATTTCGTCTTGACCCTCTCCTTGCGTTCCTCTTCTTCGCCCTCGGTGATCTCCTCGAATTCGTCGTCGATCACCGGCAGGGCCTCTTCGTTCAGCGAGAGCCTGGCGATGCGGCTTTCGTAGTAGATCGGCACGGTGGCCTTGTCCCGCACCGCCCGCTCGATGTCGTAGATGCTCACGTAGTCGCCAAACACGGCGCGCGTGTTGGCGTCGTGCTTCTCGATGGGCGTGCCCGTGAAACCGATAAAGGCCGCATTGGGCAAGGCGTCGCGCATATTGCGGGCGAGCCCATCGATCAAGTCGTACTGGCTGCGGTGGGCTTCGTCGGCGATGACCACGATGTTGTGCCGGCCGGAGAGCATGGGCACCCGCTCGCCCTTTTCTTCGGGCAGAAACTTCTGGATCGTCGTAAACACGATCCCGCCCGAAGCCACCTTCAACAGCTCCCGCAGATGAGTCACGCTCTCGGCCTGCACGGGACTCTGCCGCAACAGTTCGGCGCACCGGGCGAACTGGCCGAAGAGCTGGTCGTCCAGGTCGTTGCGGTCCGTCAGGCAGACCAGCGTCGGGTTCTCCATGGCCGGGTGGACGACGACCTGGCCGGCGTAGAACATCATCGAAAGACTCTTGCCCGACCCCTGGGTATGCCAGACCACCCCGCACCGCTTGTCGCCCTTAGGCCGCGAAGCCTCAATCGTCGCCTCCACCGCCCTCTGCGCGGCGTGAAACTGATGGTAGCCGGCCAGGATCTTGATCGTCCGGTCGCTGTCGGTGTCGTCCTCGAAGGCGACAAAGTGCTGGAGCAGCTTGAGGAACCGGACCTTGTCAAACACCCCGCGGATGAGAACTTCCAGTTCCAGCGACGTATGCGGCGCTTCGTCCTCCCCCTCAATCGTCCGCCAGGGCTTGAACCACTCCTGCCCGGCAGTGAGCGAGCCAATACGGGCCTCCAGACCATCGGAGGCGACCAGAACCTCGTTGTACGAGAACAGGGATGGGATCTGCTCCTTGTACGTCTGAAGCTGTTTGTAGGCGGCCTGGACCGTGGCCTCTTCGCCGGCCGGGTTCTTGAGTTCCAGCACCCCAAGCGGCAACCCGTTCAGGAACACGACCACGTCGGCCCGGCGGTTGTACTGGCCGTCAACGACGGTGAACTGATTCAGGGCCACCCAGTCGTTGTTCTCCGGGTTCTCGAAGTCGACGATCCGGCAGTGGTCCCCGGCGATCGACCCGTCCGGCCTCCGATACTCCACCTCCACGCCGTCCCGCAACCGCTGGTGAACGGCGCGGTTGTTGGCAACGAGCGTCGGTCGGTCCGGCACGGCAACCTTCCTGAAGGCATCCTCCTTGGCGGCGGCCGGAATGCCGGGATTAAGCCGGTCGATGGCGTCGCGGAGACGTTGGGCGAGCAAGACGTCGTGGAACGATCCCCGTTCCTGGCCGGGCTCACCTGGGGCGATGTCGGGGCCGTGCAGAATCTGGTAACCCAGCTCCTCAAGCCATTCGAGGGCGGTGATTTCGAGGGTAGATTCGTTGAGGGTGGTCGTCATCATTACGGCGCTGGATTTTACAGCAGTATGAGCGGGAGCTATCAAGGAAGGGGGGCGCCAACCATGATCTTCGTGTTTGGCAACGCAATGCTAAGCTCCGATCTTGCCTCGCTAACACGGACTCCCAACATAAGCAACTCCATGGAGACCTTCAGTTCTTTGAGATTTTCAAGTTTCTTCAGGTTGTTCATAAGCCTTCTATTTGGATAATCGTCAAGAAATACTTCCAGTTCCCTGAGTCTCTTGAGTCGGGGCAAGAAATCTCCATCCAGGTAGTCGAACTCCCGAAGGCTGACAACCAACGTTTCGATACTTGACGAGTCCGGCATCTCCGCAAAGAGTGGTTCGGAGGCAGTATGTACAACCAAGTACTTGAGCTTTGTCATCCTGGCAAGCTGCTTGGCAGTGTGTGACCTCACCTCCGGATCTTTCGGGCACGAGAACATCAGGTATTCGAGATGGAGCAACCCTGACAGGTCTGGATAGAATCTATACTGAGATCCATCAGTAATGCTCAGCGCGCGAATATTCTTGGCGTCGGCGAGGTTCTTCAGCCCAGAAGGTGTCACCCTAAATTTTGCATCTCTCGGCCCACCACCACCAATCTGAATTCCATGAGTCGTGGTGAGGTATTTCATTTCAGCAAGGTCGTCATCCTGTACGTCGCAGCCTGGTTTAATGAGCATAACGTAACCAGGGCAGTACTCGCGTAAGTAATCCACTTGGCCGCCCCCAGACGGCTCGGCCTTTGTGTCGACGAACGTGGCCCCCCGTTCCTTGAAGTACTCCATCGCTTCATCGTTGGTCATGGCGCCGTCATTTGCGGGGGTCGGCTCCGCGGCGTAGGTGATGGAAGTGAACAACAAGACAATCAGGATGGAGACGAGTCGCGTCGACCAAGCTATGAATTTGGCTCTCATCCCTCAAACTCCTTCACCGTCTCTGCCACGGCCTCCTTGATCAACTCCTTGTGCTCCGCAAACTCCGCGGGGCTGACGGATAGCCGCAATCGACTGTTACCCTTGCTTGCCGCGGCAAGGCCTGCCTCCTCGAAACGCCCTTTCCAGTGATCCACGTTGGAGTTACTGAGGAGAATGTGCGTGAACTTCTTTGTGGGCTTCGGCGAGAAATGGATGAAGTTACGTACGACGCCACTGGAACGCAGCCCGATATAGCCGCGAAGGTAGTTCAACTCCTGGGCGACACTGCCCGCCTCGTTGATCATTGCCAAGACCTCGTCGCAGACCTTCATCAGTTCCGGACCGGCCTTTTGGTTCCAGTAGGACCGGTCTACCTCGCCTCCACCCGAATCAATGTCCGTGTCGTCAATCCGCAGTTCCGTCTGATCCAGCACTCGCACAAAATCGAGAACCAGTTGCTCACCAACTCTCAAGGCATCGAGTTGCAGCGCAATCAGCGGGATACTGCCGGCGAAGAGGCTCATCACGTTCAGGAATCGAGTCGTAATGTCCTCGGCAATCAGTACTGCCACATGCTCGTAGCTGGGATAGCGGCGTCGTTCCACGTCCCAATATTCAATCGTTCGGATAATGTGGCTCGGGTCCGTGGCGCCGAGCATGATCTCGACCTCGTATCGCTTGTAGTTGTCCTCGTCGAACAACAGCACATCCAGTCGGCCCGCGCCGGAGATCACACGCTCTCGGTCGAGAACTCGCACATCGCCTAGGCCGAGGAGTGACGGGTCCTCACAGATCCGGTCGTGGAGCCAGGCTTCGTTGAACTGCGGGTGCTTGCGGAGGCTGATTTTCTCGTGCCGTGCAAATGTCAGACTCATCAGTCGGCCGCCTTCTCCAATAGGGTTACTTTCAGGACCATAGCACGCATCTCCGGAACCGTATTTCCCAGGTCACTTCACCTCCGCCCCCACAAACACTTTCCGAACGTACTGGTTCAACTTGCCGAGAAAGCTCTTCGTAATCGTCACGTCGTCGCCGGGTATCTTCAGGCGCGCCAGCACCTCCTTGGCCAATTCCCGGCCCGCATTGTAGAGTGGCTTGTTGGCGTACTTCTTCATCAACGTGGTCCGACCGTTCCACCGCGTATCGTCCAGGGCCTCACGAACTGCCGGCCAGAAGAGCATCTTCGACTTGAACAGGGGCGGGATGTACTTCTCTTCCGCCATCTGGTGGAGTGCCTGCCGGGCCTGCTTGTATTCCCGGCTGGTCGCCAATTGGCAGATGCTCAACAGTGTTCCCAGGTGGTGGGGGCGGTGCCTCGTGCCGTTGCAGGCCTCTCGGAAGGCTTCTACCGGGGCTTCGATGTCGCGGCTACCCGACCGATCCGGCACGCATGGAAATAGCCACCAGTCGGACGCACGCAATCCGTTCTTCGTGATGGGGCCCGTTTCGTGGGCCGGGAAATCGATGAGACAGATGTCGAAATCCGGCCTGAGGGGGGCAAGGATATCCAGAAGAGCACGATTCGCATTCGGTTCTGCATATCCTTCCAGAACCCGCAATCGAGCATCAAGCTCCTTCCAGTTCGCGCGTTTGGCGGCCATGACATCCACTCGGCCGAGATACGTGGTCCTGCCGCGTCCTTCACCGCTAGGGCGTTCCATCACGGCAGCCGCAACGTCGCCCGAAGTTAGCTTCTCGCCGGCTCCTGCCCGCTGGAGTAACAGAGCCAGGCACTTGCCGGCCTCCAGTTCCGCATCCACCCGCTCTTCTCCCAGCAAGGCCACGGAGGAACTGCGCTGCGGGTCCAGGTCCACTACAAGTACGCGCTTCTTAAAGGCCGAAGAAAGGAAGTCAGCCAGAAAGACCACTCCGGCACTCTTACCGGAACCTCCACGCGTGTTAAAAACGGCGATCGTCTGCATTGGCTATCCTCAAGAATCTAGCCATGACTCTGATTTGAAATGGATATCTCGTTGTTGTCTTCGTGAACAGCTAGCTCATCCCCGCCGTGATGAAGTAATCGTGGAAGGCGTCGGTGCAACCCCAGTTAGATTTACGGTCCGATGCGAGAGAATACAGCCAGCCCACGCTCTGCTTTCGAGTCATGTTTGTTGCTCCGCTTGGAGGTTCTTGCCACGAAGACACCCTAACGTCAGCCGCCCTCTCCTCCTCCCGCCAAACCACCTCTGGTTCCCGCCCAGCACTCCCGGCAGGATGCCGGCATTGCCCTGCTCCCATGGCGGCTACTTTGGCGGGCCAATCTCGATGTATTCCTGCACAAACAACGACGCTTGGTCAATGTGTTGCAGATCGCCGTTAAGCTGCGCTCGGGCGAACTGCCGTCCAAACTGGGGCCACTGCGGATGCGAGCCCTTGAGTTGTCCGAAATCTCTGAATCGCTCGAAAAGGAATCCTGCAATCTCCGACCAGATGAGTTGCTTGAGTTTTGGAAAGCGTGTTCTCAGGTCGTGGTTGGGGGCCTTGCCAATCGCCACATACTGCACGAGGAAGTCGTCATTCTGCCAATGCAATGTGTCGTAGAGGCTCTTCGCGATCTCGGCGGTCATGTCCTCCGGAGCAAAGCCGATGCGTCGGATAACCTTCTCCATCCCGCCGCGGTCGCAGTCTGCCCAGGGGCCGTTTACCTTGCATGTGCCGGTCTTTACCTCGGCAATGACGAACAGAGTCTGCCCAGGTCGCATTGCGGCAATGATCCAGCGATCATCCGCCATCCCTATCCCTCGTAGCGTCTCACGAGAATACGGGAAACGAACACCCAGCAAGTCAGCATCCGTGATCGCCTGACGTGGCATGTCGGAATGGAGGACGAACGCAGGGATTTGCAGGAACCCGTTGAGTCGGAAATACCAATTGGCTACTTCTTCGGCACTACGTCCTTGACGCTCGGAATCGCGGTTCTCACGTGAAGACGCTGGCATCAGAGAACTCCTTCTACGATCTTCTCGGCAGCCCCAACCCGGATCTCGCCGGAAAGGAGCTTCGGGAGGAGCGCGTCGCGAAGAGACGCCAAGGCGAGACTTGTGTCTCTGTTCCTCCATATTTGTTCTCGCAATGGCCTGACGACGCGATTGAACCGCTGCATGACTCGTTGCGCGGGATACAGCAATCGGGCGTGCCGAAGATCGCGCAGGACGATTCGGGGGATCGCGCTCCCGGACACGAAGCCTTCACGCAGATAGAACTTCGTCGACTCTAGACAAAGCCATATGTGGAGATACGCGGACGCATCAAGCGTCTTAGGCCTGAGAATTGCAACGGAGGACAACAGGACGATCGAATCTGGCTGCTGATACTCGCAAGCCGTCTCGAGACACTTCGCTCCGTCCTTTGCCAAGAGCACATCGCCAAGTCGCGGTTGGCAGTCGTTGGCAACCAGCGCATCGAAATCTTCGTTGGAAATGAGTCTGCATCCGGGAACGTCAATGCCCCAGTCATCCATATCCTTGACCGACGCCATCGGCCGTCCCTCGTGTACAGAAGGTGGCGATAGGTGGGCACCATCGGTAATTCGCTCACAGATGTTCTTCACTGTCGTGAAGCTCCACCCCCGCGGCACCAACTCCCCATCCACGTGCTCAAACCCATCCGGGAACAACGCCGCCGTGGCCGCGTCCAGACCCGGAACCGGGCGGCCGTCCATCTTCGCCCGCACCGGGTCGAAATCCACAAACCACGACTTGAACAATGCTCGCGCCATCCCCTCCAGCGTCTCGTTCATCCGCCGGTTCAACTCGATCTTGTCGTCCAGCGTGCCCAGGATGTGGGCGATGGCTTTCTGCTCGGGGAGGGGAGGAACAATGGTGGCAACCACTTTCAGACCGCCTTGTGTCATCAGCGGTTGGGCACTTCCAATTGCGGTTCGGCGCAGATCGAGGGATTTCAGTCGGTAGAACAGAAAACGCTGATCAACACCGTCCTTTGCTGTCGCAACAATCGCATTATCTGTCACCCACGACGGCTCACTGACTTGATGCACAGATCCGCAGTACGCACCTACGCGTCCAACAACAATTACGGGGCCTGCATTCAGAAGTTGATCTGTTCGATCGATCTGACCATTTGCGCCGAACACAGGGTGTTTCCCGTTCGGCGAGTAACTGCTGGTCGGAAGAGCTTTGCCGTTACGAAACTCTGCCAAGTCGTCCAGCGTGCGTGCCTGGAATTCATCACCCGCCATACCCCAACCCCTCCAAGTTCGAGCGAATGGCCTTCTCCAACCTCCGCGACTCCGCAAACTGCTCGTTCAATTCCCCCACCAGCCGCTGCATCTTCTCCTCAAACGGCTCGTCGTCCTCCTCCACCTCCGCCGCACCCACGTAACGGCCCGGCGTCAGCACGTGGCCGTGCTCGACGATCTGGGCGGTCGCGGCCGACTTGCAGAAGCCGGCAACGTCTTCGTATTTCTTCCCGCTCCTCCACGCATGAAACGTCCCGGCGATCCGGCCGATATCCTCGTCCGTAAGCTCCCGGTGCACCCGGTCAATCATCCGGCCCAGCTTCCTCGCGTCGATAAACAGAGTCTTCCCGGCACAGTGGAGCGGTTTCTTCCGCGTGAGGAACCAGAGGCAAACAGGGATCTGCGTCGAATAGAAGAGCTGCCCGGGCAGGGCTACCATGCATTCGACGAGGTCGGCGTCGATCAGCTTCTTGCGGATCTCGCCTTCGCCCGACTGGTTGGAACTCATCGAACCGTTGGCCAGCACGAACCCCGCCCGGCCGTTGGGCGACAGGTGGTGCACGAAATGCTGGACCCAGGCGAAGTTGGCGTTGCCCTTGGGCGGGGCACCGTAAGCCCAGCGGACGTCGTCCTGCAGCTTGTCCCCGCCCCAGTCCGAGTCGTTGAACGGCGGATTGGCCAGCACGAAGTCGGCCTTCAGGTCCTTGTGCAGGTCCCTACGGAACGAGTCGGCGTGCTCCTTGCCCAGGTCGCCGTCGATGCCCCGGATTGCCAGGTTCATCTTGCAGAGCCGCCAGGTCGTCGGGTTCGACTCCTGCCCGTAGACGGCAATGTCGCCGATCCGCCCGCCGTGCTCCTCGACGAACTTCTCGCTCTGCACGAACATCCCGCCCGAGCCACAGCAAGGATCGAATACGCGGCCTTTGTACGGGCCAAGCACCTCGACCAGCGTGCGGACCACGCAGCGGGGCGTGTAGAACTGGCCCCCCTTCTTCCCCTCGGCGCTGGCGAACTGGCCCAGAAAGTACTCGTAGACCCGGCCCAGGATGTCCTTGGAGCGGTTCTCCTTGTCGCCCAGCCCGATGGTCCCCACCAGGTCGATCAGCTCGCCGAGCCGCTGCTTGTCGAGCGCCGGCCGGGCGTAGTCCTTGGGCAACACGCCCTTGAGGTTCGAGTTATCACGCTCGATGCCGACCATCGCATCGTCGACCAGCTTCCCGATCGTGGGCTGCTTGGCCTTCGCCTGCAAGTGCCCCCAACGGGCTTCCTGGGGCACCCAGAAGACGTTCACCGCCCGATACTCATCCGGGTCCTCGGGGTCCGCCCCCTCTTCGGCTTCAGCCTGGAGCCGGGCGTGCATCTCCTCGAAGGCGTCGCTGATGTACTTCAGAAAGATCAGCCCGAGCACAACGTGCTTGTACTCGCCGGCGTCCATATTGCTGCGCATCTTGTCGGCCGCCAGCCACAACGTCGCCTCGAACCCGAGGTTCGCCCCGTTGCCGTTCGTCTTCTTATCCGCCGCTTTCTTTTTGCCCATGTTCGTCCGTGCCCATTCTTGATCGACAGCCACCCGTCCCGCCACAAAGCACCCGCAAACACACACTTCCGCAACCACCTTGTGGGGTCTTTATCGTAATATGCCCCAAGGGGTTACTCAAGCGAGCGCCAGAAATTTCGACCCGTTCGGGCAGGATGGGCAGAATTTGCGGGCGATTGACAGCCCAGGCACTGGAAATGTGGCGGGGTTGGACAGGCGGTGTCCGAACGGGGTTACCCGCAAGGTCCGACCCGCGGGCTCCGGCTCTCGACGCAAAGCTCGGAGTCGATCACTTGTTTTCCGGATATTGACTGACCGGTGGTTTGGGCAGGGGTAGAGCCTTGGTTGCAGGAGCCTTGGTTTTCCGGGCTTAGCGACTCGAATCAGTGCAGCGTCAACCGAATGCCCGGAGCCCGATGTCCACTTCCTGGTCGCCTCGATAGTTGGGATCGGTGGCGGTGGTGATTCCGGCGACTCTGCTGGGGGCAGACAGGACGTTTGAGGATCAACGTCTGGGAAGAGGCCCAAAAAGCGGGGAAGGCTCAGCGCCAGCGATCCCCAGAGTCACCTTCTCCGGGCGAAGCTGCGGACTTTGTCGAAGGAGACCCGTGGAACGGTATAGAGGACGGCAGTCGGGATGTCAAGTTGTCGGCGGCGGCTGGCGTTAGCCTCCCCATCGCAAAAAAGAAACCCCGCCAATCTCGAAGACTGACGGGGCTGGGTCCAGAAGTGCCGTTGTTTCGTTATGCCACGCGTTTCCGCCGTCTCCCAGCGATCAGCCCCATGATGCCCAATCCTGACCAAAGGACGAGGGAGGCTGGTTCGGGGACGGCGTCGATTGTAGCAGTGAACTGCGTCGCCCCATTGGAGACGGAATAATTGTCTGGAGCAATTACGAAATCCACGATTGACCCGACCGACACGGTGGTAGAAAAGGAATAATTCGCCCCGCCCTCAGGAACCTGCTGCGAAAATACCACGTTGCCGTCCACGAGAGTACTGGCCATCATGTATCCACCGTTTATCGTGGCCAGTGAACCCGACACGACAATCGGCCCCGATACTTCGCTGATCCAACGTCGGACTGCCCATTGCTCAACTCCTTGACGGTCCCAGCCCGCTTCAGGCTGATTTGCGTGGCCGCCATTCGTCCACAGTGAAGTCCAATACCCTCCCGCCCACTGAAGGTACCAGCCGCCTGAGCCTCCAAATGCGGCCTCCGATGTTGGACTCGATATGGGCTGCAACTGGCTCGTCGTGTACTCATTAGTCGAGAAAACGGGATCATAGTACGGTAACTGGCTAAACGAACTTGCGACGAGGCCGCCGTCGTAGTACCCATAGTACCAGTTGTCTTGCCCCTGGACGCCAGAGAACTCACTCACCGAATCCGCTACAGTGCCCGCCCCCGCCTGCCCCGCTCCAATCAGCACTGCCGCAATCACACAAACAAGAAACAAACACCGTCTCATGTCTCTCTCCTTCAGGCAGTAAACCATTCTTCGGATGCAAGATCACTCACAGATCCGCAACCAGAAGAACGCCCCCGTTGCCAGAATGCAAGCCCCGCTGCTTGAGGGGAAATTGCCTATCTTGCCAAGCGAATTTTGAAGTCGGCCCAAACAAGGGCCGGAAAGGGGACCCATTCCAAATGCCCCCGGGGGGTCGGAAAAATCTGGCGGAGGATTGGGGTCCCCGATCTCGTCTGCCGTCATCTCGATCGAGCCGCTTCGAAGAGACTGCCGCCCCGGCGACTGTCCGCGACGATCGCCGAGAGCCCCGCTGGCGACGTCCCCAACCTCGGGCAACTCAGAAGACTCGGCACACCGTCCGAACGCAGCCACGAAGCCCTGAGAGCGTAGGGCGGGCTGCAAGAGTGGCGGCGATGTATCCTGACGTGAGGTCAGGAATGCCCCCGACGAAGACGCCGGCCGAAGCCAGCGCCCGCGCGAAGCCGCTACGCCGCCGCTTGCCCAAGATCCTCAACCCTGACGATCCGTGGCAGTCCGCCGGCAGCCGCGTCGTAGATCATGGCAACGGGCAACACGGATTCGCCCAACTCGGCCCACCGGTAGCTGATCATGCAAATGGGCCTCTGCGTCTTGCGGTCCAAAATCATCGCCGCTTGTCGCAGCAGTTCGTCAGCGTCCCCGCCGCCCAAGCCGTCCCAGCCGTCGCGAAGCCAACGTTCTATCGCCTCATCGACGGACGTGTAGCATCCGTACCCACGCCGATTGAGATCACCGTTGATGTAGCAGTCGACCCGATACCTTCCAAGTTTCGCCACAGCAATGTCCTTTCTTGTAAAAGCCAGAATCGCCGCCGGACCACCCGGCGAGCGTGAAAACTCAAGGTGCCTCCCGCCGCGCTACCGACAGGATCCGCTCGCGTGCTGCCGCGTCGATGGCCATCCAGATGGTCAGCAACTCGGTAAGGCCTGGATCAGACGCAGCCTCTGGTTCGTGTACTGCCCCGCATACTGCCCTAACTTCAGAAACTGCATTTTCTCCCGTGTTTTCTTGGGGTTGCCCCTGGTTTCCTAAACCGGTGGTCGTTGGTTCGAATCCAACCGGGGGTACTCTCAGTACAATCGACGTAACCCAAGACGCTGCAAGACATAAGCTATTGCAGCGTCTTGGCTTCTGGGCCTAACTCTTGGCCGTCTTTCGAGTTGCGCCGGGTATGGAAACCGATGTTCGCCCGGAAATTCTAGCGGCTCTCACTGCAAATTGATGCGAGTTGTACCTATGGCCTGAAAGCTGTCAGGGTCCATACGTTGCACCTTGAGGGGTTTTTGAGAGCACCGTGGGGAGCACCAAAACCGACACATGGAAGGGCCTCTTAATCATCCGCGGAGTCCCGAAATATCTCGCCAGCCATGTTCACCCGCCGCTTCGTGGTTTGGCGACAACAGGATCCTTGCCAAAGTCACTTTCGAGCCACCCATGGATCCCCATGCACATGCCATCGCCTTCGGAGAGGTCGAGTGCGTATTGCTGTTGCATCTCCCCGGACGGCAGCCGGCTCGAATAGCGAACGATCATAGTAAGGTCGACTCGTTCATCCCCGTTACTCAGGCCCCCAGTGACACCGTCTACCAGGCTCATGAGGCTGTACAACGCGGCATCCGCTCCCTGCTGTGCGATCGCCAACTCGGCGTCTGTGAGACCCGGCGAGAGGCTCTCGGTCGCGGCTCGGCGAACGTCTTCCATTAGGATAAGCCCCGCTGCATGCTGGATCCACAGTTCACGTGCGCGATCGCGGTCGGGCGGGCTCACTAGTTCGTAATCTGACGTTGCCATACAGTCCTCCCTCTTCACGGCGCCCGTATTCAATGCGATTAGAACCCCGTCGAACTGACCTGCGGAGCGGCTGCGATGCTTTCGAGTCACGATCTTGCGATCATTCCTGCACGACGCGCGCATTCTACCGCCATGACATCACGGCACGCAAGCTCCTTGGGAGCAGGCCGATGCAGCGGGCATACATCGTGACAATGAAAGCGATCCACAACTCTGAGTGGATTCAGAAACTATCCCCCAAAGTTTCTTCCGGAATCCACGGAATAAACCACGCCCCTCATGGATCTCCCATTCTACGAGCGGCGATTTTCTTGAATTGCCGTGAACCATTCCCAGGCCTTCGTCGTCATATTACATCAGACGACAACCAAACAAGGCGGCTGATTGAGGCCGCACAATCGAGGAAATCGGAACAAT
>CAYSCH010000216.1:0-16275 GCA_964429355.1 uncultured Planctomycetaceae bacterium | reverse complement strand
TGTGACGATCGGCCAGGATCCGCAGGCGGACCCGGTCCTTGTCGTCGGAGATCTTCACCACGTGCTCGCCGGTGACGACGTTTTCAAAACGGTCCTTGCCGACCGCCCGGAAGATGTACTGGCCCCCCTCAGCCAGTGTAAGGGTCTGGCGGGCCTTGCCGTCCTTGTCGGTTTCGAGCGGGTGCTCCTCGACGAGCCGTTCGCCGACCTTGCCGTCGACGCTGGTCCGCTGGAGGACTCGCAACGTGAGTTTCTCGGCGGTCGGCTTGCCTTCGGCGTCGTTGGTGGCGAGCGAGACCTCGAACGATTCGCCGGCCACGTAGACGGGGCGGACCGTTTCGAGGCTGATCCCGAAACCCTGGGTGGCGAGGAAGAAATTCAGCGCCAGGGCCAGGTTGCGCTCGGGCAGTGTCACGACGAAGGGCAGGATCTGACTCTCGAGGAATTCGCGGGTGGGAAGTTCAAACTTGACCTCACCCTTCTCATTGGTCGTGGCCGTCTGCGAAGGTTCACCGGCGAGCTGGTAGACCAGTTGCCGGCCGGCCAGCGGAGCCCCGTGATAGAACTCCGCCCGAATCGTTCCCTCGATCTTCTCGCCGCGGTAGTAGACGTGGCGCGGCGTATCGACCACGAGGTGGACCGGTTCCAGCTTATATTCCTGCACAAGGAACGTGCCCTGATATTGGTGTTCTTCCTCGTCGGCAATCAGCACCCGATACTCGCCTTGCGGGCTGGTTTCCGGGAGGGGGAAGTGGGCGTGGAAGGTGCCGAACTGGCCCAGCGTGACCTCCTCTTCGCGAAGGACCCGGTTGCGGGGGTCAAAGGCCTGAAGTCTGTATTTCTTGCCGGCCGGAACCGTGTAGCGATCGTCGCTCACCTGGCGTACGCAACCGCGAACGTGTACCAGGTCTCCCGCTCGATAGGCGGGACGATCCGTGTAGAGGTATCCGCGATCGGCGAGTCCCTTGGCCACGCCAACCCCTTCGAGCCCCACGACGTTGGAGGCCACGTTGCCTTCGATGACGGCGAATACCCGCACATCGGCCGTACCGGCCAACTGCTTGTAGCTCTTGCGGAAAACGCCATCTTCCGCCGTTGTTTCCTCGGCGAAGACCTCCTGGCCGTTGGAGACCAGGAGCCGCACTCCCGGCCACGGCTTGCCGGTGAGCATGTTTTCGGCAAAGACGAACACTTCGTCACGGGAACTCTTGGCGATGATGTCCAGATCGCTCTGGACGATCAGGGTCGTCGCTTCGAGCGTCTTGCTGCTCACGGTGACGGCCATCACGCCCGTTTTGGCCTCCTTGGGCAGGGGTACCTCAGCGCTGGACTCGAGCTGCTGATACTCGGCATAGCCGGGGATCTTGAACTCGAAGGTCGTGTCGGGATCGATCAGCGCAATATCGAGCTTCTCCACGCCGCGGGCCAGGTGCATCTTGCGAAAATAGGTTTCCATGTCGACCTTGTAGGCCCGCACGGTGACCGTATCGAGATTTCGCGAGGTGAGCTTGATCCGCGGGGTCTCGTCGCTGCGGAAGATCCGCTCGGTGACTACGGTGAGGCTCTTGCTGGTCAGACGGGCGATCGCCTGCTGGGCCGATGGCTGCATTTCGCCCCAGTTGAGCTTCTTGTACTCTTCAAGGGCCTCAGCCAACTTGCCCAGCTTGTCTTCGAGGGTGGCCGCGATCATGAGCTGCCCGCGGGACGCTTCCTCGGATCCGGGGTACTTGGACACGAGCCCGCGCCACTGGTCGATGGCCGCCTGCCACTTCTCCTCCTGGTAGAGCATCTCTCCGTACCAATAGAGTATTTGCGGATTGCGGGGATCGAGCGGATACCTGGCGGCGAAAGCGTTGAACAGTCCTCGCGCCTCGTCATATTTCTTAGCCTGCCGGGCCTCTTCAGCCATCAGGTACTCGGTGTTGACGATCTCGCGCTGGACCTCGCTCCAGGCCTCATGGGCCGGGTGTTTTGTCAAGTACTCCTGCCAGGTCGCCAGGGCGTCGGTGAACTTCTTCTGGAGCTGGTAGCAGCGTCCCAGAAGATTGCGGGCATCGGCCAACTCCTTGGCCTTCTGGTAGCGATCGTCGCCGAGGAAGGCCTTCAGACACGCGACCGTCTCTTCGAACCGGCCGCGGTGGACATAGCTGCGGGCGATATCGAGGTGCGCCTCGGGCGATTTCTCATGCTCCGGGAACCGCTGCAGAAATGCCTCCAGGGCTCCCACGCCCAGGCTCAGTTGTTTCTCATCCTGAGGCTGAGGGATCAACCAGGTGCGTGAGAGGAGGAACATGACCTCGGCCACGCGTGGCGAGGTGGAATCGACATGCTCCGCCAGCAGATCCTGCCACGTACGACGGGCCTCGTTGTGCTGGCCCATGGCCAATTCAACCTCACCGAGCCGGAACCTCACTTCCACATCGAGGGGGCTCTTCTGGTGATCTTCGAGGAACTTCCGGTAGAGTTTGGCCGCTTCGTCGTGGCGTCCGAGTTCCTGGTGGCAACGGGCCGACTGCAGTTCGACCCGCATCTGCTCGTCCGGCTTGGGGCCGACTTCCAGGGACTTCTGATAGAAGAGCAGGGCTTTCTCGAAGTCGGGCCTGGCATCGGGTTTCTTGGGCGGTTCGAAGTAACGGTCGGCAAACTCCAGGTAGATCCCGGCGATCTCCTGTTTGCGATCCTCCGAGAGAAGGCTCTCCGCTTGCTGGCGATAGATCGTCTCGGCCTTTTGGAAGTCGCCTTTGCGAGCGTAGGCAAGTGCCTCGCCAAACTGTGCCCGATGGAGCCAGGCACTCTCAGGGAACTGCTTCTGGAACTCCTGAAAAACGGCTACCGCCTCGTCGTACTTCTTGTCCAGGTACAATGCCCGGCCCTTGAGGTAGACCAGGTAGTCGTGGGGGACGTCTTTTTCCTTGGCGGCAGCGTCGATTGCCACAACCGCTTCGGCATACTTCCGGTCCTGCATCAACTGGCGGATTTGGCTGCTTACGAGCGGGGTGTCGGCCGTACTAACCACGTGCGCCGCCGCTTGGGCCGGTTCCGACTTGGCCGCGTCAGCCTCTGCCCCCAGGGCGGGACAGACCAGACAATACGCCACCAGAAACACCAGAATTCGTGCCACGAACATGGGAGAACTCCACTTTTCGGGGGAAGATCGACGCACAGGTCCCAACCGCAAGGGTGCCCGTCACGTAGAGGGGCACGCGCAGACGTGGGCAAGAACCCTCAGAGGCCACCCTCGCAGGGCGCGCAAAGGGTCTTCAGGCAGTATAACGCGTCTGCCCGCCGGGATGTTTCACCCAAAACGCAGAAATTCGCGCCTTCAAGGCCGAAAGGTCGTAGTGACCAGGTACGCGGTGTAGGCGATGTAACTTGCCAGGAGCATTCCGCCCTCAAGACGGTTGATGCGACCGGTGCCGCGAAACCCGTACCCGAAAACAAACAGAGATACGGTGAGCACAGCCATAACCAGTATGTCGCGGGAAAAGACCTCTGGTCCCACGGTCATGGGACAGATCGCTCCTGCGATCCCCACCACGGCAAGCGTGTTGAACAGGTTGGAGCCGAGAATATTGCCCAGGGCGATGTCGTGTTCACCCTTGCGGGCGGCGATGACCGACGAGGCCAGTTCCGGCAAGGACGTGCCTACTGCGACGATGGTCAGGCCGATGATAAGGTCGCTGACACCGAAACCATGGGCGAGTCGCACGGCTCCCCAGACCAGGATGCGGGAGCTGATAACCAGCAGGATCAGGCCCACGACCAGCCAAAAAACGGCCCGTCGGAGCGGCATCGGTTGGGAATCCAGTTTGTGCTCTGTCTGACTGGCGAGTGCATCGACCTTCTGCCGCATGCCTTGCCAGATTGCCCAGGTCATGAGTACGCCAAAGACACCTAGCAGTACGACGGCATCCATGCGAGATATCTCTCCATCCCAGAGCTGCCAGGCGGCCAAGGCCGTGACGGCCGCGAGGATCGGCAGCTCCTTGCGCAAGACCTGCGAATGGACGACGATCGGGCTGATCAGGGCCGTCAGGCCGAGGATCAGGGCGATGTTGGTGATGTTGGAGCCATAGGCGTTCCCAAGGGCAATGCCGGAACTTCCCTGCGAAGCCGCCAGCGCCGACACCGCCATTTCCGGCGCAGAAGTTCCGAAGCCGACGATGACCATGCCGATCAAGAGAGGCGGCATGCCAAGTTGCCGTGCGGCGGAGGCGGACCCGTCCACAAACCGGTCGGCACTCCACACCAGGAGCGCTATGCCAAGCACGATAGCAGCCAGGGACCAGACCATATTCAGTTCCTGTCTTCCGGAGTGGGGGATGACTGCGAATGATACGCATCCATTGGCTCATCGGGCAAGCGGCTGGCCAGGACTTTGTCGATGCGGTTGCCGTCCAGATCGACCACCTCAAGCCGCCAGCCCTGCCACTGGGCGACATTGCCGGTGCGGGGAAGGCTGCCGACCAGCCACATCATCATTCCGCCAAGAGTGTGGTATCTGCCCTTGTCTTCCTCGGGCACACTCTTCAGACCGAGCCGGTCCTTGAGTTCTGGGATGGGAATCAGGCCGTCGAGCAGCCAGGAACCATCATCGCGTCTGACGGCCCACAGATCTTCCGGGTCGCGAGGCTTGAACTCTCCGGCCAGGGCCTCCAAGACGTCCTGCAAGGTGACCAGCCCCAGCACCTCGCCGTATTCATCGACGATGAAGACCATCTGCACGCCGGATTCCCGGAATTGTTCCAGCAGTTTCATGCCGGTGAGCGATTCGGGTACATAGACGGCGGGGAAGAGATAGTCGGTAATATTGGTGGGTTCGGCTTGCAGATGTTGTTTGAGCAACCGCTTGGCGGTGATAACCCCCAATACATCATCCATCCCGCCCCGGCAGACGGGGAAACGTGAGTGGTCGGAACCGATCAGATGCTGCAAACCGCTTTCCAGAGGCTGTTCAATGTCGAGATAGACGATCTCGCTGCGAGGCGTCATGAGGGAAGCGATCTGCCGATCGTCGAGGCGAAACACATTACGGACCATCTCGTGTTCCTGTTTTTCGATCAGACCGGCCTCGGAACCCTCGACGAGCATGGCATGGATGTCTTCTTCGGTGAGATTGGCGCTGCTGAGTTCCTTCTTGCCGATCAGTCGCAGGAGGCCGTCGGTGGACACTGAAAGCAGAAAGACAAATGGGCGAGACAGGGTGGCCAGAGTCGCCACAGGGCGGGCCATGAGTCGGGCGATTCCCTCGGCATTGACCTGGGCGAGCCGTTTGGGCACCAATTCACCTACAACGATGGAGAAGTAGGTGATACCTGCCACCACAATGGCGGTTGCGGCCACGGCACTCGACTTTTCATTGAGGCCAAGGATGCGAATCATGCCGGCCAGAGGATCGGCCAGCGCCGCCTGGCCAACGATCCCATTGAGGATGCCGATGGCCGTGATGCCGATCTGAACCGTGGAGAGGAATCGCGTGGGTTCCTCTCCAAGGCGGATGGCGATGGCGGCGGACCGGTCGCCATCGTCGGCCAGGCGCTGGAGACGACTCTTGCGTGCGGTCACCAGGGCGATCTCCGCCATGGCGAAAACGCCGTTGAGCAAGATCAGGGCAATCAGTACGGCGATATTCAATCAAGTTCTCCTCAATGGCAGACTGCAGGGGGGGCGGTCAAAAAACGCGATTCTCTTCTCGGGCATACCCCGCCATGCGTCGGAACGTGTTATCCATGGAACGAGGGAATCATGAGGTGTTGGGCGGATGTCAAATCATGGAACAAGCATTTGAATCCCTTGTCCGTCGGACTGCAAGGAACGTATGGGATGCGAGTGATCTGGCGCCGACTCATGCAGAGGCAAACGCGACCTTCTGTATCTGCGACACATCCACGGCGCGAGGCTCGATGCCTTGCCCGGCGGCCAGGGCTGCCGCGACTCCTGCGCCCACGCCGGTGGCCATCGCGATCACCTCACGTGATCGGCCAGTTCGTAGTCGACCTTGCGTCCACCGAGGCCTTCGACGATCTGGTCGACCCACGTGCTTTCGACGTCGCCCATCAGCGGGCCGACCAGCGCCTGAACGGCCATACCGCCGAGGCGGCCGTAGCGTTCGGCGAGCAATACCCGGGCACCCTGCCGCCCGGCCATCATGGCGGCGGCAATTCCGGCCGGGCCACCGCCACAGACGAGCACATCGACGGCCGGCCAGACTTCGGCCTTCTTCGTCGTGCCAAGAACCGGTTCGGCTGCAAGACACGAACGACCGGCCAGGCCTGTGATCGTACCTAGGGCCAGGTGCTTGATCGTATTTCGTCGATTCAGTTGCGGCATCTCATGCTTCCTCAGCGTTCTCCACTTCGAACTCTTGATAGAATCACTGATCGGGCACATCAATGCCTGCGGCGAACTCTGTCGCTTTGCCACCGTCCGTCAGTTGCCTGCCCATCGTCCGCTGCAATGGGCATGTCTCCGCATCGACCTCCTGCCCGGCCCGATATCGTTCCAGCAGCTGTCGCGACTCTTCCGCCAGCATTCGCCGGACCTCGCGGCGTTTGCCTTTCACGCGGGGGATCTTCATATTGTCGTATGCGGTGGTCGCATGCCGCAACCAGGCGATGACCGCCGACTCAGCCCGCCGCTCGATCGGGATCCGCTGGGTGCGAGCGACCGTGCCGCTTCCGACGGGGGTTGCATGGTGGGTGACCGCGTCCGCAAGTCGTTCGGCCAAGTCGGCATAGCGAGGTGCAAAACGGAGGAATGCCAGAACGGCGCCGCGGAAATCTTCCACATACTCCTGTTGCTTGCGATCTCTTCTGGCGACATCGGCCGTGCGACGCCTGGCATAGGTCGCGGTTCCTCGTTCCTTCTCCAGGGCCAACCGAATCGCCGCGATCCGGTCGGCCGGGGCCCAGACGCCGAGGGAGAAGGTCTTGCGTCCTCTCTTTTCCTGGACCGTCCAGGATGGTCCAGCCGCCTTCACACGGCGAGTCAGCGCGGCATCGCCTGGCGGGAGCAATTGCCACCCTAGAGGGACCCGGAGAATGCGGCCGCCGGGCAGTTGAACGCAGCGATCCTCCGAGCGGGGAGCAACGATCCGTGTTTGGTCGGGCATTTACTTGACTTCGCCAGCGAAGTACCTGGCCGTGAGCGGTTCGCCGGTGGCCTCTTGGACAAACTCGGGCCACGGGAGGGTGCGGCCCGGACGGAAGACCTTGCGGGTGAGATACTCGCCAAAGTCCTTCCGACCATTGAAACTCAACTCGCTCGTCGGGCCTTCGTGCCCGGCCAGTTCGGCCAGCACGTGGCGGAGCTGCGCCGCAAACAGTTCGCCAAGTTGGTAGTTGTGATAGTAGACCGGTGCGATGGTGAAGTGGGGCTTGGCGGCCCAGTCGGGATTCAGGGGACCTTCGGGGCGGTGGAGCAACTGGAAGCGTTCCTTGTAGTCCCACCAGAGCGACGAGAGGTCCTGATCCGGGTTCTCGTAGAGAGATTTTTCCATGTGGAGCATGACCAGCGTCCAGCGGGTGAAGATCAACTGCTCCCGACGCCGCTGTTCTCGGATTGCGGCCGCGAGTGCATTGACCTTGGCTGGATCACCGTCGGCATAGGCAATGATCCAGGACGGAGTTTTGGCCAGGGCGCCAAAGAGCATCGCCACGCCCTCGGTGGTGAAGATGTGGGCCGGTCCGCGGAGGTTGCGGGGAAGCTCGCGGTCGAGGCCGAGATCGTAGACCGCGTGGCCCTGCTCGTGCAGCATCGTGTCCATCCATTCTTCCGTGGGTTTGACGTTGCAGAGTGTCCGCACGTCTCCCTCTCCGTCGATGTTGATGCAGAAGGCATGCTGGTCCTTGCCCGGCCGCTCGTAGAGATCGCTATTGGCCAGGACCGTGTCGATGGGCAACCCGATGTCGGCATAGAACCTCCGGGCAATCTGGGTGATGTCTTCCTTCTTCTTCTGATCGTAGAACACGTCGAGATCGACCGCCTTCGACGGGGGGGCCGCCTGGAAGAACGGGTTGTCGTAGTGCCAGGGCCGCATGGCGCCCGGGTCGACTGCGAACCTGACGGCCAATTCCGCGTCCATGGTTGCCTTCATGCGGGTGAAGGGTTCGCGGGTCGATACTTCGAGTTCTTCGAAGACGGCCAGCAAGTGCTGCGGATCGTGTTCCTGCAACTGGATTTCCATCTGCCAGTAATTTTCGAAGTTGAGCGTGGCGGCAGCGCGATTGTGAAGTTTGGCCAACTCAATCAACTTCGGTGCCACGACGGCACCTACCTGCTGCAACGCCCGCCAGATCGACTCGCGGCGCGCCGAGTCGTTGGAGTCGGCGAGCATTTCCAGCAGATCGTTGTTGGAGTATTGCTTGCCGTCCAATTCAGCTCGGTGGGTTTTCTGGAGCTTCTCGATCTCCGTCGAGAGGTCGACCATCTCCTTGAGCAGTTCCGGAGGAAGCTGGTTGCCGCGGAATTCGAGCTCGGCTCTTGCGAGCGAACGGGACTGGATCGGGGCGAGCTGATCGGCAATGGTTATGAACTTCTTCAGCCGGGCATAGGTTTCCGGGTTGCTGTGGTACTGGCGGAGCGCGAGTTTGCGGGCGGCCGCTGCCTCGTAGTCTTCGGGGCTCCCCGAATTGGCCGCCTTCCATTCTGCCAGGGCGGCCGGGATCTCCAGTTCCTTGAGCTTCGCGTCGTATTCGGCCAGAAAGGCGACCGCCTCTGTCTTCAACTGCATATTGATTTGATCCTGGGGGGATGCGGCACAGGCCCAGATTCCGGACGCAGAGAGGGCGAATCCAGCGGCAACCAGAATCAGCGTTCGGCGAATCGTCATGGTAGGGTACCCCGGCCCGGGAATTGGATCGTGGAGCACAGCATGCGGACCGGCCAGAATTTCAGTCCATTGTCTTGGTTCTATTCCATTCCGATTGCGCTGGCAAGGTGAGTGGTTTTCCGAAAGTCAAGGACCGGTGTCCAGTCGGCGGACGTGCTATAAGAAAGACTCGCAGGCGGTGGAAACGCGTCTGTAGTCCAGCCCGGCGAAATGAGTGGATTCGTCAACCCGAAGGGGGGAACGGCTCCTGTTTGACAGAATTCTTCACAAACGCCAAGAAACCCGATTCACTCGCGAACATACGTATTGACCTTGCTCGCCAAGACCCTACCGTTCTCTTGCATTTCCGGTTGTTTCTGCGAGAATCGAGACCATGAAACTGTTGCCCCAATACTCCATTCGGCTCATGCTGGGGATCACCGCGGCGCTGGCGGGCGTGTTTTCCATCGTGGGGCTGGCCGTGCGCAGTCAAGGTTGGGCGATCGGAGTGACGGTGGGGGCCGGGGCACTGGCGGTCGCACTGGTGACATACGCTGCGTTTTTCGGCATTTTGTGGTTGTTCTCGGTGGTGGCGTCGCCGCTGTTGGATCGTCGTCGCTTTCGCGGGGGCCATGTCCCATTCACCGGCGCAAGGTCGCCCTTCGCCGATGCGGGCCGGCTGCAGACGCCCGAACGCCCCCTGGACGCGATTGTCATTGACAGTTCCGCGGCGGACAGGAATCTGAATTCGGTTGGGGGGGAACGTCAAGCATGATCGGTGGGCGATTGTCGGGCTGGCCGACCGCGGCAGGGTGGAGTCGTGGGTTGCGCCGGGCCATGGGGAAGACGTTGCTCGTCTTGCTGGCGACCATGGTGGTCGTTGTCCAGGTTGCACCCCTCCGGGCACAATCGGGAGGCGCATCTCTGGCCGTGGGCGGCGGACTGCGGATGGACGTGGAAACCCGTTGGCCCGATGGTCCAGGGTATCGTCCCGTGCGGGTCACGTTCACCCCCACAGCCCCACCCATCGCGGACCGGACTCTGGTGCTCGAGTTCACTTCGAGCGGATACAGCCGGGGACGGCAAGACCAGATTCACGTTGTGCAGGAAGTCGAGTTGCCGGCCGGCACCGGCCCTGTCTCTGCCACACTGGCCGTCCCTTACCTGGCCGGACACCGCACCTACTCGTTTCGGGTGGGCGAGGGGGGACGCGAAGTCCGAGGCCTCACGGGGAGCGGTTCCTTTCAGGACAATGCCGCTTTCGAAACTTCCCCCCGCATGCTCGTCGTCAGTGATCGAAGCGTTGTTTCCAACAATTTTGGCCGGGTGTTCCTCACCCAGTATTCCTCGGTCCCTGGAGGCACGGTCAGCACGATCGCCGTCAACGAATTGCCATCACGCTGGATCGACTACTCGGCACTCGACATGCTATGTGTCTCCATCGGAGATCTCCAGACGATTGCCGCCACTCAGCCTGAGGCATTTGGCGCCCTTGTCAACTGGACGGCGGCCGGTGGGAACCTGTTGGTTTTCGGTGTAGGCTCCAATTGGGAGCGTTGTGAACCGCTCCAGCGATTGCTTGAATTACCCCCAACCGATCCGCCGAGCCCCGATTCTGGCTGGCAGTTTCCGGATTGCCGGGATTGCGTTCTTTGCGGCAGTTTCCGGATTCGCAACGGTTCGGTCTGCCCGTCGGAGGTCTCGGGAACCAGGTTTTCGCTCCGTACGACGACATTTCGGTGAATCAGCCGGGTTACGCCAGTCCGTATGTCCAACCTGGCGTGATGGTTCAGAACGAACCGGATGACAACAAGGCGGGTAAGAAGCCCCGGCCAACGGTGCCAGATACTCCCCCCTTCGCTTCACGCTCTTACGAGATGGGCATGCTCGTGGCGATTGCCACCGACAGACCCTTCGGCGAAGACTCGGGATTCTGGGCATGGCTGTGCAATCACCTCACGAGTCGGCGGGTGATCTGGTACCAACGCCACGGCATTTCCCCCCATCGCGACAATCCCGAGTTTTTCAAGTTTCTGATCGAGGGTGTCGGCAAGGCTCCGCTCAACGCGTTTCGCGTGCTCATCACCCTCTTTGTGGTGGTGATCGGCCCTGTGAACTACTACATATTGCGGCGATTCCGCCGGATCCACCTGCTCGTGGTGACGGTTCCCGCCAGCGCTGCGGCAGTCACTCTGGCGCTGTTCGCCTACGCCGTCTTCTCCGATGGCCTGGGAACCCGGGTTCGCGTTCGCAGTGTCACCCAGATCAATCAGGCAACGGGCCAGACCGAGTGTTGGGCTCGCCTGTCCTATTATTCCGGCATGGCCCCGGGTGACGGCCTGACCTTTTCCGAGGATGTCGCCGTCTACCCGATCTCAGGCCTGTTGCGCGACGGTACGGGAGGGGGACGTGACCTGGTGTGGCACAAGGGGCAGAAGCTGGAATCCGGGTGGCTCCGGTCTCGGACGCCCACGCAATACCTGACGGTCCGTTCACGAAAATCCGATCTTGCGATCCGCGTGGGTCAGCCTACCGAGGCCGGAGTGCCGGTTGAGAATCACCTTGGGACCCATGTGGAAATGCTCCTTCTCCGCGGCGAAGGCGACGACTACTACTGGACGAAGAGTCTTCCGCAAGACGCCCAAGCGGCTGCATCCTCTGTTAAACCGGCTGACGCAATGGACGATCTACTTGCCATAGTCAATGGGTGCAGGATGGCCTTCCCGCCGGGAGTCGATGCCTCCGTGGTGGCCAATCGTTATGGCAGACAGTATTACTCCTACGAGTACGGTTACTACGGCGACTCTCCCGAGCCGACGCCTTCCACGAGTCTGATTGAGGCCTCGATCCAGAGTATCGGCAGGAATTCGTCTTCCCAGTTCCCGGAGTTGTCGCCTCGGAGCTACCTGGCCATCGTCGGCTTCAGCCCCGAAGTCGAACTGGGAACGCCCGTGGCGCGCCCGGAGTCGTCGCTTCACGTGGTGATGGGCACCTGGTGAGGCAGAGGGTGAATAACTACCAGAAAGATCGGCAAGTGAGGGCTCGATGGCTGGTGAGAGGGTAGAACGATGGTCAGTTCCCAACCTATGATCGAGCTGCGGCAGTTGCACCGGTTCTTCGGAACCACGCGCGCGGTGAACGATATTTCGTTCCAGGTTGAACGCGGGCAGGTCTTCGGTTATATCGGCCCCAATGGCGCCGGCAAGACGACCAGTATGCGGATCCTGGCGACCCTCGATCTTCCTACAGCGGGCGATGCTTTCGTCGACGGATTCTCGGTTGTCAACGATCCGGATCGGGTCCGCGGCCGGATCGGTTTCATGCCCGACTACTTCACAACCTATTCGAATGTCGATGTCCGGGAGTATCTCGATTTCTTCGCCCGGGCCTACCGTCTTTATGGCAAGGAACGAAAACGGGCTATCCAGCGGGTGATGGCCTTCACCGGTCTGGACGTGCTGGCGGAAAAACCCATCGACGGCCTTTCCAAGGGCATGAAACAACGGCTCTGTCTGGGGCGGTCCCTGATTCACGATCCCCCGGTGATGGTCCTTGACGAACCAGCCGCGGGGCTCGACCCGCGCGCCCGGATCGAGCTGCGAGAGATGATCCGTTCGCTGGCCGACGATGGCAAGGCGATTCTGATCAGTTCCCACATCCTCACAGAACTGGCGGAAATCTGCGACACGGTGGGAATCATCGAACGGGGAAAACTCGTGGCGGTTGGACGGGTCGACGAGATTCAAGCCGGCCTGCGCGGTGAAACGAATCTGGTCGAGGTTCGTATGCTCGGCGGTGCCGACGGGCTGTGTGCCTGGCTCGAACAGCGGTCTGCGATCAGCGAAATCAAGGTCGATGGCGGCACGGTTCGGTTCGTTCTCGCCGGCGACGAGACGGCGGAAGCCGACCTCCTCAAAACGATGATTGGCGACGGTTTCCGGGTCATCGCCTTCGGAACTCGGCGGCGGACGCTGGAGGATGTGTTCATGCAGGTTACGAAAGGGCTCGTTCAATGAGCGCTGGCGCAATCGTCCCCACGGCAGTCGATGCACCCCTGGCTACACCTGCGGCGGGCCGGCTCGATCGCGCCATGGAATGGCTGGGAGAGCGGCTCAATCCGATCCTCGTCAAGGAGACGCGGCAGGCACTGAAGAGCCGCCAGTTCCTCCTCACGTTCAGCCTCCTCCTCGTCGCGGCCTGGGGATGGTCCCTGATCGGGCTGGTGTTGATGGAGGTCGATGGCGGCTACGGCCAGGCGGGACCGGGAATGTTCGTCGGTTATTACTGCATCCTCGCCGCGGCCCTCGGTATCTTCGTGCCCTTCGGCGCGTTTCGCTCCCTCGCCAGCGAGCAGGAAGACCGCACCTACGAACTCCTCTCGATCACCGGCTTGGGACCCAGGCAGATTGTCAGCGGCAAGCTGGGCAGCGCCGCCGTTCAGATCGTGATCTACCTGTCGGCCATCGCCCCCTGCCTGGCCTTCACCTACATGCTCCGCGGCATTTCCATGCCGATGATCGTGTTGGTGGTCGTCTGCACGGTACTGGCATCGCTCGGACTTTCGGTCGTCGGTCTACTGGCCGGCACGCTGACTGCCGAGAAGCACTGGCAGGTGCTCCTCTCGGTGGTGTTGATCGTCGGATTGCTGATAGTGTTCTGCATGGGCATGAGCCTGACGGCCCAGATTCTCTTCAACGGCAACGTGGCATTCGACGACAAAGATTTCTGGATGGTGATGGCCATGCTGCTGACTGCGTATCTGACCTACTTCGCCCTCGTGTTCTACGCCGCGGTTGCCCAGATCACGTTTGTCAGCGACAATCGCTCCACCCGGTTGCGGATCATCATGCTCATCCAGCATGCCTGCCTCGTGGCCTGGTTCGGTTGGGGTTTCTTGACAGTAGAATACCTCGAAGAGGAGCTACTCTATGTGCTGATTTCCCTCGCCTCCTTCCACTGGGCAATCATGGGAGCCTTGATGACCGGCGAGTGGCCCGAACTGTCGATGCGCGTCAAGCGAGGCTTGCCCCAGAGCTTTCTCGGCCGGGCGTTTCTTACCTGGTTCAATCCGGGACCCGGCACCGGCTACATGTTTGCCGTCTGTGGAATGGTGTCGTTGGGACTGACCGTGTGCGGGGTCCTCATGGCAGGCATGACTTCTTCAACCGGCGGAAACATCGGCAGCAACGACGTTTCGTCGGTCTTGGCATTCTCCGTGCTCGCCCCGGCCTACGTGATCGCCTATCTGGGAATCGGCCTGATCCTGGTGCGTTTCTTGCGGCGATTCGCTCCCTCGACGCTTTTCCTGGCCGTGCTCATCCAGATCCTGCTTGTCTGTGTTGGCACCGCCGGACCCTTTGTGATGACATCGATCGTGGACGGGGAGGCATTTGGCGGTTATTCCCTGATTCAGATCACCAACCCCTTCTGGTCCTGCATGCATGTGACCGAGGGCGCCTCGATGCCGGGGGAGGCGACCGTGCTGTTGATCCTGGTCCCCCTGACGGCCTTGTTTGTCTTCGTGATGAATCTCCCTGGAATTCTTCATGAGGTCCGCCACGTGCGCATCGCGAAGCCGGTCCGCGTGGCGGAAGAAGACGAACAGCTCGCCGCCGAAACCAGGCCGCAAGGGCCCGTCCAGATCAGTCCCTGGGATGTGCAGTAGTGCGGGGCATCCCGTCGGATGTCCCGCTAGATGCGCCGCGGCGAGCACGATCAGGTTTGAGCCACGGACAAATCGTAATCGCGGTTACGCCCGGGTTGCAGAGTGTCTTGCCGCCGCTGTCATCGCCGGAGTTCACTGTGCCAGTTCCACCTCCTCGACCACCGCTCCGTCAGCGGCATAGCGGGTGGCGGCCAGTTTGCCCTTGGCCTTGAGCCCACGGGCCGAAAGTTCTACCGAGTCGTCGGTGGACAGGAGCATGGTAACCGACCCATCGGAGAGCTTCGCCGAGAGCATGTAGCCACCGGCGATCGGATCGAGTACTACCTCCTGCGGTGGCTCCTGTCCTTTTCGGTGGGGCCAGAGGAGTGTGATGAACTCGCACCTCTCGGCCTTGTCCTTGGTAGCAGCGGTCAGATGCCACTCGCGGACTTTGATCCGCTCGCGCGGGTTGGGGTCGTACTGGTCCGTTTGCGAGAAGGACAATCCTCGCGGCCGGAGGATGCGGATGGTGCAGGCGACCTCACCGGTTTCCACACGAATTCCGTCCTGATCCGGCACGGTGAACTCATGGACCGCATGCAGCCAGTACTGGAAGGCGCTCTTCTGCCGGGCCTCGAGGCGATCGAAGACGACCACCAACTCCGGCTTGACCAGCACCATCGAACGCGTGTAGCGGTCGAGCAGTTGGCCATCGGGATTGGCCTTCGTCCTTTCTCCCACATAGGTGGCGCCGGCCTCGCCGACCACCGCGTCGAGCGTCTTGCCCGCATGGAAGGCCACGATCCGGCCTTGGGCCGACGACGAGTGGGCCTGCTGGCCAACACCGTCCACGGTGATGTTGTTCACCGAGCGGGTACTCCACATCCATTTCACATGGTGATCGCTGCCGTAGATGTCGCGGCGTCCCGTGTTGATCAGCAGCCGCTCCCCGTACGCTGCCAGCATGAAGGAGTTGTTTGCCTCATAGCCGTGAGATTGGGTGCCGAAGGGGCTGGACTTGAACGCGATCTGGACATTTTCCTTCGCGTCGAGGAGATTGCAGTTCAGGTACGCCTGCCCGGTTCCATGAAAGCACCGAGAAGAGGGAATATCGACGGGCGGTTGTCCTTCGACCGTGGGCAGCGCCCCGCGGACGAAGCCCACGTAGCCCGAGGTTGCTGCCGGGCCGCCGGTCTGGTCGACATACCATTGCCAGTAGGGGTTGCCGGATTGGACGGCCAGGATGCTCATGAGGGGCATTTTGCTTTCAGCCGTGCGGTCGGGGGTCAGGTCTCCGAATCCGCCTCCCCGTGTACCCGGCGGCATCAGGTACATGGGGTAGTAGCCGATCTTTGAGAAAAAGGGCTTGTCATAAGCACTCACACCGAAGGCGGCGTGCATGATGTCGGCCCACCAGGTGAACCGGCTGATGTAGCTGCTCCAATAGGCAGACCCTTCGTGCCAGCCGCCGTCGTCGTCGCTCCAGACGGGATAAACGTTGTAGAAGACGTTCATGGCAAACCAGACCCACTGGTCGGCCCCTTCGACCTCGCCCTGGAACGCGATCCCCACTTCGCCCAAGAAGTGCCAGGCACGATTGCTGTGGCTCGAATAGGGATTCCAAAGGTGGCGAGGACAGAGGTGGGCGTACATCTCATCGCCGCGAACTTTCATGACTTTGCGGCAGATTTCGCGTTCCTCCTCCGTCAGCAGGTCGTTCATAAACGTGTAGGTTCGCGAGAAGTAGTACGCATAGGGCATTCCCGCCTCGTCGTTGTAGCGGTAGCCTGTGGCGCCCATGGGATCCCACCTGGCACAGTCC
>CAYSCH010000215.1:0-16308 GCA_964429355.1 uncultured Planctomycetaceae bacterium | reverse complement strand
CCCGCGATGCAACTTGACGCCATCTGAATGGAATAGCGAGGTCCGCAAGAATGAGAATCCCGACGATTGCCGTGGCTGGTCTGACTTTGACATTGGCTGGGCTGGCCGCTTCGGCCGACGAGGGCATGTGGCTGTTCAATGATTTGCCGAAGGGGCAATTGGCCGAACGCTATGACTTCACGCCCAGCGAGCAGTGGGCCGAGCACGTCATGCGGGCGAGTGTACGGTTCAACTCGGGGGGATCGGCGTCGTTTGTTTCGAGCACGGGGCTGGTTCTGACCAATCACCACGTGGGAGCCGACACGCTCCACAAACTGTCGACGCCCGAGCGGAACCTGTTCCAGGATGGCTTTCTTGCGCGGACAAGGGACCAGGAGTTGCCCGCCCCCGATCTGGAATTGAACCAACTCGTCTCGATCGAGGATGTGACGGAGCGGGTCGTGGCGGCCGTCAGGGATGGGATGCCGGCGGCGGAGGCGATGGCGGCCCGGCGAGCCGTAATGGCGGCGATCGAGAAGGAGTCGCTCGATGCAACCGGTTTTCGCAGCGACGTGGTGACGCTTTATGGCGGCGCCCGTTATCATCTCTATCGCTACAAGAAATACACGGACGTCCGCCTCGTCTGGGCGCCCGAATCGGGGATCGCCTTCTTCGGTGGCGACGCCGACAACTTCGAGTATCCTCGCTATTGTCTCGACGTTTCCATGTTTCGAGTCTACGAGGACGGCAAGCCGGCCCGAATCGACCACTTCCTCAAGCTTTCCAGGGCCGGCGCAGGCGACGGGGAAGTGGTGTTTGTCTCCGGTAATCCCGGGCGGACCCAACGGATCTTCACTGTGGCGGCCCTCAAGTATCAGCGGGATCACTATCTGCCTTTCGTGCTGGACTTCCTCCGCCGTCGGGAGATTCTCTGGCAGCAGTTCAGCCTCGAAGGCGAGGAGCAGCAGCGGCGTGCCGAAGACGACCTGCTGGGTATCCAGAACTCGCGCAAGGCGCTGACAGGCCGTATTCAAGGCCTGCAGACGCCGGCTTTTTTCGCCGCCAAGGAATCGGAAGAGAAGAAACTGCGTGAGCGGGTTGCAGACGACGAGAATTTGAAGAAGCATCTGGCTGCCTGGCAGACAATTGAAGACGCCCAGAAACGGCGGATCGCCATGATCGGCCAGACGGGCGAATTTGCCAGTGCCCTCTATCCGATTGCCCAGCAACTGGTGTTTCTCGCGATCGAAGATGAAAAGCCCAGCGGCCAGCGACTGCGAGAGTTTCGAGAGTCTGCGCGCGAGTCGCTCCTGCAAGACCTCTTCTCGCCAGCTCCCATCTACCCAGACAAGGCAAAAGCCGAGCTGGCCGATTCGCTGGCCCTGTTCGTGGAGCGCCGCGGCGGGGACGACCCGCTTGTTGCCCAGGTGCTCGACGGCAAGAGCCCGGAGGCGCGAGCTGCGGAACTGGTCGATGGGACGGGGCTCGTTGAAGTGGATTTCCGCAAGCAGCTCGCCGACGGGGGGCGCAAGGCGATCGAGTCGTCAGCCGATCCCTTGATCCGGCTGGCGAGGCTCATGGAGCCGGAAGCCCGTCGCCTTCGACAGGAACAGGAAGAACTCGCCGAAGTTGAGCAACAGGCCTATGCTCAGATAGCCGACATCCTGTTTGCGGTCCATGGAACCGATACGTATCCCGATGCTACTTTCACGCTTCGCCTGGCTTTTGGCCCCGTGGCCGGATACACGGAATCCGGCAGAACCATCCCACCCTGGACGACGATCGGCGGCGCATTCGAGCACGAGAAGCAGCACGGGGCGAAGGATCCGTGGGTTCTGCCCAAGTCGTGGCACGCGGCCCGGCAGAGACTGGATGGCGATACTCCCATGAACTTCGTCTGTACGGCCGACATTATCGGCGGCAATTCAGGCAGCCCGGTGGTGAATCGGCAGGCGGAACTGGTCGGCGTGATCTTCGACGGCAACCTGCAGTCGCTGACCGGCAACTTTTTTTATTCCGACGAGCAGGCCCGTGCCGTAGCGGTCGACGTTCGAGCCTTGGTCGAGGCGATCGGCAAGGTGTACGATGCAGGCAACCTGGTCGATGAATTGGGACGGTAGTCACCTTTTCTAGGAACCAAACTCGCGCGGGACATGGTTGATCAGGGTTTTCGTGGGATCGAACATGGATGTGCACCCTCGGTGATTTTGACAACGGCTCCAGAATGGCTTCACTCCATTCAGGGCACCGCATAGGATTTCATGGGCGGGAGCGCAGTCAGGGAGGTGAAGCGATGCAACCGATCGTGAACCGTACCACCGAAGACGACGATACGACGGATGTCGAGCCGCGCCGATTACCCCGAGCACCCACGGTATCCTCTAATTTCTATCCGCTGACGGTCTTTTTCTGGGTGATCGGCGTCGCAACCGTCTGTGTGATCGTGGGGCTCATCTGCTCGGAGTTCTTCGCCGATTACGTGGCTATCCTCCGAAACCTGATCAGTGGCTGACGGGGAACGGGAATGATTGGGGAAGACCTGGCTGAATGGGCTTGCGGGATTTCAGGAGGGTGCAATCCGAGCGCGGGGCAAGCCTACGGGGAAATCGTGCGGGGCAATGTGCGTGTGGCGAGGGACGGAGCGCGGGGCAAGCCCACGCGGCTATCATTGTGGTGGCAAGCCTACGCGAATCACGCAAGCTTATCGCGTCTCGGGAAGATCTCAGTTGGGGGTTCGTGCTTCCGAGGTCCCCCCCCGGGCAGAATCGAAAGATTTGACCACGGGTGGGGCTCCAAGCATACTGGCAGATTAGCGTCAAGAGACTCTCGCACCGCCCCCGCGGCGTTGGCCATCTGCCCATTGCCCCATGACTCCTGCCTCCAGCCAACCCTCTCCAGCAGCGGCCGACGTGCGCGGCCGTATCCAGTCGCACCCCACGATAATCGCCGTCCTGGCCATCCTTGGCGCAGCCTGGATCGTTTCCGGTGGATGCGGACTGGTCGGTCGGCCGTTGGCCAACGGACTGGCCTGGTGCGCCCTGGCGATCAGTAGTGCCGCGATCCATCCGAATCGGCAGGCCGGTTTCCGCCCTTGGATTGTTTTCGCCTTCGGGCTCGTGACGGCGGTGCTTGCCTTGGCCTCAGCGGCCGACGCGGTGCGTCTGGCCGGGCTGGCCGTCTTTGCCGCCAGCCTGTCGTTGCTCGGTCGGGAGCCGGCGAGTGATCGCTTCTTTCGCATGGCGGCGCAGGCCGTGGCGGTACTGGCTCTCTACCGATTCAGTCTGACGTGCATGCCGATTGTTTGGCATCTTTCCGAAATGGTCGGAAACACGGTCGGCAGTCTCGCTTCGGGCGTCTGGAATCGTCCCCTTTCGGTCGGTGCCTCCTTTGCGGGCCTGGATCATCTGGTGTTGATGGGGGCTCTGATTGCGGCCTGGGCGATGGAACTGGAGCGACCTGGCTGGCGGCCGGTCCTGCTGGCGCTCGGGGCCGTCGTGATCGGCCAGCTTCTTTACCTGTTGTGCCTCTCCCATGCTATGGAACTGGCACGGGAGCTGCCCGTGGCACCCGCAGAAACTCCCCCCGATCTTTACGTGCCGCCTGACTGGTTCTGGGGCGACGCAGCAAGGGCCTGGTTGCCCTGGAATGTGCCGGTGCTGGCGACGGTGTGGCATCTGACGGTTGTTGCGGCTATGCTGCATCTGGGCAGCTATCGTCAACGGGAGCCTGCCGCGACGAAGCCGCGGGACCTTCGCTGTTTCGACTGGCTGCAGTGGGCACCTGTCGGCGCCGCAGCCTTGCTGCCCCTGGTGTGCGTTCTTTCCGTCGGCAGGAGCGATTTGCGGGAGAAGACGATTCTCGCCTACGATCGGGGGTATCTCGACTGGGACGTGCCGGTCCACGATCGCTACGGTGCAGATTCGTCGGGCCGTTTCGGCATGCTGCCAACCTTTGTGAAAAGCCTCGGCGGGCAACTCAAGCGATCGTCGGAATTGACCGAGGAGGAACTTGCCGGCGCCGACGTACTCCTGCTGATCCACCCGAACCAACCCTGGTCCGACGAGTTGCTGGCTCGCGTCGAGGATTACGTACGGCGAGGCGGCTCACTTCTGGTTGCGGCGGGACCTCACTTTCAGGATGCGACAGGAGCGAGTTCCCACAATGATCTGCTGCGCCCCTTGGGTATTCCCGTCGCGCTGGACATGGCGGTGAGCCAGACGGAGGTGTGGCGTCACGCCATGCAGGTATCGACCCATCCGGCGACCCTCGGCCTGGGGGACGACCGGGACCGGTTCGGCATGTCGGCGGCCTCTTCGATACGTTTGCCCTGGCGTGCGTCGCCGCTCCTGGTGGGACGCTGGGGATGGAGCGACCCGGGCAGCGACTTCTTCCTTACCGGCCGAACAAGCTGGGATACGGGCGAGAGGCTTGGAGACCTGGTTCTGGCCGCAGAACAGACTGTGGGAAGAGGGCGTGTCGTGGTGCTGGGTGACAACGGCTGCCTGACCAACCAGGGCAATGTCCGGGCCTACCGATTCACCGGCCGGTTGTTGTCGTATCTGGCCCAGAAATCCCTGTCGCCGCAGGTCTGGTGGCGTCAACTCGCGGCGCTGGCATTGACTGGCGCTCTGATCGTGTTCTGGGCACGCTCCAGCCGCGGCGAGATGCTCGCGGCGTCGGTGCTGACGCTCCTGCTCGTCGCCACCCTGGCAGCGAAACTGAGCTGCCGGTTCTGGGAAGTTCTTCCGGACGGAAGGTCTGCCACCCCGAATAACCTGGCCTACATCGATGCATCTCACCTGGAAGCCTACAGCGAGTCGTCATGGTCGCCCGATGGCACTGACGGCCTTGCGCTGACGCTCATGCGCGACGGGTATCTTGCCCTGGCGGCGGATGATCTCTCCGGCGAGCGGCTCCGCCGGGCGGGAATGCTCGTATCCATCGCTCCGGCCCGCCATTTCACCATGGCCGAGCGCTCTCGGATCCGCCAGTTCGTCGAATCGGGAGGGACCCTGATCGGAATGGCCGGCGCCGAGCATGGCCAGAAAGTCAACGCAGTTCTCGAGCCCTTCGGCTTCCAAATACCGTCCGTCTACCATCGGCCCGGTTCGAGCCAGGCAGACGGCAAGCCTCTTGGAGGGCTCTATCGGCCGTATCCGGATGGCCAGAGTTCGCTCGCACCGGTGGTCTTCCACGCAGCCTGGCCGGTGAGCGTGAATCGAATGGACCGGGCGACGAAGTCCATCGTTTCTACAGAAGGTCCGGGAAACACGAGCGGCGAACCGATCGTTGCCTGGTCGCGTGTGGGGCAAGGTGTTGCCATCGTGATTGGCGACACAGGGTTTGCCCTGAACAAGACTCTCGAGAACCAGGACGGCGGAACCCTTTCAGGGGATCGGGTGAACGCCCACTTCTGGCGATGGCTGATCGGCCAGTTGCCCAGTTACAAGCCCTGGCTGCCGCCTCCCTATGACTGGGGCGCCCTGAAGACCCAGCAGACCTCCACGCCAGCTCGCGACGAGGAGGCCCAGCCATGACGCGAAACTGGATTGGGGTAGCCCTGCTCGGCACCGCGTGGATGTGGGGGCTGGAATACTACACACCAGCCAACGGCTGGCTGTGGTCGATCGCGTTGGCCGTCGCGGTCTTGTTGATGGCCGGGTTGCCCCGCCGCCTGCCGTGTCGCGCTGACACGCTGATCGCTTTGGCGACGGCATTGCCGGCCATGTGGCTCCTCCCGTGGCCGTATCGAGCCGTGCCGATGGGCCTTGCCCTGGGCCTGCTGCCGTTTGCGATCGGCAACGCTCCGCAATTTCTCCGGTCGACAGGTTGGGGGGCGGTGAGAACAGCCGTCATCCTGGCAGGACAGGCCATGGCACTTCAGGCCTACTCGCTGCTGACGGCGCGTTGCCACGATCTGCCCTGGGCGTGCCGCCCCCTTGTTGCGATGATCGCAAGGCTCGTGGGAGCCGAGGCCGTCCTGGACGGAGCCAGTGTGGTGATGTTCTCGACCTCCGGTCCGCAGCGTCTTGGCACCACCTGGCAGCTCGTGCTGGATCCGGTCACCGCCATGATCCTGGCCGGCTCGCTGGTGCTGGTGAGCTTGTGGGCGTGGGAAGATTACAGACCGAGTGAACCGAACGCTGCCAGACGCTCGGTCCGCCAGTGGCTCAAGCTGGTTGGGCTAGTCTTTCTGGCGATTGGACTGTGGATCCCGGTTCGGTTGGGACTCGCTGTCGGCCTGTTTTTGCACCGCGAAATGCGAGCCCCGGAAGAGCTGAAGTTGACCGTGATGAATCAGTTCTTCAGCCCCTGGGTACTCGGCGCTATCAGCCTCGGGGCGATCGCAAGTCTCGCCTGGTGGGTACGTCGCCGGGCTATCGAACTACCGCTGCAGCCCGAGGAACCGGGCCAAACGGTTGCGCCGGGGAGGCACGTGTTTGCCGCGATGATGCTGGTTGTGATTGCCGGTATTGCCACGACCTTGCTGGCGATCGATCCGGTGGGGAAACCGCGTGGTGGCCGGGTCGTGTTCGTCGAACGCCATTCGGAATGGGAACCCTCGGATCGCCCTTACGACACCAAGAGTTTCGGTCACGACCCGTCGTACAGCTACTCAGCCATCTACAACTACTGCGGGCAGTATTTTGACATGTCCCGCTTGCAGGATAACGAGAAGATCGACGCGGCCCGGCTTGCCGCTTGCGACGTTTTGGTCATCAAGACCCCCACCGAACCCTATTCGTCGGAGGAGATTGAGGCGGTTCTCAGGTTTGTTGCCAGGGGCGGGGGGCTATTGCTGATCGGAGAACACACCGATTTCATGGGCACGGGAAGCTGCTTGAACGCAATCGCCGATCCCCTCGGATTCAAGTTCCGGCCCGACAATCTGTTTGGCGTCAATTCGCCTTATGACCAGAATGTCCGGCGGGCGAGATTTCCTCACCCGGCCGTTCGAAACGTCTCCCTGGTGAGATACGCCAACTCGTGCTCGATCGATCCCGGATGGAGCTGGGGCCGTGCCGCGGTCTGGAACACCGGACTCTGGGGGCTGGGCGCCGACTACAACATGAGCAATTTCTTTCCCGAGGCCTACTATCGTCCTGAGATGCGTTACGGGGCCTTCATCCAACTTTGGGAGACACGTCACGGCAAGGGACGCGTTCTGGCGTTCACCGATTCGACGATTTTCTCGAACTTCAGCGCCTTTGAGCCTGGCAAGGCAGAATACCTGTTGGACATGCTGTCGTGGCTGAACTGCCGGAGCTTCTTCGATTCGGCCGTCGCGCGATTCCTGCTGCGATTGTCCGGACTGGCCGTTCTCGGCGTGATGCTCTGGCTCGTGGGAACCGGTTATCCTCGAACGAGCGGTGCCTGGCTGGTGTGGCTCACTTGCGGATTGCTCGGTTACCTGGCGTCGACGGAGATGATCGCCGCCTGGCAGCGGGGAGGGCTCCCGAATTGCCAGCGCCCACTGGTTCGAGTGGTTCTGGACCGAACGGTCTCGCGAGTTCCCCTATCTGAGGGCGGATTTACACGTGAACCGAACGGCTATGGCCTGCTCGAACAGTGGATTCCGCGGCTGGGACACTGCACCGTGCGAGCCGAAGGTGCCGAAGCCTTTTCCGGCGACGTTTTGCTGGTGCTGTCTCCGACGGAGTCGGTTTCGGACGATTACCGTCACCGACTGGTTCAGTGGGTTTCGGAAGGGGGCAAACTGGTCGTGTTCGATTCTCCCGACAACAACCGAACCACGGCGAACAGTCTGCTCTGGCCGTTTGGAATGTCGGTCTACCATGCCTACTCAGCCCAAGGTGTCCTGCGAGCGAAAGACACCGATTGGCCAGGGATTTCGATCCCCGCGGCCTGCCAGATCGAAGGGGGTGACCCCTTCATGTGGATCGGAGATGCGTGTGTCGGGGCGACTGCCCGGCACGGAAAAGGCACGGTCACCGCAATCGGGTTCGGTTCGCTGATGAACAACACCAGCATGGGTGGCATGTGGACGGCGGAGCCGACCCCGGCGCAACTTCTCGTCTACAGCGTGCTCTTCGAGTTGATCAGCTCCACGGTCGAAGACCGTCCCGTCCGTTCTGCGCCCCCCGCCGAATCGCCAGCCGGCGACGGAAACGGTGGGCGTTCTGGACCAAACGCAACGGTTCCGAAAGACGCCGAGTAGTCCTAAGTCTTTTTTTAATAGTAGGTTCCGCCGTTGGCCTGGTGACTTCGCCTTTGCGGACGCGTATACTGGGGGCGTACAGGACTGCGTCAGACATTCCAGTGCCAGACCCCGGGGGCCCGACAATGGCTGCCAAACCTACTGACCTTGAAAGATTCCAGAAGATCCAGGAGGAGCACCGGGAACTGACTGGTCTTCTGGATCAGATCGAGTCGGCCTTCGCCGACCGGTCGCGCTCCATTGGCGAAGTTGTGGATCTCCTTGGCCAATTGGGGCAGCGGTTAACCAAGCACTTTCAGACGGAAGAGGCTGGCGGGTATTTCGCTGAGGCTCTTTACGACGCCCCACAACTGTTCGAGCGGGCCAACGACTTGATGCTCCAGCATCCGAAGATGACGAAAAGCGCAAGGAAATTGGCCGAGGCTGCCGATCCCGATGCGGACCCCGACCTCTGGTGGAAGCAGACCGCGGAGCGGTTTCGCGCCTTCCGAGCGGAGATCAAGCGACACGAACGGGATGAGGACCGGATGATTCAGGAAGCTCTCACTCAAGACATCGGATCTCACGACTAAATGGCCTTGCGTGATTCCCAGAGGAGATTGCGGCAAGGCGATCAGGAATGACGCAGGCTAAAGCCTGTACTCCAACAAGCGCGGGGCAAGGTGGTGCCCCTTGGGATCCGTAGCCCGGAAGCTACGTCTTTTTTTTTCGCTTCCGAGTTGCGTTCCGACTTCCGGAAGGCCACAATCGGAAGGCCTGGGACAAGACATGGGTCCCATGTTGCAGAACAAGGCCTGAAGAAGGAGATAACGATGTCGCGGCGCACCTTGCTCCCTACGGCTTTCCTGGCGATGCTCTTGCTTCTGTCGGCCGGGGTTCAGGCCGGGGCCGAATCGCAGGCGATCAACCAGCCGGCTCGCGAAGTCCCGGTGGCCTACGAGGTGGACGTTGCCGTAGTTGGCGGGGGTGTGGGTGCCGTTTCTGCGGCGGTCGAAGCCGCCGAGGCTGGGGCCAAGGTATTTCTGGCGGCCCCGCGTCCCTATTTGGGCGACGACATGGCCGGTCTGCTTCGCCTCTGGTTGGAGGAGGGAGAGAAACCCGCCGGGGCTCTTGCCGAACAGCTCTACAACGATCCCATTCAGGAGCAGAGCGGGCCACATCCCGATGCGATCCATTTCACCTATGAGGCCAGCCTTCCTGCGGCACAGGCGCACCGCGACTCGACCCCTCCAACCTTGCTCGGCGACGGCAAGTGGTCCGATGCCTCCACCGAGAGTGTTCAGTACGACGGAGATGTCACGCTCACCATCGACCTGGGAGAGGTCAAAGAGGTCAAGGAAGCCCGATTGATGGCTTTCTATCGAGGTTCCGGCCAGGCACCAGGCAACTTCATGGTCAGCCGCGTCGATGTTTCTATTTCGGACGACAAGGAGACGTGGACTCCAGTCGGCTCGGTAGAGCGGACGTCGGCCGAGGCAGTTTCGACCCTTGCGGTTGAAGTGGGACGTCGAACCCGTTACCTCCAATACGACGTTCGCAAGCCCGAGGCGGAAGCACGAGTCCTGCTGGGTGAGATCGAAATCCTTGGTGCATCGCCGTCTCCCAAACCGACCGCGGTTTCGGCCTCGAGACCGCCCCGTCCGATGCACGTGAAGCGGACCCTCGACAATGCCCTGCTGGCAGCCGGTGTCGAATATCTCTACGGATGTCAGCCGACCGAGATCCTCGTCGACAAGGCAGGGCGGATCGGCGGCCTGGTTATGTCAAACCGCGCCGGGCGTCAGGCGGTGCTCGCCAAGGTGATCATCGACGCGACCGATCGTGGCCACGTGGCCCGTATGGCCGGAGCCGAGTTCCAGCCGTTCCAGTCTGGAATGCACACATTTCGCCGTGTGGTGATCGGCGGAGAGCCGTGTGAGGCCGACAACATGACTTCCCGCATCGTGGGCCAGCCCTATATCGGCCCCTATCCGAACCCCGCCAAGACTTCCAGCAACCGGTTCTCGTTGATCGAGTATTCGATTCGTCTGCCATTGGCTGACGACAGCCCGGCCGCCTGGGCAGCCGCAGACCAGGCCGCTCGCAATCTCACCTACCACTCGGAGCAGCAGTACACGTCCGACGGCCTGTTCCATGTGCCGACCGATCCGATGATCGCCCGTGCTGCTGGAGAAGGTGCCTGGACGGATGTCGCGTCACTCTCGCTGGATTCGTTCCGGCCCCAGGGAATCGAGGGGATCTACCTTCTGGGAGGTTGTGCCCAGGTCTCCCGAGAGCAGGCCGAGCAACTCCTGCGTCCTGTTTCGCTGATTGCCATGGGCAGCCGAATCGGAAAAGCGGCCGCGGCCGAAGCGGCTGGCACCGCGCAAGGGCAGGGTCTCACTGTCCGGATCGGCCCGGTCGTGCAGGACGCTCCGCAACGGGATGTGGGAGAATTTCTCAGCGGGACCCGCCCGGTCGACGAAGGCCTTGCCACGGTTGCCCAACCTGCCGGCTCGCTGCCGGTGCTTGCCCGTTACGACGTTGTCGTGATCGGGGGAGGCACTACCGGCGCACCGGCCGGGATTGGTGCGGCTCGGCAAGGAGCCCGAACGTTGGTTGTCGAGTATCTCCACGAGCTGGGGGGCGTGGGAACCGCGGGAACCATCTCCAACTACTACTGGGGAAACCGCATTGGTTTCAGTGCCACCGTGGAAGACGGCAAGAAGACCTGGGTCCCCCAGCAAAGGATCGAGTGGTGGCGCAAGCAGCTTCTCGACGCCGGCGCGGACATCTGGTTCGGCACGGTCGGTTGCGGAGCGGTGGTCGACGGCAAACAGGTCGATGGAGTTGTGGTTGCCTCCACCTGGGGCCGGGGAGTTGTGTTGGCTGATGTGGTCATCGACACCACGGGCAACTCCGACATCGCTGCAGCCGCTGGGGCCGCAGTCGACTACACCGATCACCGCGAACTGGCCATGCAAGGCACCGGACTGCCGGGCACACGGCTGGGTGGAACCTACAACAACACCGACTTCACCATCACCGACGAAACCGACATGGTCGATGTCTGGCAGATGTTTGTGTTTTCCAAGGACAAGTACCCGGACGCCTTCGACCACGGCAAGTTGATCGATACCCGGGAACGGCGGCGTGTGGTCGGCGATTTCAGCATGACGATCCTCGACCAGTTCAATCTGCGGACTTATCCCGACACGATCCAGATCGCCTACAGCAACTTCGACACGCATGGGTACACGGTGGATCCCTACCTCGAGCTGAATCATCCGGAGAAGGTCGGCGTGTATGTGAATGTGCCCTATCGCTGTTCTCTGCCCAAAGGACTGGAAGGCATTCTCGTCGGCGGGCTGGGAATGAGTGTCGATCGCGATGCCGTGCCACTGACGCGTATGCAGCCGGACCTCCAGAACCAGGGCTACGCACTGGGGGTGGCCGCGGCCATGGTCTCGCGGGCTGGAGTCAAGTTGCGTGAAATCGACATCCGCCAGCTCCAGGAGCACCTCGTGGGAGTCGGCAACCTTCCCAAGGAGGTTCTCGAACAGAAAGACTCCTATCCGATCCCGGAGGAGAAGGTGGCCGCGGCGGTCGAAGCCCTGCCTGCTGAAGGGCAGGCCGCCTCGATCATCCTCGCCCGGCCGGATGTTGCTTTGCCCCTGCTCAAGAAGGCGTTTCAGGCGGCCGAGGGGGAAGGCAAGTTGGTCTACGCCCACGCCCTGGCCGTTCTGGGCGACGATCTCGGGCTCGACGTGCTGATCGAGAAAGTACGGACTTACGAAGCCTGGGATGAAGGCTGGAACTACCGCGGTATGGGCCAGTTCGGCTCGGCCCTCAGTCCGCTCGACCGGCTGATCGTGGCCCTGGGGCGGGCCGGCAACCCGCGTGGGATCGACGCGATTGTGGAGAAGGGTAAACTGCTGACGGCCGAATCGGAGTTTTCCCACCACCGCGCCGTGGGCCTGGCCTTGGAACTGATCGGCGATCGTCGGGGAGCCCAACCGCTGGCCGAATTGCTTACCAAGCCCAGCATGTCGGGCTACGTGATCTACACGGTGGAGGACGCGCGGATAGCCGATCAGCGGAGTCCCGATGGAACGAATGCCGTGCAGACGCGGCGCGATTCGCTCCGCGAACTGGCATTGGCCCGGGCTCTTTACCGCTGCGGCGACTACGGCAGCATGGGCCTGCAGATCCTCACGGAGTACACCAAAGACCTGCGGGGCCACTTCGCCCGTCACGCCAAGGCCGTGCTGGAACAGGGGAAGGAGTGACGGTCACTCACGTCTCCTTCTGATCACGCTTCCCCGAACGATCATACTCACGAAATTCGGTGAGCGAGATACTGTTGTCGTGGTCGCGATCCAGCGTTTGGAACACCAAGGCGATGTCGATCACGCTGCGGCCGAACTCGCTACGTTCGAACTCGACCCGGCTGAGACGGGCGTTTCCGTTGGTGTCTGCCTTCCAGAACAGTTCATCCTCGCTGCGGTAGCTGTACTCTCGCAGCGAGAGTCCCCCGCTCTTGTCGGCGTCGCGCTCGGCGAACTCCGCCTTGCCCTTCTCTTTTTCTTCCGGGGTCTTTTTCCAGAACAGGAACTCCTGCAGTTCCAGCGCGTTGCTGGCGTCCTCGTCACGCATACCGAAAACGGCTTCGACGGGCTTACTTGAGAACTCCTCCAAGCTGAGCGCCCCGCTCCCATCGCGATCCATGGCACTGAAGACCTGCTTGACCGTTCCGTTGTTCACCAGGCGCGTATTTCGAGCCGAATACTCTGCGAGCGACATCTCCCCATCTTCGTTCACGTCCAGTTTCACAAACCACGACTGGTCATTTCGCAGCGAGTGCTCCTCATACGAAAGAGAACCACTCCCATCTTGATCCAGGGCGGCAAAGACCTTCTTGACATGAGATGCAGGGGCGTAACTCATCTCGCTCACGCTGAACTCTTCCATCGAAATCTGGCGGTCCAGGTCGAAATCGGCAAACCCGAACTCGGCTTGCTTCGGCTTCGTGCAGAACTCGTCGTACACGACGCGCCCATCCTCGTTGCGATCGAGCGAGTTGAAGACTTCAGCCGCGCGTTGCTTGCCTTCCGGTGTTGGCCAATCGGCCTGGAACTCTGCCAGTGCCAGGTCGCCATCGCCGTTGCTGTCGATCCGGTATATACATTTCTGGCGCGACCCGGTGCACCGCCGGATCGCCGCCACCACGAGGGGTGGTGTCCGGCGCAACTGGACGAGCAGGTGTCCCTCCCCGTTCTCCGCGTTCCAGTCCTTGGCCTCGGGAAGCTTGTCCCCGCCAGGAAAACAGATGGAAAGCGTCTCTCCTTCCCGGCGAAAGAAGGCACGTGAACCCTCGCCGAGGATCTCAGTCTCCATGAACAGTTCCTTGTTCCCGTCCCGCACTTCCACGTGGTACGGAATCGTCACGGGCCTGCCGATCTCGGTGACCACGACCTCCGTCTCTTCAAATGCGAACCTTGCCGGTCGTATCCCTTCCACCTTCTCGCCGGCGGCCCGCATCGTGGCGACATCCCACGTCCCCCGGATCTCCTCGAGGGCCGCAATCGCGGCCGGATCCACTTCGCCGGGCGAGGGCGAACGTACTTCGAAGCTCTCGAACACCGCATCCATCTCCTCGATCGCCTGGGAGTTCTTCGCAACAATTCCAACCCACTGCGGCGAGCCGTCGCCCCATTCCTTCTGGCCAAGCAACTGGAATTCGTCGCCGTCGGTGCTGGTCGCATACCGATACAGCTTGCCGCACTTGGTGATCCGCAGCCAGACGCGCTCGGAACTGGCTGCACCTGCGATATCGTAGTAGAGGCCGATGGCTTCACGGTTCGTCTCTTTCAGGAATGCGAAAGAAGGACCGTAACGGGCATGCTGGACCGCCCACTTGACATAGTTGTCGTCGTCGTCGTACACCAGCAGCCCCGCCTGCTGGTACGGAACCTGGGGCCGGAAATTGGCAATACTCACCGTTAACACAAAATCCCCCTTTTCCACCGCCGGATTGGGGACCAGGAACAAGTTCCTGGGGCGCACTTCCGGCCCCGCCGTCATCTCATCGCCGTAAATGGTCCCCGGCTGCGTGGTGATCGTCAGGCTGCCCGGGTTCTTCTCCAGCGAAAAATGCGTAGGATCGGGCCGAACCTGTTTCCACGGAAGTGAGAATTTCCCGTCGAACGAATCCACGAGTTGAAACTCTCGCTCAGTCTTTGGCGTCGCGGCGTTGGCCGCAGCGTCCGCCGCCGCAGGCTCGTCGGCCGCAGATTTCGAGGATTCTGCCGCCTCGGCTTCCACTGCCGGAGCCGTGCCGGAGGGAGCCTGTGGTGCCTGGGCCAGAGCCACCGGCAGGAAGACCGCCGACAGAACGACCAAACCCGCATATCCGAATCCGCCGAGCCGCACAGGTCTCTCGTGCCGATAGATCATCGTCAACCTCCTTTCCATCATCCGGAAGCCACCCACCCCGCTGCCGAGCGAATGGAGCACGGACCGGCGTTCGGATTGTTCACCAAAGAACTCGAGCGTTTTCAACAATGCCGACGCATAAGCTCGGTATGAATCGGGCAATAGGAAGGTCACCCAGGCGTCGCAGCATTCCTCCTCGGCACGCCGGAGCGAGTCGCGCACATGCCAGACGACTGGAAACCACCAGTAGAGCCCCGAGGCCGCAAATTCCACCAGCCGCACCCAGGTATCACGCCGCTTGATGTGGGCCAACTCATGCGTCAGCACCGTCCGACGCTCGTCGGTATCGAGACGTTCAAGCAACGCCGACGGCATCAGGATCCGTGGTTGACATCCGATCGCCCAGACCATCGGCGAGATGACGCCGGAAACGATCTGGATCTCCGGGCAGCGTGTCAGCCCGATGTGCCGGCAAATCTCCCGGATTTCCTCGCGAAGCTCCCGCGGAGCCGGCTTCGCATAGGCAATCAGCCGATGGATACGCCACGCCCGGTTGATGGCAAAGGCAAACCAGAGCAGAGCTCCGCCGAGCCACACCCCAACGGCAATGCCCCGCAGCGAAGGGATCTCCCAGGGTTCCGGCTTCTCGATCTCAGGCGATTGCGATCCGGATGAACCGCCTGACGTTGGCATAACGCCGTGATCCCAGACGTCCACCTCGCCGCTTCCCGAAGCACCGAGATCCGGCAGAAAGGACTCTGCATCGTCCTGGCTTGAGAGCGGCGGCTGCCCAGGAACTGGAATCGCCAGGCTCTCGCCGCCCGCGTTGGGGCCGAGCACCTCCGGCAAGGTGCTTGCCAAGGCCGCCGACTCGCGAGCCGGCGTTGCATCCACAACGCGTTCCACCAGTGGCAGGGGAAGTAAGATCATGGGCGGCGCAAGCAGCTTGATGAAGACCAGGAGACAAGTCAGGTGAATGAGGGAGGGATGGCACCTGCGCACCGAGAACACCGCGGCAATCCCCGCCAACAACGTGGCCATCAAGGCATTGCTCAGGCCGATCTCAAGCATCCCACGCTCCCCTTCAAAACCGATGGGGCCACACTGTCCGGCGTTTCACACGATATCGACTGGGGGCTGCATTGCGGTGGTCGCGCCCCAGTCAGACATCACTCAGACCCGCCGGGCGGAGCATTTCGTTCGGCCCCCTGCCTCTGGCGTTCCAGCTCTGCCACCAGATTCTGCAAGGATTCACGCTCTCGGCCGGTCAACCGCACCGGTTTCACCAGCTCGGCAAAAAGCGATACGATCGACCCACCGCTGAGTCCGTTCGCCAACTCCTGCATCCCCCAACCGATCAGCTCATCCCGACCGACGATCGCCTGAAAGACATGGGCCCGGCTACTCCGGTCCCTTCGGACGTGACCTTTCTTCTCAAGCCGCTCCAACAGTTTCTGCACGGTGGCGTACTGGGCAACTGTCCCGTCGGCATAGACCGCGTCGGTCACTTCGCGAATCGTCACGGGCCCCTTGTCCCAGAGCACGTTCAGGACCCCGAGTTCTCCTTCGGTTACATCACGAAACAACCGCGCCATGGGCACCTCTTATAAGTCAGACAAACTGACTGAGTACGATTTTACCGCTTTGGAGATTGCTGTCAAGCAAAAAGAGCGAAGGGAGCGAGACGGGCGAGAGTTCCTGGCTCTGCGACAAAAGCCGCTGCAGAAGATGCTGCA
>CAYSCH010000214.1:2357-16391 GCA_964429355.1 uncultured Planctomycetaceae bacterium | reverse complement strand
TCACGTCCTGGACGATCTCCTGGGCCGTGTGTTCTGAGCAGCCGCGGTGTCGCGCGTAGGAGAAAACAACGGGCCAGTAGCAGGCGAAGAACTCTCGCCAGGCCATCGTGTCGGTCGCATCACGCACTCGGTTGAGGAGGGTAGGACGTGTATCGTGCGGCATACCGGATGAACTCGTGCCTGCGGCAACCTGGGTCTCACACCGCCGGAGTATTCGACCAGGCCCCACCCGCCATTGTAGTCGACCTGGAAAATTCCTCAAGAAAAGTTGGCCAATCCGGCCATGACGGCGCATAGAAGGAGTAGCAGGACGCTGGTCCTTTTTCCGGCGCCGGCAACCTGCTACCCTGACGCTCCCGGAGCGGGACGCTCATTCCACGTACTTCTGGAGGTTTCCGATGAGAAGATGCCAAGCGAATTTCCGGTGGATTCTACTGTCGATCGCGCTGGTGGGAACCGCGATCGGTCTCAGCAGGAATACCCCGGCACTCGCGGCCGGTCCGCAGACTGTGAAGAGTCAGAGCGACCCTCAGACTCTGCTGTTCGTGCAGACCATGCCGAAGGGTGCGGAGATCCGGCTGGAGGGAAAGGTGTTGGGGAAGTCCAACGGGCTTTTCGTTGTGGAACCGGGGACGTACAAGATCGTCATCGATCTGAGCGGCCAAGAACCGCGGGAGCAGCAGATCACCGTCCGCCGGGGGCGGATCTCGCGGATCGAAATGACTTTTGACGGGGCAGTGGAGGCCCAGGCTTCGGGCCGGCTCCCGCCCCGTGTGGTGGCAACGATTCCAGCAGCGGGATCGACCGACGTCGATCCCGACTTGAAGTACATCACGGTGGCCTTCGACCAGGACATGGGGGAGGGGTTGTCCTTCACCGGTGGCGGGCCCGAGTTTCCCACGATTCCCGAGGGGAAGAGGCCTGTCTGGAAGGACGGCCGGACGTGTGTGCTTCCGGTTCAGCTCCAGAAATCCCATTACTACCGCGTGGGAATCAATTCCACGAGCTTTCAGAATTTCCGCAGCGCTGCAGGCATGCCGGCTCCTCCCTCGGCCATCTTCTTCACCACCCAAGGCGCCAGCGAGGAATTGAAGAACCAGGTACGGATTCCGAACATAGTATCGATCGCGCCGGAGAATGGTGCAGCGGACGTCGATCCGGGCATCACCGAGATCCGGGTGGTCTTCGATCTGCCGATGGGCGAAGGATTCTCGTGGACGGGCAGCGGGCCGACGTTTCCGGAAGTACCGGAGGGAAAGAAACCGTTCTGGACCGACGGGGGCAAGACCTGCGTGCTGCCGGTGCAACTGAAACCGAACTGGAATTACTCCCTCGGATTGAACAGTGTCAACCACAAGAACTTCCAGAGCAAGTGGGGAGTTCCTCTGGAACCGGTGCCGTACGGGTTTGGTACGAAGGGGAACTGAACATCGGCTGCTGGACGTTTTCTGCCGAGATACGAGGAAGGCCGCCTGCGGATGGCGGCCTTCCGTTGTATCCGGCAGTGATTGTCCTTGATTCTCTCGAGCGAAGATTGCCGGAGATGGGTGAGTGCCCCTGCACCCCTCTTCCCGCTGGAATTCGCCCTGTTGCCAGGATAGGATGAGGACGGTGCTTTTCCCGCCCTGATTCTGCATTCCTGGTCGAGATGCCGTGAGAACCTTCGTATTCTTTGGGGCTCCCCTCCTGCTGTTGTTCCTCGCGTCGATGCTGACGGCTGCCACGCCGGCCGTGGAGGGCTACAGCGATTCCAAGACCCTGATCGGCAAAGCCCGCGAACTGGCCAAGTCGGACCGTGTTGCTTACACTTCCTTGGCCCGCACCCTCGGCGGACGCGAGGTGGGCCTGCTGACGATTGGGACCGGGGAAGTCGACAAGAAGCCGGCTCTGCTGGTCATTGGAGGGATCGACCCGGCTCGACCGGTCGATAGCGAGGTCGTGCTCCGTGTGGCGCAACGGCTCGTCATGGGGGCTGAAGGGGACGCGGAGGTCCGCGGGCTGGTCGACCGTGTCACCTTCTACTGTATCGTCCAGGCTGCGCCCGACGGCGCCGAAGCCTTCTTCGAAGCACCGCTTCGGCAGCGTGATGTAAACGCCCGTCCGATCGACGACGATACCGATGGCCAGGCGGATGAAGACGGACCGGACGACCTCGACGGTGACGGGCTGATCACCGTGATGCGGGTGGAGGACGCGGAGGGCCGTTACACCGTTCACCCCAACGACGATCGGGTGATGATCGAGGCCGACGGGCAGAAGGGGCAGCGGGGGCGGTACAGGCTCTACGCGGAAGGCAAAGACAACGACGGCGACGGTGAGCTCAATGAAGACCCGCCCGGCGGCGTGGCTTTCGACCGCAACTTCACCTTCGACTACCCCTACTTCCAGTCCGGCGCCGGGCCGCACCAGGTTTCGGAAACTGAGACGCGGGCAATCGCCGACTTTGCCTTCGACCATGCCAACATCGTGCTTGTCTGGACCCTTTCGGGACGCGACAACCTGCTCCACAAGTGGAAACCGGACGAGTCGGCCGAGAAGAACAAGATCAAGACGAGGTTGCTGGCCAAAGACGCACCGTACTTCGACCGGATCGCCAGCGACTACGAGAAGATCCACGGCAAGGACAAGCCGCCGGAGATACCCGCCGGCGGAGGATCGGTGATCGAGTGGGCCTACTTCCACTATGGTCGTTGGTCCGTGGCAACCCGCCCCTGGTCGATCCCCAAGCTCGAAAAGGAAGGGGCCAAACCGGAAGAACATGAAGATCCGGGCACGAGTGAGGAAAGCGACGAGAAAAAGGAGGACGACTCGGCGAAGGACCGCGAAAAAGAAGGCCGTGGCATCGACGACCTGAGTGCGCTGGCCTGGTTCGAGCAGGAGGGGGTGGATGGTTTTGTCGATTGGGAGCCGCACGAGCATCCCGATCTGGAAGGAAGAAAGGTCGAGATCGGGGGCTTCAAGCCATTCTTGAAAGACAATCCGCCGGCCAAATTGATCGACGAGGTGGCCGGCGTCCAGTACGAGTTTCTTCTGAAGCTGGGCGGCATGTTCCCCCGCGTCAGGATCACCTCGCTGCAGGCCGAATCACTGGGCACGGACGTCTGGCGGATCACGGCGGCCATCGTGAACGAAGGAGTGCTGCCGACAGAGACGGAAATGGGGAGAATCACACGAGATCCACAGCTTCTGCAGGCCGAGTTGATGTCTCCGGAGGCGGTTTCGCTGGTGACGGGCCACGCCCGTCGAGCGATCGGGCCGCTGGCGGGCGAAGGGGGGCGGGCGGAAGAGAAATGGCTTGTGCGACGGGCGACGGGGAAAGTGCCGACGGTGAAGGTCCGGGTCTGGAGTCCGATGGTTGGGAGTGCTACGGAGGAGGTGGAATTGGGGGTGGAAGGATCAAGGTAGGCGACGTTGGTGGGGTTTGGGGAGTTGTGGAGGGGGCAAATTGTTGGGGGGCCAAATTCTGGCGAATTCGGCTACGAAGAAGGTGAATTCGGCTACGAAAAAAAGAATCGGGCGAGAAGAGAGGGAATGGGGCGAATGCAACGCAGGGCCAAATTCTGGCGAATTCGGCTACGAAGAGCAGGTGAATCATGAAGCGAATTGGAGCGATTGGCCTGGTGTTGGTGTTGGCAACCAGCGCCCTGGCGGCGCCGAAACAGAAGGCTTATCAGCCGATGGGGGCTCCGTCAGACCCGAAGGTGCCGGCCCAATGGAATCGGTATCACGACCACGCCGAGGCAACGGCCTTGATGAAGAAGATGGTGGCGGCCCACCCCGACCGGGCGCAACTGGCCAGCCTGGGCAAGTCGTATGGCGGGCGGGAGATGTGGCTGCTGACGATCACCAACCGAAAGACCGGCGACGATCGCAGCAAGCCGGCCTTCTGGATCGACGGCGCCATTCACGCCAATGAGATCCAGGGCACCCAGGTCACGCTCTACACGGCCTGGTACCTGCTGGAAATGTACGGGCGTCACGATGCGGTAACGCGGCTGGTCGATGAGCGGACGTTCTACATGGTTCCCATGATGAACCCCGACTCGCGCGACGCCCACATGTACGAACCGAACACGACCAGTTCGCCCCGCGCGGGCAAGCGGCCCGTCGACGACGATCGCGACGGGCAGGTCGACGAAGACGGCTACGACGACCTCGACGGAGACGGCCAGATCACGCAGATGCGCCGCCGTGACCCCAACGGCCGCTGGAAGGTTCATCCCGATCATCCCCAGCTCATGATCCAGGTGAAGGCCGACGAGCGGGGCGAGTTTGAACTGCTGGGAAATGAGGGAATCGACAACGACGGCGACGGACGCGTGAACGAGGACGGCGACGGGTACTACGATCCGAACCGCGACTGGCCTCGGCAGTGGCAGCCCGGCTACGTGCAGGGAGGAGCGTACCGCTATCCCTTCTCGATCGGCGAGAACCGCCTGGTGGCGGAGTTCGTGCTCGATCATTCCAACATCGCCGGCGCTCAATCCTATCACAATTCGGGTGGAATGATTCTCCGCGGACCGGGAAACATCCAGGACAAGTACTCCGCGAGGGACGTGGCCGTTTACGACGCAATTGCCGCCAAGGGGCAGCAGATGCTGCCGTTCTACGACTACCTTGTCTGCTCGACCGGGCTCTATGAAGTCTACGGCGGAGAGTTCGACTGGCTCTTCGGCATGCTCGGGATCTACTCGTTCAGCAATGAACTGTTCACCCGCGAGAACTACTTCCGGCGAGAGCCGCAGGATCGCGGTGCGGACGAACAGGAGTTTGACGACCTGCTCCTCCTGGGCCAGGGAACCGTTGCCTGGCACGATGTCGACCATCCCCAATATGGGCGGATCGAGGTGGGGGGCAAGAGGAAGGAGTGGGGGCGGCAGCCGCCGTCTTTCCTGCTGGAGGAAGAGTGCCATCGCAACATGGCCTTCACGCTCTATCACGCCGACCAGATGCCCCAGGTGGCGATCCAGTCGGTCGACGTGAAGCCGCTCGGCGGCAAGCTGATTGAAGTGACGGCCACGATCGTCAACCAGAAACTGATTCCGACCCATGCCGACGTGGACCTGGAGAACAAGATCACGCCCCCCGACATCGCCTCGATCAGCGGGCAGGGACTGAAGGTGGTGACGGGCATGCGAAGCAGTGAACCGTTTTTCCAGGATGCAAGCGAACAGGAATTCCGTCCCGCCGAGGTTCGGATCCCGAACATCCCCGGCATGGGGGCGGTTTACGTGCGTTGGCTTGTCGAAGGACCCGGCCCGTATACAATCAATCTTCGATCTGTCAAAGGTGGCAGCGTTCAAATCCGCAAGGAGTGAGCCATGATCCTGAGACTCGCAGTTCCCGTCGGTTGCCTGGCTTTGTTCTGTGTCGGCAACGGTCTCCTGGCCGTCGCCAAGGAACCGGCGACTCTGGAGATCGGCCAGCCGGCACCCGATTTCGAACTCCCCGGAGTGGACGGCAAGACGCACAGTCTGAAGGACTTTGCCGGTGCCAAAGTCCTCGTCGTGGTGTTCACCTGCAATCACTGCCCGACGGCCCAGGCCTACGAGGATCGGATCGTCAAGATCCACGACGACTACAAGGATCGCGGTGTGGCGCTGGTGGCGATTTCGCCCAACGATCCCCAAGCGCTTCGCCTCGACGAATTAGGCTACAGCGATGTGGGCGATTCGCTGGAAGACATGAAGATCCGGGCCAAGGACCGGAAGTTCACCTTTCCCTACCTCTACGACGGCGAAAACCAGAAGGTGTCGACGGCCTACGGCGTGCTGGCCACGCCCCACGTGTTCATTTTCGACGCCGGCCGAAAGCTGCGTTATGTGGGGCGGGTAGACGATTCCGACATCCGCGAGGTCCAGTCGCACGATGCACGCAATGCGATCGATGCCCTGCTGGCCGGCAAGCCGGTTCCGGTGGAGAAGACCCGCGTCTTCGGCTGCTCGACCAAATGGTCCGATAAGCGGCAGAGCGCGATCGACTCGATCGAGAAGTGGAACGCCGAACCGGTATCGCTCAAGACGATCGACGAGGCGGGTGTGAAGGCGCTGGTCGAAAATAAGACCGACAAGCTGCTGTTGGTCAATGTCTGGGCCACGTGGTGCGGGCCGTGTGTGGGCGAACTGGAGGAGTTGGTGACGATCAATCGCATGTACCGCAAGCGGCAGTTCGAAATGATCACAATCAGCCTCGACGAGGCCGCTCGTCGCGATCAGGCACTGAAGACGCTCACCGAGAGCCACGTCTCCTCGACGAACTTCCTCTTCACCGGCCCGAGTCGCGACAAATTTGCCGAGGCCCTCGATCCCGAGTGGCCGGGGCCGGTGCCGTATACGATTCTGGTCGCCCCTGGCGGCAAGGTGATCTATCGCCAGGTGAACGAAATCGATTTCGTGGAGCTGAGAAAGGCGATTGTGGACCACCTGGGGCGGACCTACGCAAGTCGCTGAGGGTCGTCGGCCGCCTTGATTTTGTGCGGGGGTTGAGGGAAACTATAGAGTTTTGGCAATTGATTGTGCACGCGATGCATGCGTGCGGGTCACGGGACACGGTTCTGCGATCCTCCAGTGTTGCGCACCGCTATTTGGATGGGCAATCGTTTCGGGACCGGCTCCACGAGATCCTGACGTGGTCAGGAAAGCGTCTCCTGTGGGCACTGCATCCGAGACCGCAGGTTTTGTTAGAGGGGTCCAAAGGCATTCGTGGGAGCAGAATTCCCTTATCCGAATCATTTCGGCTCGATGAGTCCTGCGTGTACGCCCGCCCCGGCGGATTCCGCTCTCGATGTGGGTGCCAGTACGATCCCTCCCAAGCCGAAGGGCTCGTGGCCGAAGGTGGTCAACTGGTGTGCCTGGATCATGTTGGCCGGCTACCTGTTCCTTCTGCTCTTTCGCGCCCGCTGGCGTCAGAATATCGTGCCGACGGGGCATGAAATCACTCTCACCGATCTGCTGGCCTTGCGGCATTGGCTTTACGAGGCCCTTTCGGCGAATCTCCAGTTGGCGCTCTGCCTGTTCCTGTTCGGGTTTCTTGTCGCGTTGGGTTTCGCCGGCGGACAGTCGCAGAAGGCGGTCCGGGTCGTTGGACGCTGGATTCTGATGGGCCTTTTGGGCAGCGTCACGTTCCTGTTTCTTGTGCTGATCGAGACTGGCCGATTTCCCGGTTTGCTTTCCTCGCTGCTGCCCCTGACAGGTTTCATTCTTGGGACGTGGCTTGGGCGAAGCGTGCTGCGTGGACCGCGAGCGGTGCTCTGGCTCGTGCCCAAGATGCTCGGTTTGCTGCTGGCCGGAGCAGTTGCCCTGGCGACGCTCGGCTTTCTTGGCACCTCTCGAAGCTCGCTGACGATCCAGCCGCCGAAGGTCACCTCGGCCGAAAAACGCCGCCTGGTGGAGACTCTCAGGAGTCCGCAGCCCTTACGGGATGGAACGCGGCGGTTGCGTTTCAGCGAGCACGATCTGAATCTGATGCTTGCCATGGGAATTTCCCAGGTCCTTCCCAACGCTTGCGGGCGGATCACGCTGGAGAATGGAACGGTTACCGCCGAACTGTCGATGCCGTTGACCGGCTCGAAGGAGCCAACCCGCTTCGTGAACGTGCAGGCTTCGGGCAAGGCAACGATCAAGGCCGGAAAGCTCGAAATCGATTTCGAGGAGGTTCATATCGGGCGCGTACCGGTACCGGGTTTCATTCTTGATCGCCTGGTGCAGCAGGGGGTTACGCTGGTGGCCAACGATCGCGATCTGAGCAACGTGCTCCGCGCAATCGGTTCATTCCGTGTGACCGACGACGGCGTGGAAGCGGTGCTCGTCGCTCGGGGACTGGTGGACGAAGTGATACCCTCCCTGATGGCGCGATTCGGCCAGAGCCCCAACGTGGTGGTCAAGACCAGGGTTTACTATGAGCACCTGGCAAAGCCTTACCCTGGAGTTGCCGACGACGATCGATTCGCGGCGATGGTGCAATCGGCCTTTGCACTGGCCCGTGCCCGGTCGAAAACGGAAGATCCCGCGCTCGAGAACCGTGCGGCAATCCTGGCCCTGGCGATCCTGCTCGGGCACCGGCGTATCGAGCACCTGGTCGGATCGGTGACCGATGAGGAACTACTGCGGAAGTCGCGGCGGCATGTTCGTTTTGTCAAGTTGCGCGGCCGAGCGGACTGGAGCCGACATTTCCTGGTCAGTGCCGCGTTGGCCCTGATATCGAACGAATCGCTGAGCGACGAGGCCGGCCTGTTCAAGGAGGAGCTCGACGCGGGCGAGGGGGGGAGCGGCTTTTCGTTTTCCGATCTGGTAGCCGATCGGGGGGGCACGCTCTTTGCTTTGGCTGCGACTGGCGACGAAAAGGCGGCTCGGCGGCTGCAGGACCTGCTGGCCGACGGGTTCGATCTGGGCGCGATCTTCCCGGAGGCCGCCGATCTGCCCGAGGGAATTTCCGATGCCCGGCTGGAATCGGAATATGGCGGCGTGGGGGGCGAGAAGTATCAAAAGATGATCGCCGAGATCGAGCGGCGACTGGGTGAGTGTGAGGGGTTGCGGCAGGCGGGTGAGTGATGCCCCCGGATCCCGCGCACCGGCGGACTGCTGCAGGACTCCGGGCACGGCCCGCTGTAGGCGGTCCGGCGCGTATCCCGGTTTATTCATGAGCTGAAGCGTCAATCGCGCAAGTGAGTCCCTGAATAATCCGGGCTATTGCGGCTCTCCGCCGGATGGTAGCAGGCTGGCCAAGTCTAGCTGATCGCCGAACGGCCACTGGGCATCGGAGAGGCCGTGGTCTTCTTTGTCTTCGCCATACCAGCACATGGTGTCGGACCAGAAGGGGCGAATGGGGCGTCCGGCCTGCTGCTGGCGCCGAATCGCCTCGACGATCCCGTCGGGAAGCCGCAGGTGCAAGTCGGGCTGCTCGGCGGCATGTTTCACATCGACCCGGCCAAAATCGAGGGGAGAGCAGACAGCCGCCTCGCCGGCGGCAAAAAGGGCGACGATCCCGTCCTTGTCGCCAAAGTGGAACAAGAGCAGGGCATCCCCGTTCGTTCCGGAGGGCTCCTGTCCGGTCGTCAACCGCGAGCGGAGGATGTACTGCCGCAGGCGGCTCGGGTTGCCTGGGCCGGCAGCGCGAATTGCCAGTGCGTACGGCCGTCGCAGATAGGGAAGCATCTGCTGCGGATAGGGAAACGCCTTCAAGGGATCTTCCAGATAATGGAGGTCTTCCCTGGCGGCCTCGGCGTCGCCTGCGGCGAGATGGGAGGCGACCAGCAACTCTGCACAGAAAAGCTGCGTTTCCAGCGTCTCGCGGCGGCGCTGATCGGAGAGGGGAGCCGAAGTCATGAGGTCCAGAAAGTCCTTGAGCCGCGCACGGCCTTCGGCCGAGTTGCCGCTCTGGGCCAGGGCCAGGACCGCTTCGGTGAGCCCTCGCAGCAATTCCACACGTTCCTTGTGCCGCTCGGGAACCTGGTTCTTGCTGACGCCTTCCGCGTTGAATTCGGTTTGGGCCGTCTCGAGGTCTTCTCCGCCACGGAGAGCCAGCAACATGCACCGCTTGCAGGCCATGGCTGCTCGGGCTCCCGGGTCGTCGGCGTAGTCAATTGCCTTGAGATATCGCTGGTACGCCCATTGGAGTTCGTCGGCCTGGGGTTCCGAGGCCGCTCCCTGATAGAGCACGCAATCGGCCAATCGCTCATTGGAGTTGCTGTAGCGCTCGCGGAGGTCCCGGCGGTAGCGCTGCTGCCCGGGCCGATCGACCTGATTGGCGGGGTCGTCCAGTTCGTTGAAGATTTCTTCGATCAGGCTCTGGTAGTTGCGGATAGCTTGGGCCCGCGCGCCGCGATAGCGCAAGGCCATGTTCTGGCCGTGCTGATTGTGGTAGACGTAGATCGAGGCGAAGGGGTTCGTCTCGCGGTTCTTGGTGCGGATCCTGCCGGCCGCTTCGAACTGAGCAAAGGCGCGCTCCACGTCCAATTGTTCCATCAGGCTCCAGCCCCATCGTTCGTGGATGTGGGCCAGCAGGGGGTGACTGGTGCGATCGATGGCCGACTGTTCCAGGAAGCCCTGGGCATCTCCAAACCGGCTGTCCTGGTACTTGCCGGCACGGCTGGCTGCCAGCCCGCACTCCGTGCCCGCCTCGACCTTGAACAGCAACGGGAGCCCATCGATGCGGACGATTTCAGCAAGCTGGTTGATCGCCCGGTCGTGCTCGCCCATCACTTCGAGATAGAACCTCGCGCTGTCGGCCTGGCAAAGGAACCACAGGAGCGGCGAGGTGCCGCTGTCGGCAGCCATCAGTCTTTCGATGGCCTCGCCGTAGTGGATGCCTGCCTGGGCGATCGTGTCGGAATGCCTGGTGATCTGGGCGACCTTGTGTTCGAGAATCGCCCGGGTGTAAATGTCCTCCGCGCTCCAATCGGATGAGTCGCCGTGTGCCGCGACAAACACCGTGAGGTGCTCCGCCAGACGGTCGGCCAGCGCTTCATCATTGGCAAAGTCCTCGCTGGAAATACTGGCGAGTTGTCTCCAGAGTGCCTGCTGGCTCGGCGAGAATGAGGTTTCCTTGGCCTCGACCACACTCACGAGCCATTTCTGCAGGTCCGCGATGTTGGCATCGAGATATCTCGCGGCGGCTTCGTTGGCAATGTCGCCGCTGCCCTCCTGGCCAATCGCACGAATGACGGCCTGACGGGCGAACGGCGTGTACCAGGGCATTTCGTCGAACCACCACTGGCCGTTGAGGCCGGGAAGCAGGCCGAACTCGGACTGGAGCCGGTTGGTTTCGACAGCGGGCCGAGCGGTCTTGGGGGCGACCGGTTGGTTCTCGGAGCCGAGTCCCTCGCCGGCCTTCCCCAACGCGACCTGCGGTCGGGAGTCAACCGGTGAAGACTGGCGGTCATCCGGCGAGCGCAGTGTCGACCAGATCCCCAGGCCGACCAGAAGCACGGCCGCCAGTGACAGGCCGGCAACCGCCCGCCGGCGGTGCCATTGCCGCCGCGAGGCGGAGGGGGTGGCTGCCGCATCGAGCGGCAGGGCATTCTTGGTGTCGCTGCCGGCGCTGCAGATGCCGACTTCGGAACCGAGGCCTGATTGATCGACTGGGGAACCAACGGCAATTGCCGCCAGGTCCTGGCGATTGGCCAACGGCTCCAGCGCTTCGGCCAGTTCCGCCGGTGTGCGAAAGCGATCTTGCGGTTCCTTGGCCATCAATCGAGCGAAGATCCGGTCCAGCGCCTCGGGGCAATCTTCCCGCAAGGTGGGCAGCGACGGGATGGGGGCCACGATGTGGGCCATCAGTTTCTTGCGGTTGGTGTCGTAGGTCCTGTCGCCGAAAGGCGGACTGCCGGTCAGGAGGAACGACAGCGTACAGCCCAGGCTGTAGAGGTCGGCTCGAATATCGACTCCGCTAGGGTCTTCCCATTGTTCCGGCGCCATGTAGTCGACCGTGCCCATGGCCATTCCGGGCTGGGTGACCGGCCCGGAGCGTTCGTCGATCGGCCGTTGGTCGGCATGGAACTTCGCCAGTCCCAGGTCGAGCAGTTTGACCACGCCCGAACGGCTGAGCATGAGGTTGGCGGGTTTCACGTCGCGATGAACCAGTCCGTGTTGCCGGGCATGTTCCAGGGCCAGGGCCGCCTGGCGGATGGCCTCGCAGGCTGCCCCCACGCTCAGGCCGGTCTGATGTTTTTCGACGTGATCGGCGATGAGCCGATGGAAGGTGACTCCATCGACAAACTCCAAGACCAGGAACAGCACCCCATCCGCCTCGCCGGCGTTGTAAGCCCGAACGATGTTCGGATGCTCCAGGCGCCCAATGGACTGCATCTCGCGTTTGAACCGGCCGACAAATTCCGGCCGGTCGAGGCACTCCTCGGGCAGCACTTTGAGGGCCACGATCTGGTTGAGAAAGACCTGCCTCGCCCGGTAGATGACGCCCATGCCGCCGCGGCCGAGTTCGTCCAGCAGCTCGTAGTCGCCCACCTGCCGAGGTTTTACCACGCGGCGAAAGACTTCATTGACCTGGTCGGGATTTTGGGGGAATCGCTGATGATAGTGATCGACGCGGACAACATCACCCGACCGGCTGCGATGCTCGAACTCAATTTCCAGCAGGTTGGCCAGCAGCGCGTCGCGATGCGAGGCCGGTCCGCGCATGAGAAACTCTTCGATGTGGGGGTGCTGCCCACTCCGCCAGTCCGCCTTGAACTGGTCGCAGACACTCTCGATCTGGAGCGCGGCATCGGCCGTCACTGGAATCTCGTCGGGGCTGGAAGAATTACTCAAAGGGAGTTCTCCTCCCACCAGATTCTCCGGTTTGTAAGGGGACCTGCGAGCTTCCGCCGCGCCCAGAATCTGATTCGAGAAATACTCTGTCTGAAAAGCGCCCGTGCCGCTTCCCTGCCGTCGCGGCTCAGGCAGACGACCCACGGGGTGGCTTCCTCGGCAACATCCATCGCCACAGCCTCTCAAGTTCCTATCTTCCTTGAACACCACCTTTCCCATCTTACTGAGAGGTCGAGTCCCGCGATAGCGTCTGCCGACCGTCAGCCCACCTAAGAGGGGGCTCTTTGTGCCGCGCGGAACGGCACGGCGTCGGCATTTCGAATGATAAGATGCGGTTGAGAGATTACGACGGAAGCTTCCCGAGGGCAGGGACGGTCGCAGTTGCCGCTGGTGCTGAAATCGGCTCTGAGAATCTGCGGAAGACGTTAATGGCTGTCGGTCGTTGACCAGGTTGCCATTTGCCGTCCGATGGGGCGCGACATAAGCCGGTTGGAGATGAAGGTGAAGAAGTCAGCCATTTGGACCGGCGTCATGAAATTGCGTCCCGACGTCTTTCGATGTTATTTGCGTCCAACGCACGAGCGTGGGCGGCGCCGGCCGAAAGCGATAACTCCCAACGCTCCGATACCCCAGATCGCGAGGCTGGCCGGCTCAGGTACCGCCTGAAGGAATCCGCGGATCTCGCCACCCGGGAATTGACTCGTGTGAATATTCCAGTACGCACTTCCGTTGGCCAGACTGGCTGCCAGCGCGGCCTCGGCACCAGCGACAGTGCCTCCGTTTGCTGTTACAAACGCCGGATTAAACGAACCTGGCAAAGTCAAATCGAGTACAGCATTGTAGGCTCCTGACTGTACACCAGAGGGAAACCCCACAAATGTGGGTAGCGTGGTGGCGACTCCCGCCGTCCCTGTACCGGGAACGGCAGTTGGAGCGTGGATGTGCGAATTTGTCGTAATGCCCAACAGGTTAGCGAACGTTACGTCCAATCCCAGCGTATGAGCCACGGAGTCGTAGGTGACCTTGGCAAACCCCGTGCCAGGGGAAGCGTTCGGTGGAGCTTCGATGGCGCCGTTCAATGTTGCGGTGTAGACGATCAGCGCCGCATAAGAACGGTCGGCAACGCCGAGAACAGCAAACAACAACACAACAGGGAATAGGCTACGAGTCATCGCTTGTGCTCCAATAGATACGGAAAGAACTGAACACGCGACATCCGAAAGATCAGGTGACACGACGAAGACGTATCGCGGCCAAGGAGAAGCTCGCCCGCGAAGTCGACGATCTGCCGACGGGCCGCGATTCAGGAAATGTTACGGAGGTGGTTAGGATAAGGCAATCTCGCGAACGACTCCGAGTGACGTTTTCCTGAATCGTTGATTGGTTCGATCCGTCCTCATGCGGAAATCGAGCCATGTTTGTGGGTATTCAAAACTCCCGGGATTGGCTTGGGACCATCTCGACTCGCGCCGTGACCTTCTCGGATTCACTGGAACCGGCCGAAGTCGCTCTTGCCATCGACTGTCATCGACTCTCGGAAAGTGGTAGGCTTCTTGGAGCCCCACCGGCATCCGAAATCGGGGACTCCAATTGACGCTCAACGGGAACGGGAAAAGTAATTGTCGCGATACAGAGCCGCCAACAAATCCACCGATTGTGCCCATCCATGTCCGTGGAAGACTCCTACGTTTTGTCAAGGCTTTTCCATCGTTTGCCCATGTTGTCGGGACTTGCCATGCACCTCCCCTTGGAATGAAGAAGCATGAACACC
>CAYSCH010000214.1:0-2347 GCA_964429355.1 uncultured Planctomycetaceae bacterium | reverse complement strand
GCTGTCTTCTTCGCGGCCAGTGCATCCAACACATCTGCCGCCCTCAAACCCGAAGCTCCCCGTCACGTGCTGAGCCTCCATGGCGTCTGGCAAGTCGGAGAAGGAGAGGTGGGCACACCCCCGACTCGCTTCGAGCGCACGGTGGCCGTTCCGGGACTTGTCGACATGGCTCAGCCGCCCTTTGAAGAGGTGGGCAAGAAGAGCCCGAAGCGGCAGGCCTTCTGGTATCGGCGGACCTTCCAGTTGGATGGCCGGGTGCCCGACGTGGCCCTGCTCAAGCTGCACAAGGCCCGGTATGGACTGAAGGTATGGCTCAACGGCCAGGTGGTCGGAGAAAGCCTTGCATGCTTCACGCCGGTTTACTGCGATGTGAAGCAGTCTCTGCGCGGCGGCGGAGAGGAGAACCAGTTGATCGTGCGTATCGGGGCCGACCGGGACTCGATGCCCCAGGACATGCCCACCGGCTGGGATTTCGAAAAGTATCTCTACATCCCCGGGATCTACGACTCGGTCGAACTGATCCTGACCGGCAGGCCCTACATCCAGAACATTCAGGTCGTTCCCGAGATCGAGGCGGAACGAATCCGCGTGGTTGCCGAAATCGACTGCGGCGAGCCGTCCAAGGAGATCGTTCTCTCGGGCAAGGTCACTGCAGCCAATGCCGACGCTGTTGTAGGCAAATCGCAGATCACCGTTTCGCCTTCGCCCGGCAAGCTCGAAAAGGTCGAGCTCGGCATCTCCATTCCAGACTGCCGGCTCTGGTCGCCGGAAGACCCGTTCCTCTATCAGCTTACCCTCGGCACGGGTGCGGACGCCGCCCGTGTGCGGTTCGGCATGCGATCCTTCCGTTTCGACCCCGAGAGCAAACGGCCGATGCTCAACGGCAAGCCCTATTATCTCCGCGGCAGCAACGTGACCTGTTATCGGTTCTTCGAAGATGCAGCCCGGGGCGATCTTCCCTGGCGGGCCGAGTGGGTGCGCACGCTCCACCAGCGATTCAAATCGATGCATTGGAACTCGCTTCGCTATTGCATCGGCTTCCCGCCGGAGGCATGGTACGACATTGCCGACGAGGAGGGTTTCCTCATCCAGGACGAGTTTCCCATCTGGCTGCTCGGCGGCCAGAAGAGCCAGTGCCCCGAGTGGCCCGTGGCCGAAAAGATCGTGCCCCAGTACACCGACTGGCTGCGCGAGCGGTGGAATCATCCCTGCGTGGTGATCTGGGACGCCCAGAACGAAAGCAACACGCCCGAGACGGGCAAGGCCCTTCAGGCAGTTCGCCACCTGGACCTCTCGGGCCGGCCCTGGGAAAACGGCTGGGCGGAGCCTCAGGCGGCGACCGACTGCGTCGAATCCCATCCCTACCTGTTCATTCGCCTCTGGTCGGGCGGGAAACCGTTCCACATGAGCGAGATGCCGACAGTCTCCGGCCTGCCCGGCCTGAACCAGGCCCAGCAGAAGATTTCCGTGCCGATCGTCATCAACGAATACGCCTGGCTCTGGCTCACCCGCGACGGCAATCCGACGTGCCTGACGGACAAGATCTACGCGGAGCTGCTCGGGCCGGATTCGACCGTCGAGCAGCGCCGCCACATTTACGCCCGTTACCTGGCCGCCCTGACCGAGTTCTGGCGCGCCCACCGCGAGTGTGCGGGAGTGCTTCACTTCTGCGGACTGGGTTACTCGCGGCCGGGCGATATTCCACGACCCGAAGGCGGGGCGACCAGCGACCATTGGCTCGACGTGGAAAAACTCGAGTTTGAGCCGCAGTTTGCCAAGTACGTTCGCGACGCTTTCAGCCCGGTGGGCCTGATGCTCGACTTCTGGGCCGAAGAGGTTCCCGCGGGCTCGGCCCAGGAGATCAAGGTCTATGTGATCAACGACAACTACGAGCCATGGCAAGGCGACGTCCGCCTGTTCCTGAGCCATGGCGACGAGAGCAAGCTTCTGGAAGCCGAACCGACGACGGTCGAGCCCCTCGGCCGTCAGATCCTCACCTTCAAGTTCACCGCCCCGGCGGCGCCGGCGGCGTGCACATTGATCGCGGAGCTGGAGAGTGCTCCAGGCGAGAAGGTTCGGAGCCTGCGCGATTTCAGCACGAAGTGAGTCTCACCGCTCCAGGAGCCGGGCTTCCCTGGTCGAATAGACCGCAGCGCGCCACCTTCGCCCTGGCCGGAGAAATTACCAGGGCGAAGGGGCGCAGACGTTGTGGTGAATTGCCAAAGATCGAAGGGCAGAGGGTCAGAGGGGCAGAGGTCAGAAGTCAGAGGGGCAGAAGTCAGAGTGGGGGGGATGACGAATGACGAAATTCAAATGACGAAAGAAGGACGAAGGACGAAATCGGAAA
>CAYSCH010000213.1:0-16406 GCA_964429355.1 uncultured Planctomycetaceae bacterium | reverse complement strand
TGATAGCGCAACGGCTAGTTGGACTTGACCACCTCTCCGAAGCCGAGCAGATGGCCCGTCAGTCGGACCTCAAACTGCCGGACGCTCTCGACCGGCTCGGCTACGTCTCCGGTGAGGACGTGGCCCAGGCCATGGCCGAACAACATGGACTGGAGTACATCCGCCTGGCCGACGTGACGGTGCCGCCGGCCATCATCGAGATGGTTCCCGAGTCGGTGGCTCGGGAAAATGCGATTCTGCCTCTGGCAGAAGAAGACGGCAGCCTGCGTGTGGTCGTGAGCGATCCAGACGATTTCGAGACGTTTGAGAAACTGCGGTTCATCCTCAACCAGCCCATCGAGCCGGTTCTTGCCCCCCGAGCCTCGATCATCGAGTCGATCAACCGGCATTACGGCCAGACGGTTGGGGAAAGCGCCGACTCGATGCTCCAGGAATTCACTGATACGGCCATCGATTTTGCCGAGGCCGCCGACGAGCGTATCAGCGGGAATGAGGCCATCGACGACTCGTCTGCCCCAATCGTCCGCCTTACCCATCTTCTGATCAGCGAGGCGGTGAACCTCCGGGCGTCGGATATCCACGTGGAGCCCTTTGAAGATCGAGTTCGGATCCGCTACCGAATCGACGGCGTGCTGGTGGAACGCGACAGCCCCCCGAAAAGGTTGCAGGGAGCACTGCTATCTCGCATCAAGATTCTCGCCAAACTCGACATTGCCGAACGCCGTCGTACGCAGGACGGTCGAATCAAGATCACGGTGGGCGAAAAGGAACTGGACCTTCGGGTCAGCGTAATCCCCACCAACCACGGGCAGTCGATCGTGATGCGGATTCTGGACAAAGACAGCATCAAGGTCGGATTGCGGGAACTTGGTTTCGACGACGCCAACTACAAGGTCTTCAAGAACCTGATCGCGCGGCCCAATGGGATCATCCTGGTGACGGGGCCAACCGGTTCGGGCAAGACGACCTCGCTGTATGCGGCGCTGAACGAACTGAACACGCCGGACCGGAAGATTATCACGGCCGAGGACCCCGTCGAGTACTACCTTCCGGGGATCAACCAGGTGGAGATCAAGCACAGTATCGGTCTGGACTTTGCCCGGGTGATTCGTGCGATGTTGCGTCAGGCTCCAAACATCATCCTCGTGGGAGAAATGCGAGACCTTGAAACTGCACAGATGGGGATCCAGGCATCTTTGACGGGACACTTGGTATTCAGTACACTGCATACGAACGATGCGCCCAGTGCTGTTACACGTCTGATCGACATGGGTGTGGCCGCTTACCTGGTCTCGAGCAGCGTGGTGGCGATCATGGCGCAGCGCCTGGTACGCATTGTTTGCCAGAAATGCAAAGAGGAATACCGACCAAGCGACGCTGTTTTGGAGGCCGCCGGCGTGCCTGCCGAGATGGCCAAGAAAGCAACCTTCATGAGGGGCAAGGGCTGCACCAGTTGTGGGCATAGCGGTTTCCGCGGACGAAGGGCAATTTTCGAGCTGATGCTGATGTCGGCGGCGGTCAGGGAGCTGACGTTCAACGAGGCCCCGGCCACAGAAATCCGCCGTGCGGCGGTGGCTGAAGGCATGAGCACTCTCTATGTCGACGGGCTCCGAAAGGTGTGCCAGGGAATGACAACCATCGAAGAGTTGACCCGGGTGGCGAAGATGTCGGAGAACTGACCCGTTGACGCCGTCCGCCCTGGGAGGGATGGGAGGGGCTCGGCCGACCGCTCAAAACCACTGGAAGATCGCGCTAGCCGAGTTTGCCATATCACAAGCCAAAAAATGGGATTCTGACTATCAAGAGATGGGAGCTTCGGCTCTGTACGCTTTTCGAAGAAGACAACCGGTTGCCAAATCTGCGAAGTCTCAAGATGCACGACACCACCCAGAGGACGGGGTAAACGGCAGATTACTTGGGAGTTTGGTAGCAAATACGAAATAATCGTGGCGCGTGAAGAGTCGGAGGACTCTCGCTCGTGCGCTGCGGCCGCACGAGCGGCTGGGCGCTCGAGTCCCATTTGTTCGTACCGCCTCGGGAAGGATACCGGGTGTGGTGCCCAGCCATGCGGGCCTCAATACGACTTTGAGTTCCAGCGCTGCCCGCCAAAAGGGGGCGCGCCCGCGTAGGGTAATGCTCTATGGGGTCAATTCTCATCGATAAACTGCTCCTTACGGTCGTCAACCGTAATGCGAGCGACTTGCACATTGCCGTCGGCCAGCCGCCGGTGCTCCGTCTGCACGGCCGGCTGGTCAAGCTCGAGACCAAGACCCTCGAGCCGGAAGATACCGTGGCCCTGATGAAAAGCATCACGCCCGAACGCTGCCAGCAGGAATTGCAGGAGCAGGGGGGCACCGACTTCGGGTTCGCGTTTGGCGATATGGCCCGGTTCCGCGTGTCGGTGTTCAAGCAACGCGGCAACACCGGCATGGTGTTGCGGCAGATTCCGAACAAGCTTCTGAGCATGACCGACCTGGGCACACCGCCGGTGCTCCGCGAGTTGATCTTGCGGCCGCGCGGGCTGGTGCTGGTGACCGGCCCGACGGGTTCGGGAAAATCGACGACCCTTGCCGCCTGCATCGATTACCTCAACGACAACGTCGACCACCACATTATCACGATCGAAGACCCGATCGAGTTCTATCACTACCACAAGAAATCCACCGTCAATCAGCGGGAAGTAGGTGTCGATGTCCCCTCCTTCGCCGAGGCCATTCGCCGGGCCTTGCGACAGGACCCCGACGTGATCCTCGTCGGCGAAATGCGTGACTTGGAAACCATCGAAGCGGCCATCACCGCGGCCGAAACGGGGCACGTCGTCTTCGGCACCCTGCACACCACCGGTGCCCAGGGTACTGTCAACCGTATCATCGACGTATTCCCCACCAACCAGCAGGACCAGATCCGCACCCAGCTCTCCACCTCCATCATCGGAATCCTCTCCCAGGCCCTGCTCCCCAAGATCAGCGGCGGGCGCGTGGCCGCCTACGAAATGCTCGTCGTCACCCCGGCCATCGCCAACCTGATCCGCGAAAATAAGACGTTCCGTATCAACTCGTCCATCCAGACCGGACATAAACTCGGTATGCAGCTTCTCGACGATCACCTGTTCAAGCTCTGGCGCGACGGCATCGTCGAGGAGAAGGAAGCGATCATCAAGGCCAACTTCGTTGACGAACTGATGGCCAAAATCGCCCAAGCCAAACGTGGCATCCTCGAAAGCGAAGAAGATGAGACCTGACCCCTGACCCCTGACCCCTGAGTATTCCACCCATGGCCGTCCGTCGCATTGGCCAGATCCTTATGGATCATGGCCACATCACTGAAGAACAACTGGAAGCGGTGCTCGAAGAGCAGCGTACGCGTCCCGGCGAATTGTTTGGAAGTATCGCCGTGGCAATGGGAATGGTCAACGAGGACGACGTCACGCGGGCCCTTGCCGAACAGTTCGGGCTGCAGGTCATCAACATGACCGACATGGTCATCGCACCCGATGTCCTCTCGCACCTCACCCAGCCGATGGCCGAGCTCTACAAGGTGATTCCGATCGCCTTCAAGGACGGCACGCTGACGGTGGCCACCTGCAACCCCCAGAAGCTCTCCGTGATCGACGAGCTGCGGAGCTTCCTGGGCTACGACATCCGCCCCTGCATTGCCACCGAGATCGAGATCGATGCGGCCCTCGATCGGTTCTACGGGGCGAGCGGCGAAAGCGTGGAATCGCTGATCTCCGGCATGGAAGGCGATGCGGATCTGGCCCGCGCCGCCGCCGAGGCCGAAAGCAAGGTCGGCGTGCACAACCTCACCGACCTGGAGAACCTTGCTGAGAGCGCCCCGGTGCGGAAGCTCCTGAACATGGTGCTCCTGCTGGGAATTCGCGACCATGCCAGCGACCTCCACTTCGAACCCTTCGAAACCGAGTTCAAGATCCGCATCCGTGCCGACGGGGTGCTCTACGAAATGGTGCCCCCGCCCCGCCACCTGGCCTTTGCGATCACCACCCGCATCAAGGTCATGGCCGACCTGGATATCGCCGAGCGGCGAGTTCCCCAGGACGGGCGCATCCGGCTCACCGTCGGAGGAAACCCGGTCGACCTGCGCGTGAGCGTGCTCCCCACGATGTTCGGCGAGAGCGTCGTCTGCCGGATTCTCGACCGCTCCGTCGTCATGCTCGACATGGGAATGGTCGGACTCGAGCCCGAAATGCTCCGCGACTTCCGCAAAGTCATCCACCGCCCCAACGGCATCGTGCTCGTCACCGGCCCGACCGGCAGCGGACAAACCGCCACCCTCTGCGCCGCCCTCGACGAACTCATCTCGATCGAAGACGAGCTCATCACCACCGAGGACCCCGTCGAGTACGACATGGAAGGCATCATCCAGATGCCCATCGATGCCTCCATCGGAAACACCTTCGCCCAGTGCCTCCGCTCCATCCTCCGCCAGGATCCCGACAAGATCCTCGTCGGCGAGATCCGCGACCTCGAAACGGCCGAGATCGCCGTCCAGGCCTCGCTCACCGGCCACATGGTGTTCAGCACCCTCCACACCAACGACGCCCCCAGCACCATCACCCGGCTCCGCGATATGGGTGTGCCCCCGTTCCTGATCACGGCCACGCTCGAAGCGATCCTCGCCCAGCGGCTGGTGCGGAAAATCTGCGAACACTGCCGCGAAGAAACCATGCCCAGCATGGAACTCCTGGCCGATCTGGAACTCACGCCCGACGACATCGCCGATAAGCACTTTTACCGCGGCGCCGGCTGCCCGTCGTGCAACAACACGGGTTTCCGGGGCCGCACCGGCCTGTTCGAATGTGTGCTGGTCAACGATGAAATCCGCGAATTGATCAACCAGGGCTCTTCCACCGAGCAACTCCGTGCCGCCTGCATCCGCAACGGCATGCGGTCCCTCCGCGAAGTGGGACTGGAAAAGATCTACAGCGGTGTCACCACCATTGAAGAAGTCGTCCGCGAAACAGTTGCCACCGTCGCCTGACACCATCGAGCTACCGAAACGATTAACCCCAAAACACGAAACACGAGAGAAAGCAAAACCCTGGCGAAAGAAGAGCCAAACCCAGCGGCCCCCCGGTCTCCGGTCCCTGGTCTGTGACCTCTGGTCTCTGGTCCCCGGTCTTCCTGACCTCTGACCTCTGACCTCTGGTCCCTGGTCTCCGGTCCCTGGTCTCTGGTCTTCGGTCTGTGAACTCTGGTCCCTGGTCCCCGGTCTTCCTGACCTCTGACCTCTGACCTCTGACCTCTGACCTCTGACCTCTGACCCCTGACCCCCGACCTCTGACCTCTTCTTCCCCCAGCCTGCCCAAAAGGGTCTGAACCATGCCGACCTATCAATTCGAGGCCATGGACGCCACCGGCCAAGAGATCAAGGACGTGATCGAGGCGTCGAGCGAAGAGGAGGCGCAAGCCACCATTCGCCAGATGGGCTACTTCGTGACCAAGCTCACGGAGAAAAAAGCCAAGAAGGCGGTCGCCAAGAAGAAAGGCGGCAAGTCCGGAAAGACCTTCGCCTTCGGCAGGGTGAAATCCAAGGTCCTCACCACCTTCACCCGCCAATTGTCCATTCTCCAGGACGCCGGCCTTCCCATTCTCCGAAGCCTCCGCATCCTCCAGCAACAGGCCAAGCCGGGCCAGTTGCGCAACTGCCTCATGGATGTCTGCGAAGAAATCGAATCCGGGGCCACCCTCTCCGAGGCCATGGCCAAATCGCCCAAGGCCTTCAACCGCCTCTACTGCAACATGATCAAGGCCGGTGAGGCCGGTGGTGCCCTTGAAACGATCCTCCAGCGCTTGGCCGAGTTCATGGAACGGTCCGAGTCGTTGAAACGCAAGGTCAAAAGCGCCTTGATCTACCCGATCTGCGTCGTGTCGTTCGCAGCGGCCATTCTGACCTTCATCATGCTCAAGATCGTCCCCGCCTTCCAGAAAATCTTCGAAGAATTCGGCGTGGAGCTCCCCGGCGTCACCCTGATCCTGATCAAGGTCTCCTACGGGGTGGTCAACTTCTGGTACCTCATCCCCGGTATTCCCATCGGGCTGTGGCTGTTTGTCAAACTCACCACGAAGTTCAATTACGGGCGATTCGGCTGGCACTTGTTCCTGATTCAGATGCCGCTGTTCGGCCAGCTCGTCGAAAAGAACATCGTCGCCCGCACCATGCGGACCCTCGGCACCCTGGTCACCAGCGGTGTGCCCATTCTCGAGGCCCTCCAGATCACCAAGGAAACCTCGGGCAACGCCGTCTTCGAACGGCTCTTCAGCAAGACGAACGACGCGATTCGCGAGGGAGAGACCATTTCCCAGCCGCTGAAGGACTACGCCAAGCCGGGCTTCCATCCGATCACGCTCTTCTGGTTCGCCTTCTGGATGCCGCTGGTCGGCGCCCTGATCTACATGATGAAGATCAATAGCCGCGTGATCGACGACATGGTCGTCAACATGGTCGACGTGGGCGAAGAGACGGGCGAACTGGATACGATGCTCTACAAGGTCGCCGATACCTACGACGAAGAAGTGGCCGTGCTGACCGACGGCCTGATGGCCCTCATGGAACCCTTGCTGATCATCGTTCTGGGTCTGGCGGTCGGGTTCATCGTCATCGCCTTGTTCCTCCCGCTGATTAAGCTGATTTCTTCATTGACATAGCCAGTACGAACGGATTTGCCATCCTCTTCGGCATAAGGGCAGCCGGCGGGGACCAGTGTGGCAGCAGAGTCATGTGGCCGACTCACGCAAGTCGATGCGGAGCACAGTCCCCCGTCTCCTTCTGCGCTCCCATCGCGCCCACCCCCCTCGAAACCCCGACGCCCAAGCGAGGCAGCCCCCATAGAGACCCGACGCCGAAGCGAGGCAGCCCTTTTAGAAACCCGACGCGTAAGCGAGGCAGCCCTTTTAGAAACCCGACGCGTAAGCGAGGCCCATACGAACCCGAAACGCCGGCGAGCCCCTGTCTCGTGGCTCACCGCTCACAGCTCACCGCTCAAAGGAACCCCAACATGACCCTCAGCCCCTTTAAGCCCCGTCGCCGGCCCGGTTTCACGCTGGTGGAAATGCTCACGGTGATCGTGATCATCGGCATCCTCGCCGGCCTCACGGTCGGCGGCGCCATCGCCGCCCGCAACGCCGTCCGCCGCGGGATCGTGATCGCCGATATGAAGCAAATGGAAATGGGCCTCCAGAAATACAAGGGTGAAGTCGGCGAATTTCCGCCGGATTTCGCCTTTTGCGACGAGCTCGCCGGCGATCGCGGCAAAGCCGCACGTGCGCGCGTGGTCAGCCACCTTCGTAAAGCTTTCCCTAAAATGAGGCTTTCCGGCACTACCACTGACGATCAATTCCTCGCATTCCTCACGACGAGCGGCATGGCGGTCGGGCAGGGCGACAAGGAGTTGAACCCGTCGACAGCTCTGACCTTCTGGCTGGGCGGCATGTGTGACGCCGATGGGAAACCCAAGGGCTTCAGTCAGGACCCGACCAATCCGTTCAAGAGGGATAGTGTGGGCAAGCTCACTGAACCCAGGACCACGCCCTACTACGACTTTGACACCGAGCGTATGAAGAAGAACAAGAGCGACCCCCCGACCCTCCAACTCATGCAGCCGAAAATCCAGCCGGCTACTCCCTACGTTTACTTTCGCGCCGTCAAGAACAACGTGACTGGTTACTTCGAATACGGCGACGCGGATGGCAACGGCGTTTTCGCTCCCTTCACCTACGGTTCGGGTACGAATGTTTGCGTCCCATATTTAGAGAATGCTTACGACAAAACGCCGGTTCTCCTGAAGAACCCGGATCCTAAGCTCCCTGCCCGTAAATGGCGTACTCCGGAAACGTACCAGATTGTCGCGGCCGGCCTCGACGGTACCTTTTCTACCTACGACAGCCCTGTGGTTCTGAACGATCCTCGCAATTTCCGCTTTTCCCTGATCGGCGAGAAATTGACTGATGGCGATTACGACAATCTGGCCAGTTTCGCCGAGGGCGAATTGGAAAACGAACTCTAATGAGCCTCGCAGTCCGTCTCCATCAAGGAGGAGGTAACATGATTTCCGCGTCCGCGTTGCGAACCCGCCGTCGTGTGCCACTGCTTGCTCGCAAGCAGTGCCGCGACGGCCGCCTTCCTTCGTCCTGGTTTCACGCTTCGCGCCCGGCCTTCACCCTCACGGAGCTCCTGGTCGTCATCACGATCATTGGCATGCTCGCCGGTATGACGCTCGGCGCCCTGTTCTCGGCGAGGGAAACGGCGCGTGTTGCCAAGACTCAAGCCACCATTGCCAAACTCGATGTGATCGTACAGGCCAAGTATGCGGAACTGCTTTCGCGGCGATTGCCGATTACCAACCGCCGCATTCCGCCGGACGCCATGGCCGAACTGAAGCTCCGAATTGCGCGCGAAATCATCCGCATGGAAATGCCGGACCGCCTCACGGATATTACCTATCCACGAAAAGGAACCGACGTTGTAGCAACAGATATCGATGCGCCCCTCGTAGTGGAGGCTTCGTACGTCGTCGGCAACGATCGTCTCACCAAGATGAGCGTAAGCGAAACGATCCGTCGTACCGCCCTGGCGAATCGATTCTTCCGACAGGCGATTGACAACACCAGTTTTCTTACCGGCCCCGATCCAAACTACGCCCCGGCCGAGTGTCTTTACCTGTTTGTCGCTGCGGATCCGGAGGCGAGAGAGCAGTTCCAGCCGAACGAAATCGGTGATGCTGACGGCGACGGAATGTTTGAGTTTCACGATGCCTGGGATCGGCCAATCATGTTTCTCCGTTGGGCACCTGGTTTCATTTCAGAAATGCAGAGTGGTGATCCCGTGAAAGATCACGATCCGCTTGACCAGAGAAGAGTGGGCGACATCATCAAAGACAACAGTGGCAAGTATTACCGACCGTCCGACGAAAAAGCCTTCCGGCTTGTGCCCTTGATTTACTCGGCTGGCCCGGATGGCAAGTACGGCATCAACATAGCTGGCACATGGGTGTTTGAGTACGTGGCCGACCATCCGATCAGTCGTCTTTACGATCACACCAGTGTCGATGGGTTGAAGATTGGCGAACCCATCAAGAACCCAACGCACGAAGAGTACAACACCCATCACGACAACATCACCAACCACTCCCTGGGGATGAACTGATGAGAGTTTTTCATCATAACCGACATGCCAGAGGCGGCGTGACGCTCGTCGAGTTGCTCGTCGTCGTCACGATCCTCATGATGCTCGCCGCCTTCGCCATCCCTTCCATTCGCCCGATGACGGAGGGCCGCCGCGTTCGTGAAGCCGTTCGCGCGGTAGATGTTCTACTGACGCGGGCGAAGACCCGCGCTCTGGAGATTCAACGACCCGTGGGAGTGCTCTTTGAACGAATCCGGCAGGTTGACTTGACGGGCGCCACGGTCTACCAGGATGATGCCTGCAACATCCTCCGCATCGTCGAGATACCACCTGCGTATGCTGGCGAGTTCTCCAACTCCCGCATGCGGCTCGTGAGCCAGGTCACGAACGGAAACCTGCTTGTTCTGAGGTTTCAGATCCTAGTAAACGATTTTGTGAACGGACTTATTCGCGAAGGAGACCAGATTCAATTCAATTACCAGGGGCCGTACTTCACAATCACCTGGGATTCCTCGGCTAGTAACCCACCTGACTTCGAGGTTGATTCAGCCACCAAATCTTTCATCTTCTTCAAGCCCGACAACACAACCTACGCTGCTGACCTGCAGCCGGTGCCACCTGATCAATGGGTCGATACCCATCAACTTACCGTAACAATACCCACCGCTATTGCGACAACCGCTCCTCCTGGCTGGTCGATCGGTGTTCCATTCCAGATCCGTCGCCAGCCCCAACCCTCGCCCATCGCGCCGCTTCGGTTGCCGAAGAATACGGTTATCGATTTGGGAGATTCTGGATATTACCCCGTCGACAAAGAATATAGCCTGCCTGTGGTCACACCGCGCAAGCTGTATCCCTTCCTCATCTATGAGCAGGCTTCCGGCGAGAACAAACAGTTTGCCGACGCCTTTGCTCGGATCGGTGATGAGGGCAACCCCGCCCTTGACAATCAGGGCCCGGTGATCCTCTTCGATCCCAACGGAGCTATTCAGTACGTTTATCACTGGGAGCAAGCCCAAGATGCCGGCGAGCCTCCGACCTATGGGCCGCACCGCATCACACAACCGGTCTTCTTGATGATCGGCAAATGGGAACGCACGGGTCATCAGCCCATTTCGGGACCTGGAGTCCGCGTTGATTCGCTTGCCGACGATAAGCTGCACAACTGGCAGGACGCCTCCAACGTATGGATTTCCATCAACCCACAAAACGGCTTGGTGGCCGCTGCTGAGGTCAATGCTCAGGATGTCACGCCAAGCGGCATATCGGTGCCGGGCGATCCGCTTGTGCCACACCCTCCTTATCCTGTCCCCAACGATCCCACCAGCGCCACCGCGCAAGACCAGCTTGCCAGGGAACTCTATTCCTCTCGGGCTTTTGCCCGCCAGGCACAAATCAGCATGGGAGCACAGCAAGAATGAACGCTACCCTGATCCGTATCCTGGAGCACTCGTTTGATCGGCCTGATGGAATGCCGCGTTCTCCGGGTAAGGTTACCTACTCGGGGCTTTGCCGTTTTCCGTCGCGCGGAATTTGGAGAAACAGCGCCGCTGGTCGACGTCGTGGCATAAGCCTTATTGAAGTGCTCATGGCCGTGTTCGTACTCACCGTCGGCCTCATGGGGATCGCCATGGTGATTCCCGCCGGGCGGGCTCTCATGATCGAGGCGGCCAAGAGCGACCGTGGGGCTGCCTGTGGCCGAGCCGCTCTCAACGACGTTCAGATTCGCCAATGGTACAACTCGTCCGCCTGGATTCAGAAGTGGGGCGACGTTACGGGAGTTCGATCAGCGCGTGTTGCTGCGCCGCCTTATCCTGGGGTGGTTGCCTATGATCTTTCTGGCCTGATTTATGGGGAAACGTATTTCCTAGATCCCTATTTCGTTGCCTACGCCTACGGAACACCGGGGGCCAATTTTACCAAACAATCCGTCCGTCATTTTCCGTATTCATCGAACTCTTACCGGGAATTCAGTATGGGGGCCGGGATCACCAATCCTCGACTCTGGCCGGAGAGAGCGATTGCTCGGCGTGTGTGGTTCGATCTTCCCGAGGCCGTGGTAGCGCAGTTGACCACCTGGCCAGACGAGTTGATTTTCACAACCCCGACTGAAGACGGAGCCCGTCCACGGCAGACTTTTACCTGGACCGATGGCCAAACCTGGCCCGCACCGTCGGTCGTTGGCGATGGTGCGACCCTGGCATCAACTGACTACCGCCTGTCCCCTGCTAGCGAAGGGCGATTCACGTGGGCAATGATGGTCACGCCCGTCGTACCGCTCGTCTTCAATGACGTTTGGGATCACGACAACAATAACGCGACGCCCGAGGTTCCACTCGTCGATCAAGGCTTGATACGGTCGTGGGATCACGACGGCGACAATGGGACCAACACCTTGCCAGTGCCCCTGGTGGATCCTCTGCGAATCACCCAGTATGAGGTGTCGATCGTTGTTTTCTACGGACGCAATCACAGTTGTCCGGAAGACGTTGAGATTCGTGACGCGACGGACGTCGAAATGCTGCGTGAACGATCGGCCTACGCCCGTCTTGATGGCGGTGGTGTTGGTGGCGGGGATGTTCTCCTTTTCGCAAACGGTAACGGTTCGGGGACAACGAATATTCCCAACAACCCGCCCGCTGGATTCCTCAATGTGAAGAAGAACCAGTGGATCATGTTGCGAGGGCTCGATATGTCTCGCGCCATCGGACTTCCGCACGGTCCCTACATGCTCACCGCGCCAACGGTGTGTAAGTGGTACCGCGTTCTCTCTGTCGATGACGAACAGCCCGCGAGTATCGAGGATCCGAGCAACCCGGGGGGGCCGCCGCTCACTGGGCGGGGGCGCTACGTGACCCTCGAAGGTCCCGACTGGCAAGTTGATACAGATGGTATTTCGGGGTTCAACTCGTCCACCGATATCGCTGAAGCCAGCCTGGTTGAGGACGTCGTCGGCGTCTACACAATAACCATCGATGTCAATACGCCTTAAGCGAAAGCCAATAGACAACAAGCGTGTGGGCTTCTGCACGTGGCCACGGAAACCGCAAACGGAAGCAGGGATAAACGCCCCACCTGAGGAGATGAAAGAACCCGCCGTGTTGTTTTGCGTCTCCAACCTTCACAACCTGAACCGATCGGCTCCTGGGCAAGGGACCGTTCCGATACAGAACGAGGTACCTCACCATGGCAACCAATAAGCATAACTGCGGCCGTTGGACTACAGACATTAGCCTGCGAGCAGCTTCGAGCAGCGCCAAACGCGGCGTGTCACCGGGTGTTTCGCATCCTGAAGGCTGTACTCCAACTCAGCGGCGCGGCGTCATCCTCCTGGTTCTCTTGGGGATGCTGGCCCTCTTTACTGCGACCGCGTTTGCCTTCGTCGTCATCGCCTCACACGCGAATCGTACTGCCAAGTCGCTCCAGGATGCCGAAGTCGTCACCTTTTCGCCGAAAGACGATGCCGAAGAGGCGATCCGGCAACTTGTCCGAGATACGACTCGGCCCGAGTCCGTGCTTCGCGGACATTCGCTTCTGCAGGACATGTATGGCACACGTTACGCATACGGATGGGTTGTCAATCGCTACATGGTCGATCCGAAGGGTACAAAGACGGGAGAGCTAGCTCCCAACGATTACATGAACAGCAAGGGTCTGACTCTTGATCTTCTACCCGGAGTCGCTACGCCGCCCCTGAGTTACCAGGGAACCTTGGGCGGTGGCCAGATTATCGAGTTCACGGCCGGCTATACCATTCCGAAAGGCACCGGCGTTTACGGCGGATTGAAGTGTTCGGACGGCCTGCCTCCAAATGCCGGCGGCGCACCCTCCAGAACCATCACCATGCCTTATTGGTTCGGCAACAATCTCGCTAACTGGAAGACCGCTGATAATGACGCCGTCGAGTTCGAGCGCCGCGTTGGTTCCGTGCTTACGATCGTTGATCCCTTCGCTCGGCTCTACAATCTCTACAACAAGAGCACGCGAATTGTCGGCTATCGGCGCATCGAGCGGCGAGATGGAGCCGGCAGATTGCAGTTGATCCTGCACCGCTACCAGGTCCTTCCCTTCGACGACGTCAGTCCCAATCTCACAGTTGAATACTTTTCGGAAACGGGCCAGGACCGCGAGAAGATCGCCGCTAACCGCGCCGACTACGTCATTAACAACGCGCCATTCTCCGGCATGGGCGCCGGCTATACTGACACCACCTATGACACGGTCACGCAGGTTTACACGGCAAATACCCGCCGATATGCCGACAATTTGCCGATGGTGCTCCTCCCCAATCCCACCGATCCGGAATATGTGATCGCTGCAGCCGACTACGCTAACGAGGACTATGACGCTGTCGACTATCAGAATATGGCGATCGCCCTTGAACCCCGCGGTGGTACTACCCTGAGCCCGTCATTTCATCGTCCAGAACTGGCCAACTACTGGCTTCAGGTCTTGGCAAGCTACCTGCGATCCACGTACAGCGTCACGCCAGACGTAGCTTGGCGAGCAATTATCCAACCTTACGGCCCCGACGGGAAACGCAACTCAGCGGTTGATGATGATCACATTGTTTCGACACCTCCTCATAGCGCTGGGGATTTCATTGCGAGGCTCAAACGGCGTTGCATCCTTCGCCCGCTGATCGAGGACCACTGCGAGTTTGACGGGAGTAATGCGAACTGGCCTTCCTACCTCAATACTGACATTACCAACCCAAGTCAGTACCCTGTTGCTGTGTTGCCGGATCTTGCGAGGCGATCTTGGGGAGCCCTGTCCTTGGCTCCGGGGACGCCGGCTAACTGGGATGTTGATTCCGACGGCGACGGCAACGCCGACAGCATCTGGGTCGACATTGGCTTGGGCGTGCGCACGCTACCCGATGGGCGCAAGTACAAACCGCTGGTGGCTGTGCACTGCACCGACCTCGACGGCAAGCTCAACCTGAATACCGCAGGCACGTTGGAGCAACTCTACGATAGGTATCGCCAGGTCGCTGTGCCTGGTGGATCCTGGCCTGCCGTCCCGGGAGCTGTTGCCAATGGCGCATCCGGTGTCGTTTATGCCCATCCAACCATTTCTGCAGCTCGCGACCTGAGCGTGGCACTGCCGCCGCTTGATCTCTCGCGGGGCCAGGGCGTGGGCGTGGCGGAGATCAGCCTGCTTCCCCTTCTTAACAACGATCTCACCCTGTATCGGAACGTGCTCCTTGGCTGGGAGAACCATCTGCTGGACGGGCGTTACGGGGAAGTTGCCTTGCGTCAGCCCGCAGCGTCGGGGTTGTTTCATATGCCGGCGCCCGGGATCACCGGCTCTGCAGATTGGCCGGAACGCCTCAGCCTCTACTCCATGTTTGGCTTTCCATACAACTACTTCGATGCCGTTCAAAGCGGTGCCTCGGTGGGCTACGGTTCTCCTATGGATCTGAAGGGGACCGTAGCCGTTGGCCTCGACCTCTTCGGTCAGCCCATTTACTCGCCGTTTCATGGCATAGCCCCCGCCCCCGCCTTCCCGCTTTCTGTCGCGGAAGGCTGGTACTCACAGGCTTGGGCACAGTCGGCTGTGGAGACACCTTACGAGCTCAAGCTTGGATCGATGGCCAGCCAGGGCGGTGCGAGAAATGCGGTTCTCGACAATCCTTTCACTATCGCCGAGCTAGAACCCATTCTTCGTGGTTATGATACCGATGCCGCGAGACTGCCTGATCGATTAGTGCAGCTCCTCAACATCACGGGCCCGGCCACTGACTACCGGTTCCTCTGCACTACCAGTAGTTGGGATCTCCCCGTTCCCAATCTTGCGATTCCGATCGAGCTTCAGCAGTATATCACAGGCAATAACATCATCCCGACCCATATCGGGGACCTGATACGGCTTAAGCTCGAGCGGATGAAGACTTCAAACGTAGTGCTTCCGATTCTGAGTGGCCAAACCACTTCGAATTACGACTATCCGCCACAAGAGGACCTGAATATACGGCCCCTTCTTTCGCCGGATCTTTTCGCTGGGCGACGTATGGACCTCAACCGCCCCTTCGGCAACGGGCGTGATGACGGTGCTGGTAACGGTGTTGTCGACGAGCCGAGCGAACGATTTCCAATTGAACCGTACTACTACCACAATGGAACAGCGGAGCAAAACGTTCTTTTCGACCACGATAACGATGGCCCCGCAGCTCCCGGAGTTCTTTATCAGGAGCGTCAGGAGTACGCGAGACACCTCTACGTCTTGATGATGGCCCTGGTCGACTCTGACTGGTATCCCTGGTGGGACGCTCAGATCGTGGAGCAACTCGGGACGAATCAAATCCCTAGCGCAAACGACAGAGCGTCTGCTCGCGCGCGAGTTATCGCCCAGTGGGCGATCAATGTCGTCGATTTCATGGATTCCGACTCCGTGATGACCCCCTTTGAATACGACGTTTGCCCGTTTGCCGCCGACTACAATGATTACACCCAAACTCCCCCGACCAAGAAGACGCTTCCGCCAGGCGAACTGATTACTACCTGGAAAGTTGATGGTGACTTGACAACGGACGAAACAAATAGCCACGAGTACACTCGTGGGGTCGTTTGGGGCTGTGAACGCCCGGAACTCCTGATCACCGAGACCCTCGCCTTTCACGATCGGAAAACGGAAGACCTGCCCGCTGGAGGTGGTGACTACGCCTCCGGCAATGATCCGGAGGATTTCGATCAGCTTTCGCGTCCTGAAGGATCACTGTTTGTCGAGGTCTTCAATCCATGGTCTCCGGCCAATCGTGCGTCTGGGGAATTCTACGCTGTCAAGAATCCAAGCGACCCCAACTACGGGGTGAAACTCAACCAGAAAGACCTTACGACGGGTACACATCCGGTCTGGCGTCTGGCGATTACCAGGGGGTCTGCGACTCCGCAACAATACGCCGATCCCGATGAATCGTATCAGGGCGGCGGAAACATGGCTGTCAAGGAACGCCTCGTCTATTTCGTTGCCGGCGATGCAGCGAAAGATAGTTCGCCGAACTATGCCAACGACGATCTTCCCGAAGAAGACGTGTATGATGCCACACTCTACCCCCGTACGGAGAAGAACGTGTTCGTCGGAGCCCAATCCTACGCCGTCGTCGGACCGGGCGATTATGCCTCCGATACTTCGGGGATAGCCGTGACCGAGATCAGCAGCGCAGGTCGGCGGATCGAACTCGATACGACGGCTGTTGGCGCTCAGCAGGTTCGCGTCTTCAGCGATGGGAACACGGACGATATCACGGCCCTGGGCAATCGGAT
>CAYSCH010000212.1:0-16409 GCA_964429355.1 uncultured Planctomycetaceae bacterium | reverse complement strand
ATGGGCAGAATCAGGGGACAGGAGTCGGGAGTCAGGAGTCGGGAGTCGGAGGACAGAGGACGGAGGACGGAGGACGGAGCGGCGGAGGTCGGGGGACAGGAGGTCGGGAGTCGGGAGTCAGGGGGGCATGCGAAGGTTCCTTTTCTATTCATGTGTACATTCATGGACTGGTGTATTGTAGCAGAAAGGGCGTGGAAAAATCCAAGAAAAATGGCCACCCCGCCACAGAGGAGGAGGCAGGTATCAAACTGGAAGTTGGAACTGCTGGATGGCGCCGACTTATGGGTTCCACTGGGGCGGCGACTGAAGGAGGACGAGATTTCGGATCGCGATCCAAGTGAAGACTGCGGAAACGGTGGCGGCCCGTTTCGGGCATGATACCGGCCTTTGGGCGGCGGGGTCGACGTGTGGATGACGCCAGGCGGGCGGTCGCGCGGTCGCGGCCGGATATTGAAAACAATTCTGAGCATGTTGTAGAATGCCGTTATCGAAACTCTGCGCGATCACAACCTTCGGTAGCAGCGAAGGTGTGAAAGGAGAGCGCTGCTCATCTGGCGCGAGGTGACAGGTCTTGATTCACCAGATTGTCTCAGTATCGGTCCATGAGTAACCCACCGATTTTCCGGTCCGTGCTTTGCGACGGGCCAAGGCTGGTGAAATTCGGACGGGGAAGTTGTTTTTCGGTCGATCCTTAACAGACTGATCTCTGTTCGGGAAAGAACCAGCGTTACCATTGTTTGCCTTCACGATGATGACGGGGAATCGGGAACGACGAGAACGGTGATGGAGAAACGCATGAAGAGTGCCGTGATTGGGCTGGTGGCAATGGCAGTGGGACTGACACTTGCCGGATGCGACCGGGGCGGAAGCGGAAAAGACGTGCTCAAGATCGGCATGACCGTTCAGGATTTGAGCAACCCGACCTGGTCGGGGTACTGCCAGGCCATCCAGAAACATGCCGAATCGCAGGGAGCGAAGATGTCGTATGTGGCCTGCGACAGCAATGTCTCCAATCAGATCATGCAGGTCGAGAACTTTGTGGCCAGGGGCATGGACGTGATTATCGTTCATCCGGCAGATCCGGCGGGTATTGAAGGGGCCTGCCAGGAGGCGATGGCTCGGGGCGTCAAGGTGATTGCCTGGGATGATGACCTGGAGAATGCCGATGTGCGCTGGCTGATCGACAATCACGACCTGGGATACCTGGTCGGTAAGGAAGCCGCCGCCTTCATCAAGAAGGTGCACGGTGGAAAAGCCGAAGTGGCCATTCTCAACTATCCGCAACTGCCGGTCCTGCTCGCCCGCGGCAAGGGCATCCGCGATGCAATTACGGAGCTGGCTCCGGATGCAACGATTGTTGCGGAGACCAGCGCGATCAATCCGGACGAAGGCATCACGAAAATGGAGACCATTTTCCAGTCCCACCCGAATGTGAAGGTGGTGGCCTGTATTGGCGGCGGGGGTTCGGTAGGCGCCAACGAAGCCGCCAAGGCAGCCGGCAAGGATGCAGACGACTTCGGCATCTTCGCCGTGGATGCCACGAAGCCGGAACTGGAAGCCATCAAGAACGGCGAGGCCGTTCGGATGAGCGTGATTGTTACCGGCACGGATGAAGATGTGGCCTCAACGGTGTATGGATTCGCGGCCAAGCTGGCAGCAGGCGAAGAGGTTCCGGCCCGGGCATACCGCAAGCTGATTCCTGTGACCGCCGAGAACGTTGACACCTACTACAAACCGTAGACCGATGCCCCTTCTCCAACTCAAGAGCATCACCAAACGATATCCGGGCGTTGTGGCCTTGAATGATGTCAACCTGGATGTCGTGAAAGGCGAGGTCCACGCGCTGGTCGGTGAAAACGGTGCCGGCAAATCGACCCTGATCAAAGTCTGCACAGGCGCGGTGGTGCCGAATGAAGGTCAGATCGTGATCGGGGGACGGGAGTTTGCCTCTTTGACGCCCAAAGTGGCTGCGCAGATGGGCATTGCCGTGATCTACCAGGAATTCAACCTGGTTGATGGACTCTCCGTGGCCGAGAACATCTTTCTCGGGCGGGCGATCCGCAAGGGAATCGTGATCGACCGGAAGGCCATGGCCAAGCAGGCCGCTGAGATCTTCCGCCAACTGGATATCGATATTGATCCGAATGAACTGGTGGCCAACCTGACGGTCGGATACCAGCAACTGGTGGAAATTGCCAAAGCCGTATCCCAGTATGCCCAGATTCTCATTATGGATGAACCGACGGCTCCGTTGACGCAGGCCGAGGCGGAGTCGCTCTACGCCATGGTTGAGAAGCTGAAGGCATCGGGGGTGACGATCGTCTACATCTCGCACCGGATGAAGGAAGTCTTCAGACTGTCGGATCGAGTCACCGTGATGCGCGATGGTCGGATCATTGAAACCATGAACACGGCGGATACGAACCTTGACGACCTGGTCAGGCTGATGGTCGGCCGTGAACTGACAGAAACCTATCCAGTCCGGAAGGACTGCATTTCGGACGAAGTGCTGCTCGAGGTCGAGAACCTCTCCGGCAACGGCGTACACGACATCAACCTGCAGATCCGGAAAGGCGAAGTGCTCGGGCTGGCCGGCCTGATGGGCGCCGGTCGAACGGAACTGGCGGAACTGCTTTTCGGCGTCAAGCCCAGGACCGCCGGGCGAGTTCTGTTGAACGGCACGGAGATCCACCCGAAACTTCCCAAGGAAGCGATCCGGTGCGGTATTGCCCTGGTTCCGGAAGACCGGAAGCGGCAGGGGGTCCTGCTCGAGCTCGATATCAAGGGCAACATCAGCATGGCGATCCTCGAGCGGATCTCGAGGTTCTTCACGGTCAAGAGAGGGGAAGAGAATCGCATTGCCGAACACTATCGAGAGTCGATCCGGATCAAGACGCCGACGCTGGAGCAGAAAGTCAAGAACCTGAGCGGGGGAAACCAGCAGAAGGTGATCATCGCCAAGTGGCTGGCTTCCGAGCCTACGCTGGTGATCTTCGATGAGCCGACCCGCGGCATCGATGTGGGGGCGAAATCGGAGATCTATGCGTTGGTCAACAGTCTGGTCGAATCGGGCAAGGCCGTCTTGATGATCTCCTCCGAAATGGAAGAGGTTCTGGGCATGTCGGATCGCATCCTTGTTCTGCGCGACGGGCGGATCGTGGGCGAACTGGAGCGGAATGAGTTCCGTCAGGAAACCATTATGGGCCTTGCCTCGCAGGGCTGAACGAAACCGGGTACGGAATTGTGAAAACGTCAAATCCACTGAAGCCGATCGGCGGTGCTGCTGCTTCGATTGGGAGGCAGTACGGGATCTATATTGTTCTGCTGGCGCTGATCCTGTTTTTCTCCATCGCGTCTGAGAACTTCTTTGTCAGCAGCAACCTGCTGAATGTTGCCCGCCAGGTATCGATGATGGGTATTGCGGCTGTGGGATTTGCCTTTGTGCTGCTGTTGGGCGGGATCGACCTTTCCATCGGTTCACTCGTTTCGCTGGTCAATATTGTCACCGCCTGGCTGATGGTGAACGCTGGATGGAACCCGGTGCTGGCGGTTATCGTTGCCCTGGTCCTTTCCGCCGTAGTCGGTTTTTCCAACGGCTGGATCATTGCCACCCTGCAGATGCCGCCGATTATTGTCACTCTGGCGATGATGATCATCATTGAAGGTGTGGCCTACCTGATCTGCAAGGGGCTTCCGATCTTCGGTTTCCCGAAATCCTTTTCGGTCATCGGCCAGGGATATGTGGGGCCGGTGCCGATTCCGGTGATCATCATGGCCGTGATCATGGGGTTGGGCATGTTCATTCTGAGAAACACCTATTTTGGCCGCTACTTCTATGCCGTGGGGGGTAATGAAGAGGCCGCCGAGCTTTCGGGCATCGATGTCAAGCGGGTCAAATACCTCGTTTACACGCTGTCGGGTTTTTTTGCCGGCGTTGCCGGGATTGTGATTCTTTCCCGCACGAATTCCGGACAGGTCCTTTCGGGGAAGGGCCTCGAGTTTGATGTACTGACTGCCTGTGTGCTGGGCGGGGTGAGTGTCAGCGGCGGAGTCGGGAAGATCTCCAATGTACTTGCCGGGATTCTGGTTCTCGGCGTTCTCAGCAACGGGCTGGTGCTGCTGGATGTGAGTGAGTTTGTCCAGATGGTGATCAAGGGTTCGGTTCTGCTGGCCGCGGTGGCACTCGACTGCCTGCAGCATCGCAAGAAGACGTGAAGCAATGGCCTGGACCAAAGGCCCGAAATAAGGAGGAAACATGAAACGCCTGGAAAACAAGATCGCCATGATTACCGGCGCTGCCCGAGGAATCGGACGCCGCTTTGCCGAGGCCTATGTGCGGGAGGGTGCGCGTGTTGCCCTGTGCGACATTGACCTGGAACGGGCCGATCGATCCGCCCGGGAGATTGGCGACCACGCCTTTGCGGTGCGGATGGATGTGACGGACCAGGCATCGATCGATGCGGCCGTCAAGCAGGTGGTTTCGACCGCAGGGGGCGTGGATATCCTGGTCAACAGTGCTGCTGTGTTTGACCTTGCCCCCGTGGTTGAAATTACGCGCGAGAGCTACGACCGCCTGTTTGCCATCAATGTGGCCGGCACCCTGTTCACCATGCAGGCCGTTGCCAAGGTGATGATTGAGCAGGGCCGGGGCGGACGGATCATTAATATGGCGAGCCAGGCCGGGCGTCGCGGCGAGCCGCTGGTGGCTGTCTACTGTGCAACCAAAGCGGCCGTGATCAGCCTGACCCAGTCAGCCGGACTCAACCTGATTCAACACGGCATCCACGTGAATGCCATTGCCCCGGGGGTCGTTGACGGCGAGCACTGGGACGGTGTGGATGCTCTGTTTGCAGAATATGAAAACCGGCCGCTGGGCGAGAAGAAACGCCTGGTGGGCGAAGCCGTTCCTTACGGCCGTATGGGCACGGCCGAAGACCTGGTCGGGATGGCCATCTTCCTGGCCGGCCCGGAGAGTGAGTATGTGGTTGCCCAGACCTATAACGTCGATGGCGGAAACTGGATGAGCTGAGGCCTCCGCAGACATCGATTCAGGATTGCAGATACTTTTGCAGGGTCGCCCGCGCTCCATACGCATACAGGCTTTCCAGCGCCCGGCGCAATTCGGCAACGAAGATCCGATTCTCGGGCAAATCCGTTCCGAAAAGATCGCCTAGGGCCAGGAGCTGGGCTGGATCTTTGCCTCCTGCCTGGGCGCGGTTTTGCAGCTCGGTGGCGATCGGATCATTGATGGCAATGGGAGATCCCTGTTCGTCGGTAGCGGCCAGGTAGCGGAACCATCCTGCCAGCGCCAGGGCGTGCAGGCGGACGGAACCACCTTGTGTCAACTGCTGGCGGATGGACGGCAGCATGAATTTGGGGATCTTCTGGGAACCATCCGAAGCGACACGGGCAACCTGGTCCTTGATTTTCGGATTGCTGAAGCGTTTGATGAGAATCTGCTGATACTGAACCAGGTCAACTCCCGGCACGGGATCGAGGAGGTGGACAACCTCCTTCTCCATGAGATCGATGATAAACCGCTGGAACTCGGGATCGGCGGCCACTTCATGGATATAGCGAAAGCCGGCCAGGTAGCCCAGGTAAGCCATGGCGGAATGGCTCGAATTCAACAGGCGGATTTTCATTTTTTCATAGGGATGCACATCGGAAGTCATCTGCACGCCCACGCGCTGCCACGGCGGTCGTCCAGCGCAGAACTTTTCCTCTACGATCCACTGGCGAAACGGTTCGCAAACAACCGGCCATCGGTCCTCGTATCCGTAGCAGTCTGCCACCAGGGCCCGATCAGCGTCGGTGGTGACGGGCGTAATCCGGTCGACCATGCTGTTCGGGAAGACAATACTCCGCGAAATCCACTCGGCCAATTCCGGATCGCGCAGGGAGGCGAAGGCCAGAACCATTCTGCGAGCCACGTCCCCGTTACCTGGCAGGTTGTCGCATGACAGCACCGTGCAGGCAGGAGCGCCGCGCAGCCGACGGAGGTTCAGACCTTCGGTCAAATAGCCAATCCCACTGACTGGGGTCGTGGGATGGGCAAGATCATGGCGAACGCTTGGGTGCTGGTCATCGAATCCACCGGTGACTTGATCCACAAAATAACCACCTTCCGTGATGGTCAGGGTGATTATGCGGATCTCCGGCGCTGCCAAACGATCCAGAACCCGTTGCGGATTTTCCGGCGCGTAGAGATACTCTGTCATCGAGCCGATGACACGTGCCCGGTCGGCCTGCTCGCTACGTTCGACGACGGTGTACAGAAGATCCTGCGGAACGAGTGCATCCCGCATGCGGCTATCTGCGTCGAGCAGTCCCACTCCGCACACGCCCCAATCATCAACGGCGCCGCTGGCGAACAGATCATCCAGATAGACGGCCTGATGGGCCCGGTGGAATCCGCCCACGCTCATATGAACGATGCCCGTTTTCAAGCTGGATCGATCATAGGCGGGCACGGCAACGGCCGTGCCGAACTGCTTGATCGTTGCATTGGAGAGGCGTGGCAGGGTCTGGGCGCGCTTGAGGTGCTCGTTCATGGAATATTCTCAGCGACAATAACTCAGTACTTCGGGTACTACCGTTACCCGTGGAAGCGGCAGGATGTTGCCGATTCCTTCGGTTGCGCCGGCTCGATGGTCCAGTCCTCGTGGCAGGCGACTGAGGCGGCCAGGGCCACCCGGCGAGATTCCGAAGGTGTAGTTTACTGCAACCGGGGTCGCGTTTCCAGCGAGCGGACCCGGAGCGTGGGCAGCCTCCCGGGGACCGCGTGGTTGATCCGCTGGTGCGGCGCTGCCTACAATAGCCGGCAATGGCTCGATGATTTCTCGCCATTCCGCGCTGAATCCACCGACAGCCCGACCGGAGACACAGCCATGAAGCTCTCTTCTTCTTGCCGGTATGTCTTGCAGATGCCGATCCTCATCGCAAGCGGGCGGATCTCATCGGGGCGGGTACTTCTCTACTGCTGCATCCTGGGCCTGAGTCTGACGATGCTGGCAGCATCGGCTGCGGCGGAACCGCTCGACGCCGACCTGCTGCTTCGCGGAGGCACGATCTACGACGGCTCGGGCGCGGATCCGGCGGTCGGCGACGTCGCCATCCGCGAGGGACGGATCGTGGCCGTCGGCCAGGTGACGCCGGGCAAGATCGGCCGCACCATTGATTGCCAAGGCTTGGTCGTGGCCCCCGGCCTGATCGACCTGCACACGCACAGCGATGGAACGCTGGCCGAGTCCGGGGTGCGGCCCTGCCTGAACTATGTCATGCAAGGCTGCACGACGATGGTGACCGGCAACTGCGGCGGTTCGAAGGACGTGGCCAAGTTGCTCGACGACGTCGACGCCAACGGTGCGGGCACGAATATCATCCACCTGGTGGGGCACGGCACGATCCGCCGGGCGGTGCCGGGTTCGGAACGCCGCGAGCCGACGGCCGAAGAACTCCAGCGTATGAAGGATTTGGTCGACCAGGCGATGCGCGACGGGGCCTGGGGTATGTCGACCGGCCTGATCTACGCTCCCAGTTCTTACGCTCAGACGGAAGAACTCATGGCCCTGGTCAAGGTGGTGGTGGCCCACGGCGGCATCTATGCCAGCCACATCCGCGACGAAGGCGACCATCTCCTGGCCGCGGTCGACGAGGCCGTGCGCATCGGCCGCGAGGCGGGCGCGCCGGTCCATATCTCGCACTTCAAATCGATGCAGATTCCCAACTGGGGGCGCATCCGCGACGCGGCCGCCGCGATCGAGAAGGCCCGATCCGAGGGGCTCAGGATCACGGCTGACCAATACCCCTACACGGCCAATTCCTTCTCGCTGGCCGACGCCGTGCTCCCCGACTCTCACGTTCGCTGGTCCCGGGGCGACCTTACCAAGCGGATGGCCGACGAGCCGGAGTTCGCCGTCCTGGTCCGCCGGGTGATCGCCGACCAGTTCGGCCGCACCGAGAAGATCGTGATCGCCGCCAGCAAGGAGTTCCCCGATTACGTTGGGAAAAGCCTGGAGAAGATCGCGGCCGAGGAGAGCATCGACACGGTCGACCTGGTGCTCAAGATCCTCGCCCAGGAATCGCCGCAGATCGTCAGCCATTCCATGTCGGAAGCCGATGTGCGCTGGGCGATGACGCTCCCCTGGGTGGCAACCGCCTCGGACGGCGCGGCCCGTACCCAGAATCCAAACGAACACCACCACCCGCGCAACTTCGGCACCTTTGCCCGCAAGATCGGCCACTACGCCATCCAGGAAAAGGTCCTCCCGCTGGGCCAGGCGATCCGCAGCGCGACGGGGCTGCCGGCCGACATTTTTGGGATCGCCCAGCGCGGCTACCTCCGCCCCGGCTACTTTGCCGACGTGGTCGTCTTCGACCCGGCCACGTATCGCGACCAGGCCACCTTCGAGAAGCCCCAGGAATACGCCACGGGCGTGCGCTACGTCTTGCTGGCCGGCCAAGTGGCTGTCGACGACGGCAAAGCGAGCCCCAAACTGTTCGGCCGGGCCTTGCGTCATCAATCGACTGCCCAGAGCGGCGAGAAGGCCGGCGCTGCGGTCGGCACAGCGGCGCCGTTTGTCGCAAAGGTCGAGGTCGAAGAGATCGCCTGCGAGCTTCCCGCCTACGAAGTGACCAACAACGGCTCGGGCATGTTCTGGAGTTCGGGCAGTGCCCAGATGGTCCGCATCGGCGACCGGCTGTTCGTCAGCGCCTTCGAGGCCGTGCCGGGCCTGGCGCCGCTGAACAACGCCCGCTGGGCTCTTTATGAACGCGGCCCGGAAGGCTGGAAGTTCTGCCAGCGCGACGAGAAGGATCGCACCCGCGAGCCCTGCTCGCTGGCAACCAGCTATGACGGCCGGCTGGTGATGTCGGTCAATCCCACCCTGGCGTCGCCCGTGCCCGCCTCGGGCAAGACCGCAGGAGGCCCCGCAAGGCCGGAGTTCCTGGAGTTCGATTTGGCGCACCCGGAACAGGAACCACGCCACCTGGTTCCCAAATGGGAAGAGAACCCACCATTTACCGAACACAGCTACCGGGCCTTCTCCGCCGACGGAAACAGCGGCCAGTTCATCCTCTTCAACAAGGTCGGCACGTCGCAGACCGCCTGGGCCTTTCTCGACCGGCAGGGCGCGTGGAAGACGGGGATGCTGACCTGGCCCAAGGGCGAGGATCCCAAATACTCCGTCTGGCAGGACGAGTACACGGCCGTCAACTACGCCAACGTCATCCTCAGCGATTGTCAGGTGCACTACATCGGCCAATCGCCCATCAATATCTGGAACCGGATCGACCCGGCGAAGACCGAGACCTGGGGGCGCAACAACTGGGGCTGGCGGATGCGCAAGCTGCACTACGCCTGGACCCCCGATATCAGGAACAAGCCGTTCTCGGAGTGGATCGTGGTGGACGACACGATGGACGACGGCGGTACCGTCGGGATGGGCGACTCGTGGCTCGCCCCCGACGGCCGGCTGCACCTGGTCTGGCAGAAGGAACCGATCCATCCAAAACTGCGCGACACCTACTTTCCCGACATCCAGCGGGACTGGCGGATGTGCTATGGGGTGTTGAAGGACGGAAAGGTGCTGGAGAAGCGAGTCCTGCTGGCCGGCGGCGAGACCACCGGCCCGCTGCGTTCGACCGGATACATCGGCCATCCCCGCTTCCACATCACCCCCGACCACACGATGTACGTCCTCTGCAACCTGGTGGGCACCGCCGCCGAAACCAAATCGCAGACCGGCACCTACGCCTTGCGGATCGAGCCGGACGGCTCCGTCTCGGCGCCGGTGCGCATTCCCTTGTCGCGGCCCATCACCAGCACGTTCTTCACGGCCACGCCCCGAGCGGGGAACCGGCTCACCGAGTCGGCCGACCTGCTGATCGCCGACACGGTCGACGGCAAACCCGTGGCACGATACGCCCGCATCCGGTTCTGCCCCGCCGATTGACGTACGGGCGACCACAAACAGCAAACGAAAAGGAGTCCTGCATGCTTCGGAGAGATTTTCTCGTGACCGCGGCCGTGGCCGCCTGCCAGCCGATCGTTTCGCGTTCCCTGCTGGCGGCCTCGGACTGTGTGGAGGGAACCGACATTCGGCGCAATTCGACCTGCCCGATACCCTACGAGAACAACATCCGCGATCGCATGTGGATGTGGGGCCACGATTCCGGCTCGCTGGGGAGCTACATCTCCGCCGAGGAGAGCGGCGGCAAGATCTATCCTGCGGCGGCAATCAAGTTCATGGGAATTCCCAACGTCTGCATGGTCCCCTTCACCGGCACACCCCGTCCGGACGAATACGACCAGTACGCCAAGCAGTTCGACGACCCGGCCATCAAGCGGTTCACGTGGAGCTTCATTCACGGTTCGGCACGCGACTGGCAAGCGATCAAGGCGGCGGCACTACGGCAGGCAGCGAAACACAAGAGCTTCGTCGGGCTGGACATGGACGACTTCTTCCACGGCCAGGCGGCCCCTTCTCCCAACGGGGAATCGGCCGGCATCGCTCCCGCCGCACTCGCGCCCGAACAGGTGATCGACGTTCAGAAGGAGCTCCATACGACCGCCCCGAAATGCCGCGGCACGAAGCTCGACCTGTCGATCGTCTGGTACACCCATCAGGTCAACCCCTCGATCAAGCGGCATATCGATCAGGTCGACGTCGTGTACTTCTGGACGTGGAACGCCAATCACCTGATCGATCTGGAGAAGAACTTCAAGGCGTTTCGAGACATCTGTCCCGACGTGCGAGTCCGGCTGGGCGTGTACATGTGGAACTTCAACGACAAGGCCGTCGTCCCGATGGAGTTGATGAAACACCAGCTTGACTGCGCGTATCGTTGGCTGAGATCGGGCCAGATTGAGGGCCTGATCTTCCACTGCACGCCGCTCTGCGACATGGGGCTGGAGGCGGTCGAGTACTCCCGGCGCTGGATCGACGAGCACGGCGAAGAGCAGGTTGGCCCGGCCTGAACTTGCGTCCGAAGCGGGGCCGGTGTACCCGCCGCTGGCCGAGCGCACGTATCGCGCGTCACTCCGCCCAGATCAACACGACGCGATCGACGAAGATCGCGTCCTGTTCCAAAGTTCTGCTCGGTATTTCGAGCAAGGCCGGAGCGTCGGGGTGCCGTTGGGGTGGGTATTCTGACATCGTCCTGTTGCCAAGGCAACACCGACGATTTTCCGACCAAGTGCTATGAAGTGGTGGGCGATCTGCGGAAAATCATCGGTGCCACCGGTGCCACCCACGCAGGCGAGGCTGCTCGGCGGCCGCGTAGGACACACTCACGGATCGTCCGGCTGCTCGCAGTCTGTGGGACGACTCCGAGCCGATGCCGTGAAACGGACACGGTTGTGCCATAGGAGTTCAACATCAGACGCTGTCCGGACAGCTCTGCCGGGCTAGGGTGTGTAGCCCGAACACAGGATTGTCCCACCGGCAATTCGACGTAAACTAAGATTGAGCGACATCGTTGCTGTTGCTGCACGTGAGAAAGGTCTTCATGATGTTCCCTTTGAACAAGTATACTGCTGGTGCAATCGTCTGGTTCGTGGCTTCGTTGCCGGTCACGACGGCCTTGCTGCGCAGTACTTGTGGGGTTCTCATCTTCGAGCCAGAACACTGCACCTTGCGGTGCAGTGTGTGTCTCTAATGCCCTCCTGCCGTAGCTGGCGCGTCTAGCGTACCTTTCCATCAAGGGCCCGTCATCCCGGTTCCGGGCTTGCGGCAAATCTTGTTTACGCGACCATGTCTTCAGCATGGTGGGCCATTTGCGTGACAATCGTTCGGACAATAGGCGGGCAACCGCGTCGTGTCCGTCGGCGTAGGCGGATCCGGCCTCTGGAGGAAGTCGCCCTCGTCGGCCGCTCTTGACTGAGACGGGGCGCACGGGAGGCGAGAGAATTCACTTGGAGTTGTACCGGGCGTTCGAGGGACGATGCAGAAGGAGGATACGCGATGGCCAATCAAGCTACGAGGATCCGACGAATGTTGCGCGCCGTGCGCAGCCAAGTCAGGTCCGACTTGAGAGGGCTAGCAGAGGACGTTCTGCAACATCAACTTGGCGCCGGTCACGCGGTCAGCCAAAATGCCGCGGATGAGCGTGACCTCGATGTCGAGCACCTGAAGACGGAGCTCGTCTTGAGGACCATGGCATCCAGGTACGCGTTGCTGAGTCGGATAGACAGGGCACTGGGTCGGTCGGACGAGGCGCCGAGCGCCGGATCGGGGTACGACGACGAATGTGCGGTGCCCCAACGAAGAGCTTCATCCGACGCTGCGGCCGTCTGACTCGCATCAGGGCTCGCATTTGCTGCGAGGCAACTGCTGTGATCAGGAACCGGTATCAGTCGATCGACCAGGCTGCGCCCATACACCGGGCGCACATTCGTGGTTGATCGATAACCCAAGCGGGAAACAGGAGGAACGAACATGATTTGTCACGACATTCTCATCACGAATAGCGATCGCAGGCGACTGGGAACCATGCTCCTGGACCCCCGCGTGAGCCAGGCCGAACACGCCACGAGTCTGCACGCGCTCGAAATGGAGCTTGAGCGGGCCTACGGCGTGGACCCTGCCGAGCTACGGCATGACGTAGTGACGATGAATTCGACGGTGGAAATCCGCGACCTGAAGTCGGGCGAGGCGCAGACGTACACGCTGGTATACCCGGAGCGAGCCGACATCAACGCGGATCGGATTTCCGTTCTGGCCCCGATCGGGACCGCGATCCTGGGCTGCCGTGTTGGCGATGTCGTTAGGGTCAAGACTCCATTGGGTGTGAGACGCATTCGCGTCGAGGAGATTCATTTCCAGCCCGAACGGGCTGGGGAGCATCATCTGTAGTCGCGCCCGCGCCGGCCGCGAATCGCGGCCGGCGCGACGACGGGGTGATCGTGCGGAATACCAGCGAATCACGGCGGTCAGATCGATTGCGATGGTCCGAACGCGGGTTCTGCGGGAGGTCCAAGGCTGCAACCGCTCGGGGCCACACCCGCGCGCTTGCGGTAGGAGGGATTGCTCACGTCGCAAGAACTGGCCCCACCTGTTGGCCAGGACGACCTGATGTCCCGCGGCATCGGTCATCCGCTCTCGGTGCGCCCGAACAACAACTCGACATAGGGCCGATCGGAGGGGCGAAAGAAGACGTAAACGTGGTCGCCGGGCATCAAGGCCGTATGACCCCTGGGAGCTACGAGATCGTTGCCGCGTACGATCAAGGTCACCGCGGCATCGCGAGGGAGCCTGATTTCGGATAGGGAGGCTCCGCAGACGGCGGCGGCCGGCTCGATGAGGAAAGACGAGATTTCTCCATTGAGCGGATGTGCCGAGTTGACTTCCAGGATCGCGCTGGCAATCGGCTTCGCAGGGGCTGCAAGGCGGAGCCAGCGAGTTACCGCGCGAATCGTTGCACCGGGCACAATGGTACTGACGACGACTATGAAGAAGACGATGTTGAACACGCGCTCGGCACCCGGAACCTGCGCCAGAACCGGAAAGGCTCCCAGGATGATCGGCACCGCTCCCCGCAGCCCGATCCACGCGATGTATCCGACCTCTCTTGCCGGGAGGCGAAGTGCGGCCAGGCAGAGCAGAACGGCTACAGGGCGGGCCACCAACGCCAAGAAGAGGGCGGACGCCAACCCGACGCCAGCCACCGGCAGCAAGTGCGAAGGGAAGACCAAGAGGCCCAACATCAGAAAGAGGGCAATCTGGCTCAGCCACGCCAGCGACTCGTGGACGCGTGCAAGCCCGCTACGATAGGGGAGGGTTGAATTGCCCATGACCAAGGCGGTGGCGTAGACACTCAGCAGACCGCTGCCTTCGAGCATGGTCGCGGCGCCGAACGATAGGAACGCAATCGCCAATGTGAGCGCCGGATAGAGCCCAACCGTCGGCGGGTGTATCCGACGAATTACGCGCAGTCCGATGTATCCGAAGAGGACGCCGATTCCCGCGCCAATCGCCAATTGGAGGGGTACTCCGAGGGCCAAGGTCCACCGAAGGGCGTCAGGGGCCTTGGCGACCTCGATCATTATCAATGTGAGGATCATGGCCATCGGATCATTGGCGCACGACTCGACCTCCAGCGTACTGCCAACGCGCGGCTGAAGGTGGAGGCGTCCTCCGCGCAGGACCGCCAGCACGGCGGCCGCATCGGTTGAGGAAACGACGGCCCCGAGCAGCAACGATTCGGTCCAGCCGAGGCCAAGTGTCCGAGCGAACAACGCCAGCAGCCCGGCGGTAAGCGCGACGCCGACCGTGGCAAGTATCCCGGCCGGCACGGCGACGCGCCGCACGGCTGCCAAGGGCGTATTCATGCCGCCGTCGAACAGGATCAATACGAGGTAGATGGTCCCCACGCGTACGGCAACGCCGAAGTCGTCGAAGGCGATCCGGCCGATCCCTTCCGAGCCGCCAAGCACCCCCAGGACGAGAAACAAGAGGACAATCGGGACGCCCAGCCGGTCGATCCGGCGGCTGAATAACACACTCAGTGCGATGAGCACGCCGACGACAAGCAGAAAGAGTGCGGTTCCATAGGGTTCTACGGCCGTCACGATCATGGAATCCTCTGGGTTGTGTGGGCAATTCATGAAGAGGTGGAAGATCATTCCAGTTCGCTGAGGAACTCTCTGAGCACCGCGAGCGACGGGCTCATCCGGTCCCGATGGACACAGTGCCCTGCGCCTTCGACATGCTCGATGCGACCGCGGGTGAGGATCTTTGCGACCTGTTCGTTTTTCGCACGGTCATCGCCCTCCGCGTGCGCCTTCAGGATCAGCGTTGGGACCGCAATCTTCTCGAACAGGGCTGCGATGGCAGGCCGCTGGGCAGTATTTCGCAGGGCCAGACGCGGATGATAAAGCCGCTTCGAACGCGCCCAGTATTCACACTCCGATCGCGACCAGCCGGGTGAATTGCGTAAGCACTCGGCCAGCAGTTCTTCATAGGGAGTGTTGTTGCGGGCAAGGATCTGAGCCATGGCTTTCTCCTGCTGGCTCGCCGTGGCGTCACTTGGATCGCGAGGGGGACGCGGGATGAGAAGTGGGTCTTCGAGAATCACGGCGCGGGGGATGTCCGGGTACTTTGCCGCGAACCATGCGGCCGAGGCGCTACCCATCGAGTGGCCCATGATGACGGGATTCTCGAGGTCCAACTCACGAATGACGGAGGCGATGTCTTCGACCTGCGCGTCGGCGGAGTCCGATGCGGTCGGCGGATCTGAAAGGCCGTGACCTCGGGCATCGGTCATGATGATGTCGTAATAGGCCTGGAGCTCCCTTGCCAGATCGGTCCAGCAGAGACCGTCGTCGGAGAAGCCGTGCAACATGAGCAACACGGGCTTTTCGCCGCCGGTTCGCCAGTAATGGAGGCGGATCGCGTTGGCCATGACGTAGCCGTCAGTCCATCCCTTGGGAGGAGCGTCTGGTCCTTCTGCCCAGACCGCCGAGTTGCCAACGAGGGCCATCACCAGCAGGCCAGCCAAGCCCAGTTTCGGAAGAAGAAAGCGTCTCATGCCAACCTCCATTTGATTCATGTCTGCGAACACGGTCGTGGCCCATTCTAAGCCCAGGGTCCAGGGCCGCACAAGCGGAACGTCTGTGCTGGGAGCACACAGGCCAGGGCTTCCACAGCTCACCCTCAGGATCGCCGGGGAAATGACTGGCGGCTTTTGCACCGCAAAAGCGGCGCTGCTTTCGCGGAGCGAAAGGCGACAGTACGGTAGTTGTTGATTCGACGGTCTTTGGCCGGCAATCGCGGCTTCCATCGGGCAAGCACCAGAGAGTCCGGGCTCCCGTTGGTGCCCCCCGCGGTATCAGTTTTCGTCGGCGAAATGCCCCATTTCCGGGGACTCAACGCGGACGTAGTCCGCGTAGCTCATGCTGACGGAAATCGAGTGATCGCCGGCGTTGAAATTGATCCGTTCGTTGTTGCCGAGACCGGCGTCGCAAAGGGTTGACAGCCCGAAAAGGCTGCCGAAAGGGGGGATCGACCCAGGCTCGAGGCCCGTCAGGTCGAGAACTTCGTCGCGGGTCAAGAACCGCAACTTGCGCCATCCGCGGGAGCGGCGGATTTCGCGGTTGGCCAACTTGCGGTCGGCCGGGAGGACGAACATCACGACCTCGTCGTCGCCTTTGCAGATCAGGGCTTTCGCGCCGCTGGCCAGGGGTGTTCCGCGGATCGCCGCTGCTTCCAGGCTGGTGTAGACGGGGGCGTGGTGAAGGATGTCGTAGACGACCGCGCTGGAATCGAGAAGTGCTTGAATCCGTTCGAAGACCGACGGTTCCTGCATGTTGGCGAGCCTCTCAGTTCAGAAAGGAAAACGGAGGTTAAGAAAGGAAAATGGAGGAAAGGAAAATAGTCCACTGTGGGTTGTTGGGTCAGAGGCCGTGG
>CAYSCH010000211.1:0-16426 GCA_964429355.1 uncultured Planctomycetaceae bacterium | reverse complement strand
TCCTGCTCTATACGACCGAGACCGCCAACACCGGCATGGTGGTGACGCCCGATCGCACGACGATGTTCGACGGCGGCAGGTTGCCGGTGTTGATGAAGGTCGGGCGTCTGGACGTGACGTTACAGAACGCCCACGAAGAAAACATGGCCCTTTATGCACTTGGCCTCAATGGAGAGCGTCGGGAACGTTTGCCGCTTGCCTGCGAAGATGGTCGGCTCAAGATCCATCTCGACACCGCGAGTCTGAAGCACGGCCCAACTCCGTTCTTCGAGCTCACCGTAGACTGAGCCTGGAGCGGCCCGGTTCTTTACCCAGCCTGAAACGCCAGGTTCAGCAGCAGAAGAAGATTGCCTTTCTGGAAACTCAGGAACGCCAACGAATTGTGGAGCCGCAAGCCGACGAATAAACCGTCGAGAGTGCTCGCTTCTCGGCACGGTCGGTGGCGGCGCAAAGAAAGCGTTTGGGGCTGTCGGCTGCCGACTATGCCAGGCTGGTTGGCGTATCGCATCTGACGATCTACAACTGGGAAAAAGGCAAGACCCGCCCACGGCAAGGGCAACTTGCTGCCTTGGTCGCTGTTCGTGGGATCGGCAAGAGAGAGGCGATGAAGCGGCTCGAACTGCTCACCGAACAGTAAGCCAGCAGCGGACTCGACGGACTGGCTCCCCCTGCTTGCCGTCCAGTCTTCTCGCCTCCCACTGCCCTCCAGCGTCGATCCCGATTTCGATCGCAGTCGCTATCACCCCGGCCTTCGCGTTCCGTCGCGCGGCGGCCGGCTTCTTCCCCAAAAGCGAAATCGCTGTCGGAATCGAAATCCTTCCCGCAGCTCCGGCAGGTCGCCGGCCGCAGAACCGCTGCGCGCCCATTGCATGGCCTAGACTTGAGGTGAGCGGTCTCTGCAGTCCGCCAGTCGTCTCTTGGTTCCCTCGGAGGTTCCATGCCATGAATCTGCGGAACATGACCTTGGCGGTCCTCGCCGGTATCCCGTTGGGATTCTGCTCGACCCCGCTGGCAGCACAGAACGGCATGCGACCGCCGAACGTCGAGCCGGTCGGGCCGCTCTACTCGTTGCCGTACGCGCCGGGAGAAACGTTCCAGGTGGGACAGGGTTATCTCGAATTTCCCACCCATGAGAACGACTACGCCATCGATTGGGCGATGCCGGAAGAAACGCCCATCCACGCCGCCCGCGCAGGGGTCGTCGTCGAAGTTGTCGATTCGTTCTCCAAATCGGGCCTGACCGAGGACATGAGATCGAAAGGCAACTACATTCGTATCCGGCACGACGACGGCAGCCGCGCCCTCTATTACCATCTCGCCCACAACGGGGCGAAAGTGAGCGTTGGGCAGCGAGTCGAGGAAGGCCAGTGGATCGCGCTGTCGGGGACCACCGGTTTCTCAGCGACACCCCATCTGCACTTCATGGTCGATCATCCCCAAGGCGGGAACTACGTCTCGGTGCCGGTGCTCTTCAAGTCGGGATCTGATGGGCCGTTCGACATTGTTCACGGCGCAAAATACCGATCGCCGGGAGCAGGCGCGCCTGCCGACGAAGGCCCTCTGCAGGGCGTCGAGGGGACCGGCGAACTCTCATCGATCCGGCCGCAACTCCTTGCGCTGGTCAAAGCGGAGAAAGACCCTGAGAAGGCCGCCATGCTCCTCAAACGATACCTGCTCGACCATCGCGCGGCCTATCGGAAAGTATACAAGGAACTGCTGGCAAAGAGCCAGAAAGGCGACAAGCCTTCCATGAAGGAACTGCAGCTCTTCCTCGACGGAATGGACCTTCATGCCCAGCCGGATATCGCCCGTCTCATCGCGGATCCGGCTTCCGCCAACACGGCCGGCGAAGCGATGCTGATCTGGTGGGAGCTGTTCGCACCCTGACATGGCGCCACGGCCTCGAGGCTCACCGGCAGATCGTCGCCGTCAATACCCGCTCGGTTTTGTCTGCGACCAATGGGAATGGACCAGTTTCCATCGCCCGTCCTTGTCGAGCGAGAAGACCTCCGTGCAGTTCCAGCGGAAGGGTATGCCTTGCTCCACAGCAAGGAGATTGTACGACAAGACAGCCATGTTCTCCGTCGCCTGCACTCGGGTGTTGAGCATGTCGAACTTGTCGGCGTGGACTCTTCCGCGGAGCGCCTCGTACATTTCCTTCAGCGGTTCTCTGCCATCCAGCCGCTTCTCGAGCGCGGGTTCAAAATAGGCGATGTCGCTGCCCATCAGCGCAATGTAGGCGGCAGGATCGCCGGCGTACCACTTCTCCAGGGCGCCTTTCTCCAGTTCAACGATCTGCTTTTCCACGGGACCCAGCTCCGCCAGCGGGAAGACCTTTGCCATCACGGGCATGGTGTGCGTCGTCTTGGTGGTGGAGCACATTCCGTTCCGGCAGGGTGAGCCTTGGCCGACCGCCCGGTCCGTCACGAGAAGGGCCGGCACAATGGTGGCAAGAAAGAGAACGGTCATTCGCTTCATGGCGGTTTCTCCTCGGCAGGTCGGGCAGACTATGCGAGCGGACTGAATCGGCCGGATGAGTGGAATGAGATGGAAGAGAGGGCCAACTGGCCGTATTTCAAATATAGCTCACCGTACCGCCGACAAGACCACCGATGGCGCCTGCCCGGGCAGACCTGCAAGCTCAACCTGGGCGCAGAACCACGGCGCTGCAGCGGGCTCCACGCAGCAGGCTTCCGAACCCCTACTGCACCCTCCCCGACAGAAGGGCATATTCGCTGCATCCAGCACGTTTGCCAACGCGTGGCTGCCGATGCAGCTCGTGTTCTGCCCCAATCACGAATGTGCCTGTCCGCACATCAAATACGATCCAGGTTGAGTGTCCGTGTCTTCAGACAAAACCTTCAGATAGGCGTCGTAGGTGTAGACGCGGTTCCTGCGTTTCCCGCTGACCTCGTGAAGGATACCTGCCGCCCGAAGGGCGGCGATTGCCTTGTTGGCCGTCGGTTTAGGGGCCGCCGAGGCCTCACTGCTGCCGTCCGTGCGGTCCACCACGTCAAAACCCGCTTCAATGAACAACTCACTCCCGGCCATGAGGCTGCCGGAACCGGTCACGACCGCCACCCCTCGGCAGTTGTTCTTCTTGGCATCTTCGAGACATATCCCCAGAATTCCGCGCCCACCTTCATCGACAACCTGACCGTCCCTGCCCTTTCTCCCGGCCCCTGACCCGATCTCCCTGCCCCCGTTTCCTTACTCCTGGGGGTGGCCAAAAAAAACCGGATCCGCCCACCGACTTCTGTGTTATAATCTGTACCAACGTATAGATTCCACTAGAAGACATCTTACACACTCCATAATCGCTCCTTGCTCCGTGCTCCCTGGGGTAAATTAGTTTCGGAGCATACCTCACTTGTGGGGGTCGTAGTTACGATGTGTTCAGTATATGTAACAATGTATACTATCCAGACTTACGCAAACCCCTCTCGCCGTAGTGCCATTTCGGCGCACCAGGCTCACGCGGTCCGAAACATGTATTTTACCCCTATCGATCTCCTCTGCCGCCAGCTCCCACCCCCCCCAATCGCCGACCACGACAACGGCCCCGAGACCCTCCAGATGGCCATGCGCCTGGACTGTGCGATCCTCGTCCCGATACGCTCCCAGGGCCGCGGCAAACCGCCCCCTTGTCGGACCAGGACTTTTGGCCCAACCAACGACGGCCAACGCAGCAGCCTTCTCGCCTTTGCAGTGGATGCCTCACATGCCCTATCCGCCATCTGTGCCGAATACGCGGCGGACCCCCGAACCCCGAGCGGTATTCCGAAAATTGCGCCGGGATTGCTCCCCCCGCACACAACCGCCTGCTACCATAGGCAGAGTCACCCAATCGCCGAGAAACGCTGCTATGTTCACCTTCCCTCGCACCCGCCTCGCCGCGCTCTGTATCGTCTTCCTCCTCGCCGTCCCCGCGGACTCGGCCCCACCCGACATCTCCTGGCTTCCAGCAGCCCCCAAACTGCCCCCGCCCGATGGACCGGTAATCCTCGTCTCCACCGTCGAACAACTCTTCCAGGCCGCCGAGGACGTCCCGCCCGGCGGTACCATTCTCCTGGCCGATGGGCATTACACGATGCCCCGCTACTTCGAGTTGCGCACCGACCGCGTCACTCTCCGCGGCCAGTCGGGCGATCGAAACAAAGTCATCCTCGACGGCGCCGAAAGCATCCACGGCGAACTGGTCGGCATCCGGGCCTGCTCGGGCGTCACCATCGCCGATCTGACCATCCAGAACATCCGCCACAACGGCTTCAAGCTCAACAGCGACTCCGGCGTCCACCGTGTCACGATCCACAACTGCGTGATTCACAATATCTGGCAGCGCGGTGTCAAGGGCGTCCGCGTACCCAACGACCGCCCGCAGATCCGCCCGCCGCACGATTGCCGTATCCAGTTCTGCCTGTTCAACAACGACCGTCCCAAACGGTTCGAAGATGACCCGACCGACACGCCCGAAACCTTCAACGGCAACTACATCGGCGGCATCGACGTCATGTACGCCGACGGTTGGACGATCAGCGACAATGTCTTCGGCGGCATTCGCGGCCGCACCGGCGAGGCCCGCGGGGCCGTCTTTCTCTGGCACGACTCCAAGGACTGCGTCGTCGAACGAAACGTGATCGTCGATTGCGACTCGGGCATCTGTCTGGGCAATTCGAGCCGCAGCGAGGGAACCGCGATTCATTGCCAACGCTGCACCGTTCGCAACAATTTCATCACCCGTTGTCCCGAGAATGGCATTCTTGCCGACTACACTCAGGATTGCCTCATAGCGCACAACTCGATCCACGATCCAACCAGCCGTTTGAAACGCCTGATTCGCCTTGTCCACGACAACCCGGGTCTGGCCGTGGTCAACAATCTCCTCAGCGGTCCACCCATGCGAGTGGAAACCGGTAGCAGCATCCGATCCGAGGGCAACGTCACGGCGGATCTCGGCCAAGGGTTCGCCGATTCCACCCTGGGTGATCTGCATTGGCGCTTGTCCGATGCGGATTGGCCCCTCCGAGTAGAGTCCCTCGAACAAGTTCCGCAAGATATCGACAAACAGCCGCGGCGGCAGCAGACCGATGCCGGCGCCGATCAATGGAGGTGAGCCGTGATTCGCATACGCCGACCCGCCCTCTGGCCCACACGTAGCCGAAGTCGCCCGACTTTGGAGTGCTCTCGGCGCGCCCCAATTCTGGCAAATTCACCCACACGGACCCTTGCCACTCTGGCGGTCGTGCTGGCAACGTCCTGTGTTTGGGCCGACATTCGCTCCCCTCGAATCGTCTCGCCACACAACGCCGACGGCTATAGCATGAAGACCTTTGGCGACTTCCATCGCTGGCGAGATCTTGCCGGTGATGAGCGAGCCTGGGAAATCTACAAGTACCTCGTCGACACCCGGACCGGCGTGTTCCACATGAACGAGGTCTGCGAAGGCAGCGACACCCTTAGTGAATACGTCACCGTTCGCGACCCCGTCAAGATCCTCAATGTCTACGGCTACGGCTACTGCGCCATCTTCGGGCCGTTCATGGCCGGGGTCTGCGAAGAAGCGGGAATCGGCCCCGCACGATCCCTGATCCTCTCCGACTGGCGGCACGTGCTGGCCGAAACCTTCTACGACGATCGCTGGCACTACCTTGACGTCGACGTTCGTGCCGCCTTCCGCCGGCCGGATGGCACCCTGGCTTCGTTCGAAGAGTCGCGGACGGATCCCCGCCTCTGGGTGAATCGAGGACCTTTGTTCTTTCCCAACGACGATCTGGAACATGTCCGCAAGATCTACGCGGCCACGCCTTTCTACTGCCACTACGGGTTTCACCAGACCGGCCACACGATGGACTACGTTCTCCGTCAGGGCGAGACCTTCACCCGCTGGTGGACTCCGCAGGGGGGCCGCTGGCACCACATCCCCGTCTATCACGAAGATGACTTCATGCGCCGGCTCATCGAAACGGAGCCCCGCGGACCGGCGCCGAACCACCGCGACTTCACCGTTCATAACTACGGCAACGGCCGCTTTGTCTACCGGCCCAACTTGAAAGCCCCCTCCACCGACTACGCCGACGGCGTCTACGATAGTCGGAACGTGGTACCCAGTTCCGACGGCCTCAAGCTGAAGGATCAGGGCGAAGGCTACGCGGTGTTCGAAGTTCGCACGCCCTACATCATTGTCCCCAAGGTCAATCGGCTTGAGACAACCGACGACGACTGCGAAGCGTCCGTCGTCGAATTGGACGCCGAGGGAACCGACCTTTCCATTTCGCTCGATCACGGCGCTACCTGGCAGCCGCTCGCCCCCACCTCCCAGGCCGGCACCTTCGACCTTACAAAACACGTCGCCGGCACCTACGGCTACCTGCTCCGACTCCGCCTTCGTGGCACCGCACAATTGCCAATCGTCAAAAAACTGGTGGTCACCACTTGGGTCCAGGTTGCACCGGCGTCCTTGCCCAGCCTTCGCGCAGGCTCCAATCAAATGCAATTCCGCGCCCGCGACCACTACGGGCTGGCCAGCCGGGTCGTGGCGATCTGCTCCGATAGCAGCAAGCCAGAGGAACTTCGCAAGCACGTGGTCGAGATGCCCGATGATTACGATCCCGGTCGAAAGACGGGCAGAATCACCGGCGAAGTCATCGCCCAGCTTGCCGCGCCACCGGCAACGCGAATCGCATGGTTCACCGCGGAAGGCAGTTTTCGGACCCACCAGCAGCAGGCCGCCCCCCGGACTCGCAACACGATCGCCTACGCCGTCGACTCACCTCGCGACTTCAAAGAGATCTATCAAGCCGACATGCCGACCGATATGGGACACTGGCACTACAACGCCGCACATGAAGTCCGGCTCGATACTCCGGCCGAGAGACTCTATGTGCGTTATTTCGGCGATCCGGCCATCAACAACTTCAAAATCTATGCCCATTGCATCGACGATCGCCCCCGAATGACAAGTCCCGTTGTCATTACTCACATTTGGAGCGAGGACGGAGTGGAGAAGACCAAACGCGTCGAACTTGACAAGCCGGGCACGTATGAAATCGTCGCCGAATCCGAACCGGTTGACCGATCCATCGAGATCTCCGTCTCTTCCGATGGTCCGCAAGACCCGCCAAATCCCGCTCCCCTCGAGGCCGCCACCGACGAGCCGGATTGGATCCCGTCCATGCGCACAGTTCACGCCCGCTTCCAGGGCACCCCGGGCACGTTTGCCCAGTTTGGCGATTCGATCACCGATTCCCGCGCCTTCTGGACCTCGCTTCGCTGGAAACGCGATGCGGCGCCCCTTGAGATGCAGAAGGCCTTCGACGCAGTCAGCAGCCACATGCTGGAAGACTGTTGGGATCGAAAGGGCCCCGATTACGGCAACCAGAGCGGGCAGACGGTCCACTGGGCGAGTGACAACCTCCCGACATGGCTTCGGGAACTGAATCCAGAGACCGCCATCCTCATGTTCGGCACCAACGATCTCCACAACGTCGACGTTGAGGACTACGAAAAGACTCTCGAAGATGTCGTCCATCGCTGCCTCGAAAACGGTACCGTTGTGATCCTCAGTACGATCCCGCCGTGTCATGGACGAGTCGAGAAAGCCGCCGCGTTTGCCCAGGCCGCGCGCCGAGTGGCCCGGAAGTTGCATGTTCCCCTCACCGACTTTCATGCCGAAATCCTCGCCCGCCGTCCAAACGATTGGGACGGAGCCCTCGATCAATTCGCCGCCTACCAGGGCTACGACGTCCCCACCCTCATCGCCCGCGACGGCGTTCACCCCTCGAATCCAGAGCAGTACCAATCCAACTACTCCCCCGAAGCCCTCCAGAACAACGGCTTTTCTCTCCGCAACTACCTCGTACTCACGAAATACGCAGAAGTCATCCACCAGGTATTGGCACCACAAGCGAAGCATTAGCTGGAGCCGAGGCTGAAGCCTGTCCACAGTGGCCATCACGCTTCTCCGTGACGAGCCGAATAAGAAACAGAGTCCATTCCCCGGAGAATCAAAGGTAGTACCCGTGGTTCGCACGAGCAGCATGTTGCCGATGCTGTTTTTCCGGCTCGCTCCGCATCGCATGCCATTTTGTTGCCCCATTTCACGTTTTCCACTACCATGCATTTGATGCGATCGACGACCGAAGAAGCCCCGAGTTTTTCCGGGAGAAACAACATGCGACGACAACCGCGCCGTCGAGGCGGCGTACTCTGCGGGCTGCTTTTCTCCATGTCCGGTGTCTTGCTCGTTCAAGGATACGGCCCGATCAAGACCCTCGCGTCGCTCGAAAAGGTCGATGACCAGCCGCTGTACGTCATGCACTATGAGGGGGGCTATCTCCTCAGCCTGACCGCCCGTTATGGCATTCAGTGGCCCGTCTACCGGCAGATCGAGCGGCTGGTCAATCCCGATGCATGCACGAGCTTCGTTGCCTTCGGACGCGAGAACGACGCCGTTTTCGCCCGGAATTTCGATTGGGCACATCCGTCGACACTGGTCCTTTTCACCGATCCGCCCGGCCGCTATGCCTCGGCAGCGATGGTCGATCTCTATTATCTGGGGCTCAACAAGCTCCAGGAGATACCATGGTCGCGCCGCGCTACGCTCCTGGCCGCCCCCTATGCGATCATGGACGGCATGAACGAATGCGGCCTGGCCATCTCGCAGAATGCCGTCCCGCGGCGGCCGATGCCCTACCGCCGCGATCGGCCGTCGCTCATATCCAACCAGGTCATGCGGGTGATTCTCGATCACGCGGCCAATGTTGAAGAAGCCCTCGGTCTACTGGACGATTTCAACGTCGTCTTCCCCGTGACCGGTTGCCACCTCCATCTGGCCGATGCTTCCGGCCGGTCGGCCGTTGCCGAGTTCACCGGAGGCCGTATGGTCGTTGTCCGCAGCACGAAACCCTGGCAGGTATCCACCAACTTCCTCATCTCCGAAGTTCGCCCCTTTGGCGCCCGCTGCGACTGCCGCCGGTACAGCCAGGCCTACCGGCAACTGGAGTCGGTCGACGGGGCACTTCCGCAAGAACGGGCCATGGAACTCCTCGCCGTTACATCGCAGCCGACAACCATCTGGTCCGTTGTCTACAATCTACACAACGGGAGAATACTTGTCGCCTCAGGACGCGACTACGGCAACCTGCACGAGTTCCAATTGCCCATGAAGACGACTTCGCAGACTCCCCCCGAAAAAGCCGTGCGCGCAGGCGCGCAGTAAGATGTAATGTAGTTACACTTGCGTCCTGGCCACAATCCGGCCTTGAATGACCTTCCCTTCGCCGGCAAGCTTCTGCATGAACCTCATTTCCTCCGCCACGCCGCCCAGCAACTCCGAGTCGAACCCCAGGATCCGCAGGGCGTCGTAGGTCAACTGGCGATCAACCATCTCCAGATAGAGATCCACGCAGGGACTGAATTGCCCGGTGTTCTCGCAGACGACCACCTCGCATCCGTTGGAAACGAGGAGCTGTTCGTATCCGGAAAGGGTTTGAACACTCGGGAACTTCATGAAGCTCGTGAAACGCTCCAACTCGGCAGCGCTCATCCCCGGCGTGCCCTCGACCCAGTCCGTCAAGGCGATCGTGCCACCCGGTTTCGCCAGTCGCACCGCTTCCGCGATCAACTTGGGCTTCTCGATCACGTAGCACCACGCATCCTCGCCCCAGACGAAATCTGCCAGTCCGCTCTCGAGGCCCGTCTCGCAAACATCCGCCCGTGTGAAGTCGATGCGGTCCGCAAGCCCTTCCTCCTGGCAACGAGTGCGTCCTTTCTCGATCACCGCTTCGGTGGCATCGACGCCGTACATTCGAGCCACGCCGCGATACCGCACCAGAAATCGCATTCCGGCGCCCGTGCAGCAGCAGAGATCCACGCCTGTGGTGCCCGGTTCGATTCCGGCCGCGTCTGCCAGATCCATCGACGACCGGAATCCACCGAGATGGATCTGCTGCCCCATCAAGAGCTCCCAAAGCTGCCATTCCGGTCCACTGTAGACCGCTTGGACATCACTCAATTGGATATTGTTCTTCCGATCCATACTGGAGTCTCCAAGGTGAAATGGCCTCGCGTTCGGCAACGCGCCGGTCTCGATCCCATCTACTGAAATATGCAGGATGACGTTCATGGTACTTCCAAGGGTGTTTCCGTCAAGAACTCCCCCATCGATTTCGAGAATCGCCCACCCGCCGGCTGTCTCCTTTCGTTTCCGCGGCGGACCGGATCCGACGCGCCGTCCGCTCTCCCGTCATGCTTGACCCCATCTTGCGCGAAAGGTTAGAATGCCGGCACTGCCCGACGCGGCTGTCGATACCCTCATCCTCTTATCGGTTCCAAGATGTCTTCCTCCCAGCAAGACGCATTACGAAAAATCCCAGCCGTCGAGACTCTTCTCAGCGAGCCGCCGCTCCTGCAGCTCACACAGTCGGTCCCTCGGAGGCTCGTGGTTGACGCGGTCCGCGCCGCCGTCGAACGGGCAAGAGAGCAGATCCTCAAGAGAGTTGCCGGCGACGTCGTCGAGGAAAGTTTGCGCCGATCGATCGTCGCGGGAGCCGTCGATCGGGTGTTGTTCGCCTCGCAACCCCATTACCGCAAGGCAATCAACGCCACCGGAGTGATCCTGCATACCGGCCTCGGGCGGGCCGTGTTGGCTCGGGAGGTTATCGAGCAGATCGCCTCGGAACTAGCGGGCTATTCGCTCCTCCAGATCGACCTCGAAACGGGCAAACGTGGTTCTCGAACCCCTCGGATTGAACGCCTGTTGCAGGAGCTCACCGGGGCCGAATCGGCCACCATCGTCAACAACAACGCCGCGGCCACGTCCATCGTCCTCAACACGGTGGCCTTCGGCAAGGAAGTGATCGTCTCGCGCGGTCAACTCGTCGAGATCGGCGGCTCGTTCCGCCTGCCCGATGTCATGCAGGCCAGCGGCGCCCGACTCGTCGAGGTGGGAACGACCAACAAGACCCACCCTCGCGACTACGAACAGGCCATCGGAGAAAACACGGCCGCCTTGCTGCGGGTCCACCCCAGCAACTACAAGATCTCGGGCTTCACGTCGGAAGTGCCTCTGAACACCATGGTCCAGATCGCCCGCAAGCACAACCTCGTGATTATCGACGATGTGGGGGCCGGTTCGCTCATCGACGTGAGTCGCTTTGGATTCGAAAAGGAACCCACCCTGCAGGAATCGGTCCGGGCGGGTGCCGATCTTATCACCTCAAGTGCTGACAAACTGATCGGTGCCGCGCAAGGCGGCCTCATTCTCGGACGCAAGCAACTTGTGGACGCAGTCCGCAAGAACCCCTTTGCCCGCATCGTCCGCCCTGGAAAGTTGACTCTGGCTGCCTTGGAGACAACCCTGGCCCTGTTCCTCGATCCCGAAGAAGCCGTGCGGCGAGTCCCCACGTTGAACATGCTGGCTCGCACTTTCGAGGAAATTGCCGTCCAGGCCGACCGGATTGCTGCGGCATTGAAGGAACGGCCTGTTGCCGCCGAGGTGTCGGTCGCTGACGGTGCATCGCAAATGGGGAGCGGTTCCTTGCCCACCCAGAATTTGCGAACTCGCCTGGTGGCCCTCGCCCCTCGCTGCCAGTCGGCGGCAGCACTTGCCCGGCGACTCCGCCAGGGAAAGCCCTCCGTCGTCGCTCGCGTCAAGAACGACCAGGTGCTGCTCGATCCGAGAACGTTGCTCGAGGGAGATGAGACACTCCTGGTGGAAGCGGTGGCCCTGGTATGCACCTGATCCGTGCGATACCGCTGGATCGTGTCGCCATGGTAAGATAACACTCCAATTTGCATGCCGCAAGAAACGACAGTCTGAAAATGTACGCCGCCTGGGAATCGTACAATGGCAGTTGAGCAGGTCAATGTAACCTTGGGAACAGCGGGGCATATCGACCATGGCAAGACCGCCCTGGTCAAACTGCTCACCGGCTGTGATACGGATCGGCTCAAGGAAGAGAAAGAACGGGGAATGTCGATCGAACTCGGCTTTGCTCCCTGTAAGATCGCCGATCTGGAAGTGGGCATCGTCGACGTGCCGGGGCACGAAAACTTCATCAAGACGATGGTTGCCGGCGCGACGGGCATGGACGCGGTCATGCTGGTTGTCGCCGCCGACGATGGCGTGATGCCACAGACTCGCGAGCACCTCGATATCCTTACGCTCCTGGGGGTGCAACGGGGGTTCATTGCCCTGACCAAGATCGACCGAGTTGACGATGAGCACCGGGAATTCGTCCTGGAACACACTCGCGAATTCCTCCGAGGCACGTTCCTCGAAGGCGCCCCCATCTGCCCGATTTCGAGCGTCACCGGCGCGGGATTTGACGGTTTCTACACGACTCTCTGCACCCTGATGGAGTCGATTGTGCCCCGGCGGCTCGATGGCATATTCCGACTGCCGGTCGACCGGGCGTTCTCGGCCACCGGCTTCGGTACCGTGCTGGCCGGTGTCCCTGTGTGCGGTTCCGCCCACGTCGACGACGAAGTCGTGCTGCTCCCTCGTGGCCTTCAGGGAAAGATTCGCCAGATCGAAGTCTATGGTCGCAGCAGCGATATGGTCAAGGCCGGGCAATGTGCCGCCATCAACATGCGCCACTGGGACGCCGGACAGATCCGCCGAGGCGAAGTCCTTACACTGCCGGGCTATTTCGAGCCGCACGAGTGGTTCACAGCCCGATTGCGGTTGCTGCCGGAAACGAAGATCGTCCTCAAGAGCGCTACCCAGCTGAAGCTCCACACCGGCACTGCCGAAGTGCCGGTGACCGTCTACCCCCTCGAGCACGATCCGATGGCCGCTGGCGACGAGGCACTCGTCCAATTCCGTGCTCCGGGCGGCCTCATCGCCGGTCCGGGAGACCCGTTCATCGTTCGTATCCCCTCACCAGCAAGGACAATCGGCGGCGGAATACTCGTCGAGGGAGGCATTCGTCGACTCAAACGCAACAAACCGGCAGCAATCGAGGCTGTCCGTCAGTGCGCCGCGGTCCTCGGCGACGAGCAGGAATTTGTGACCTTTGTCGTGCGTACCGCAACGCTGGGTGCCATCGGCGAAGTGGAACTCTCCGCCCGCACGAAGATCCAGCTCAAACGACTCGCCAACATCCTTACCGACCTGGCCCGGCAGGGCACGGTCGTCCAGTTGCAGCCCGGGCTGTACACTCACCGCGATACCCTTGCCGACCTCTGCAGCCGCATTCTCGAGTGCGTCGCTCGGTTCCATCAGGAGAATTGCGAGAGTCCAGGAATGCTGCTCGACGATCTACGGGACGCGGTTGAACTTGATCGCACGGTTGCCAATGCGGTGATAGCCAGATTGCGGGCGGAGAACCGCCTGGTCGACAGCAAAGGACGGCTCGCGCGACCCGAGCACTCGGCCGAGTTTCAAGGCGTCGACGCTGATCACTCCCAGGCTATCGAAGCCCTGTTTCGCAATCAGTTGTTTTGCCCTCCAGGCCTGGAGGAACTGCGGGAACGAACGGGAATCGATGAGGCAACCCTGAAACGCATCTTGAACGCCCTACGTCAGCAACAGAAGCTGATCCGCGTCGAAGGCGATCTTATCTTCCATCGCGATGCAATCGTAAGAGCCAGAGAGATCCTGGTTGATCATCTCGAGCGGGAAGGGCGACTCGAAAGCGTGAAGTTCAAGTACCTTCTTGACACGACTCGAAAATTCGCTCTCCCTCTGCTCGACCATTTCGACCACGTGGGAGTCACCCGCCGCGTAGGCAACACGCGTTTTTTGAAGCAACCACGACGGGCAGCCGATTCGCACTGACCGAACAATTTCGCCCGATTCCCGGCCAAATATGCTCGACACGCGAAGCTCCAAAGGCTACAATGCGACCGTGTGTCGGGAGTAGGGGTTTTTTCTTCTGAGCATCTGCAAGGCGTACGAGAGTGGACGTGTCTTGCGAGAGTGCCTCACATCCAGTCAGAAAGGCGGTGCTTATGCGAACATGGTCTCGCTATTTCGGGGGTGTAATTGGCATCGTGAGCCTGTGGGGGCTTGCCGCCGGCGCCAGCGGCGAGAGTTGTTCCCTTGAACTGAAGAAAGTGGACAGCTCAGCCAGGAGCCGCGAAAACTACATCTACCGGGCAACCTCCTCCCAGTCCTTCTACAAACCTCTCGGCGACGGTGTTCGAATCTACGAGGATCAGGGGGCCGCCAAGTTCGCCGATATCATCAAGAAGGAGCCCGGCAGCTACCGGGCGGAGTACCCAATCCGCGGCACCGTAAAGCTCGGGTCGCTGATTTTCGGCTTCGTTCTCGATACCTCCGTCGAGCCGAAGAAAAACGAAGAGGCGGCCCAGGCGAAATCGGAACCGAGTGGCCAACAGAAAGAATCCAAGGCTGACCAGTCCGGCGGTCTACTGTCGACCCTCTCCGAATGGTTGACGGGCAAGAAGAAAGAAGAGCCGAAAAAGGCCGCGGCGTTTCGGCCCGTGCCCTACGATCGACTCTATTTTGACTCGGACCACGATGGGGACCTGACGGACGAGCAGATCATTGAGGCGGATTCGACCAGAAATGCCAACGCGAACTCCTACTTCTCGACATCCTTTCCCCGAATGGACGTACCGATCGAGATCGATTCGGAAAAGCTGGACTATGCGTTCGTTCTGGAAGTCACCGCATACGGCACGGAAACCCACGGTTACGTGAATAGTTCGTTCCGTGCTGCGGCTTGCAGGGAAGGCGAGATCACGCTCGCGGGCAAGAAGCACCGTCTCCTCCTCATTGACTTCAACGGCAACGGCCGTTTTGACGACCAGCCTGAACTGAACACGTCGATCCGCACCTCTGACAATCGGGTCTATGCCAGCAGTGGCGACCGACTCTACGTCGATCCCGTCCTGGAAGCCACGTACCGGAACCCCTACGACATCACCAGTGGCGACGATATCTATGAGGTGAGCAAGCTGATTCAAGTGGACGGGCAATTCTACGAACTGAGCGTATCACCGTCGGGGGATAAGTTGACACTCGAACCGTCCAAGATTGCCGTTGGCTACGTCACGAATCCAACGAAGAACTTCACCGCTGTTCTTTACGGCGACCTGGGAATTGTCAAAATCCGGAGCGATGATGCGGGCAAAGCCCTCTTGCCGGTTGGGTCCTGGAAGCTCAAGAACTACACCCTCGACCGAACGGGATTTCAGCGGGAAAAGCAGGCCGACCCAGCAGCGGTACCCTCAATTCTGGACGTTCTCAGTGATGCCCTCGGCCCCACTGCAGAGGCGCGAGCCCCTCGCAGCACCATCGTTGCTGCGAATGCAACGAGCAAGTACGAAGCGGTTGACGTCGAGGATGGACAGACCATTGAGTTACCCTTCGGCCCGCCGTACCGCCCCACGGTCGACGTTCAGTATCGCCAGGGTGCCGACCAGGTGTCGCTGGGAATGTCGCTGATCGGGTCGGCCGGAGAGACTTGCTCCGCCATGCAGATCAACGGCACCCAACCAGGCAAACCGAAATTCACCATCACCACTGCCGACGGCAAGGCGGTGGTCGAGGGTGAATTCGAGTATGGATGAGGCTTCACTTGCCGGTACTCGTGGCGAGTACCTTCCGACTTGGCTGATGAATACACCGTCCAGGTTCGCATGAACGGCGGACCCTTCAAGATCGATAGCGAGCACAAGAGTATCTTGCGGAAGAGCGATCTGACCGGCGGTGGTCGGATGGGCGTGTTGATGGCGGATTAATTGACGGGAAAGAACGCAGGGAAGTCACGACGGCTTCCCGGCGTTCTTTCGACGGAAAAATGTACCAAGCTGCCCGCACGATCTTGGCTGCCGTCCGAATCCTCCGAGGCAGGATTCGCAGGGTTTGGCCACGCAAGGGGGCCGATAGTCGGACCGCTGCCCGCAGTTTGCTCCCCGGTTTTGGCAAACACACCCTTTCGTTGTCGTGAGGGACCTGTCATGCGATCACGCTACTACATGTACGGTGTGTTTCTGGTGTTCGTGCTGGCTGCTCTCGGTTCCGTTTGCGGTTCCGTTTTCGCCGATGCACCGGACAAGCTTCCGGCTCGCGACGATTTCGAATCGAAGTTCGCGCTCAACTGGGAGACAATCCGGCCAGATCCGACCCACATGTCTCTGGATTCTCATCCGGGGAAGTTGACCATCACTACCCAATATGGATCGATTCACCAGGCAAAAACCACCGCCAAAAACCTCCTGTTCCTTGATGTCCCGGAAGGACTGAGGGATTTCGTCGCAACCACGTGCATCGAGAACTTCCTTCCCGAGAAATCCTGGCAACAGGCGGGCCTGATGTTCTACAATGACGATGATCACTTCATCAAATGGGTCCGCGACTACACCGGCCGTGGGTATCCCGTTCTCAACTGCAACTGGGAGATCGTTCCTCTCAACACGAGCCTGCACGCTCCGGTCGAAATCAGTAAAGAACGGT
>CAYSCH010000210.1:0-16443 GCA_964429355.1 uncultured Planctomycetaceae bacterium | reverse complement strand
GGGACAGGGGACAGGGGACAGGGGACAGGGGACAGGGGACAGGGGACAGGGGACACGGGGCTCGGCCGGCGCGTGAAAACCAGAAGGAACACATCGAATAGATAGATAACCGGACAGCCGCCTGAAGGCGGGACTCCAGGGCGGGGCAAGCCGACGGGGCTATCATGCGCGGTGATGTGTCGGCGGCGAAGGGAACCGAGCGCGGGGCAAGCCCACGCGGCTATCATTGTGGTGGCAGAGTGTTTTGACGGACGCCGGCTGAGGGCGGGACTCCAACAAGGGGACGCAGGCTAAAGCCTGTATTCCAACAGCGCGGGGCAAGCCCACGCGGCTATCATTGTAGTGGCGTGTCGGTGGCGAAGGGAACGGAGCGATGGGGTCACGGTTTCGGGGTGGAGGGTTCGATCTGCCAGGCTTCGACCGCCTTGGGGGTGGCGACGAGCAAGACGGCCTTGCCGTCCCACTTGGCAGTTGCCAGGCCGGATAGCTCGGCCCCATAGGCAAACCGATCGACCAACTGGCCGTCGGCGGCGACGATGCTAATGGAGCCGTCGGCGGCGGCGATCAGCCATTGGCTCGGCCCATCGGGAAAGACATTGCCGGCGACGACGGGCTCGATGCTTTCATAGTGCACGCCGCGGACGGTGGGCTGGCGCCAGAGGACCTTGCCCCCCAGATCGATCCCCATGGAATCGATGGTGTCGGCCGGGGCCTGGCCATCCGGTTTGGTGGCTACGGCGAGAACACAGATGTCCGACGAGCCGTTGCCATCGACGTCTTCGGCAACGACCCAACCCACGGACGAATCGGCAACGGAGATTTCCCGGATACGTTTTCCCTGGGAATCGAGTTGTATGAGGGTTCCGCCGCCCACTCCGCCGTTCATGGCCAGAACGCTGGGCGGGCCGGGCTGGCCGGAGGTCAGCACGGCCACGCGGAAGGCATCGACCATGGACCGATCGGCCCAGAGCCGGTTGCCCTGAAGGTCGACGGCGTGGACACCGGCCACGCTGGCGTATCCGATGATCATCTGGAGCTTCCCATCGCCGGTGAGGTCGGCAAATTGAGCGTCGGTGATTCCCGGGTGCAGCGAATCGGGATAGACCAGCAGGGTCTTCAGGCTCTCGTCGAACAGATGGATGCGCTGGGTGCCGCGGGCACAGCCGAGGAAGTAGCGTTTTCCGTCACCGGCAACGGCAGTGCGCAGGGCGGTGACGATTTCGTTCCCCTGGAGCTGGAGCGGATGGGTGGCAGCGACGGTGCCGTCGTTCTTGAGTTCGGCAATCGACTTCGCTTCGTCAATGACGAGGATCTTCTGGGAGCCGTCGGCGGCGGAGACGACGGTGATGTTTCCCGGGTGTTTCAACTGGTCGCACGACCAGAGCTTCGTCATTTTCAGGTTGGCAGGTTCGGTCCGCGGGCTGATTTGGACTCGCGGAACCATCGGCCGCAGGCAATAGATGTCTTCGGTGATGCTTTGTCCGATCATCATGGCAAACTGTGCCCGTTGGTTGTCGAACTGGGAAAAGCTCACCTTGTAGATGTCTTCATCTTTCTGGAGGCGTTCGATGGCCATGTTTAGCAGGGCATCCATATTCTGCAGCTCACCGGCCTGCAATGATTGGATGTTGCCTTTCTTGTCCAGCAGAATGGTCACCGGCACGCCGCCGAGGCCGAAGTGCTTGGCAACGGATTGTTCCGGATCGCGATAGATGGGCAGTTCGGCGCCCCAGTCCTTGAGGACGGTCTGCAGGCTTTCGTTCTGGACATTCCCACCCTCGAGATTGACGGCCAACATGGCTACCTGGGCAGGGTCTTTGAGGCCGGCAAGGGTTTTGCTGGCTGCTTGCAGCACCGAGCGGCACGGCGGGGCCTTGCTGGACCACAATTGGAGAACGACCACTTTGCCTTGGAGCGAATTGAGGGGGGTCACGGTGCCGTCGATGGCGGTGAACTGGAAATTGGGGCAGGGTTGGCCGAGGACCTGCAGCAGGGGCGGGACCAGGACATCGGCCGGCTTGATCTCGGCGGGGATCTGGAACAGGAAGGCTTCCGGCGCGATGGGCGGGTTGAGCTCGGCCTGGACGTATTCGACCGTCAGGGTCGGATCGAGGAACTGGTCGGCTTCGGCCTGGCGGCGGAGCGCGTTGAGTGGGAGTTCAAAGCGCCGGATGACGGAGGTGGCCTGATCGATCCAGAGGATCCCTGGGCCGTTGTTGGTGAGCAACTGCACGCGGTCGCAGGCAAACTGATCGATGGAGTCGGGCGCGAGCAGGCTGATTCCCTGGGTGTCGAGGGCCAGGGTCTTCATGGGATCGTTGGCCAGCAGGAACACCAGTTGCAGGGGCGCCCAGCAGAACGACTGGGCGGGGGACTGCATCATCGACTGGGCGAGGAGGAAGTCGGGGTAGGCGGAGGCGATCGAGACTTGAGGCGGGGCGGGGATCTTCAGGACCTGCCCGGGGAGTTCGCCCACAAAACCGTAGGTGTTCGCACCGTCGCAGAGGAGCGTTCCGCCGTCGACCTGCATGCGGAGCTTGTTGGGGCGCTGCATGACAACCGCATGGGGGTACGACATCTCCTGCCGCTGGCCGTCCTTAGTGCCGGCCAATTTGACGATGGCCGCGTCGCGATAGCTACCGGCGCTCTTGTAGGCCTGGATCGTTTTCTTGAGCACATCCTCGGCCGTTCCCTGGGTGGGAGCGATTGCAGGAGCCGTGCCGGCCGGGGGTCCGATCAACTCGGCCGGCGCTGCGGGATCGTTGCCCACCGACGCCGGGCCGCTCTTGTCGCCGCATCCCGGAAGGCACAGGGCGACCGAGATCGCGGGGAGAAGAAGGAACAGGATCGAGCGCAACGGCCAGGGGGTTCGGGGAGTCATGCGTTTGATTTCCAGGAGACGTTGAAGGTTGCTAACCGCTCGGGCACCGTGGGGATGGAAGCCGATTTGCTGCCTAATCCTATGCTTCATGATACCACCAGCGAGAAACACCGATTATTTGCGATGCCCGCCGTCGCGTAAAGCTCGACTTCTTGACCAAATCTTCCGGGGACCGGTAAGATGGAAATTCGGCGCCCTGCGTCTTGCCTGAATTGCCTGTCTTCACGCGTTGCCGGCCTATCCTGTCTTGTGCGGCGGCCACACGGCCGAACTTGATTCACTGTCCCCGTTCTTGTTTTTCATCTCGCCGCCTATTGGCGGCGACGTAAAGACCTAATACGGTGACGGTTTTTGTTTGGCTCTTTTGGAGTATTCGATGGCGACGCTTCGCTACGGAACCAACTCGTCGGTGGAACTCGAGTTCGAGCAGTGCAATCTCGTGGCCGAATGTGGAAATCGGTCGCCCAGTGCGGTGGTCGATGTTCCGGAGCAGGTTGCCCAGGTGCTGGCCATGCCGACGGGCATTCCCCCGCTGAGCCGCTGCCTAACCCCCTCGGACCAGATCGTGATTGCGTTGGAGGAGGGCATTCCGGGGGGCGGCCGAATCGGGGCCAGCGTGGTGGAGTATCTGGCGGCCTCTGGAATCGATCCGGATGGAATCACCATCCTTCGTTCGGCGGCCGATGCGGTCGGCCAGAGCAACAGTCCCATGACCTTTCTGTCGGAGGAGTTGCAGCAAAGGGTACGGCTGGTGGACCACAACCCGGCGGACAAGAACGCGCTGGCCTTTCTGGCCAACGCGAAGTCCAACAGCCCTATCTGGCTGAATCGGGCCCTCATCGACGCCGATATGGTGATCCCGATTGGCTGCGTCCACGGGCGAGCGGTGCCGGGGCATTTCGGGCTGCATGGAGCGGTTTATCCGACCTTCGCGGACCTCGAGGCGCAGAAGAGATTTCGATCGCCGAGGGCGCTCGGAGCCCGAGGGCGATATCGCCGGTCCTTTGTCGAGGCCGTCGATGAGGTAGGCTGGCTGCTGGGAATCGTTTTCACCGTGCAGGTCGTGCCTGGTGTGGGAGACACAGGTCAGCAGATCGTCGCCGGGGGAGTGGACGGGGTGCGGCGTCGTGCGCGAGGGCTCTATCGGAAAAACTGGCGCTGGGAGGTACCTCATCGGGCCCGGATCGTGGTAGCCGGGATCCAGGGAGGCCCCGGGCATCAGACCTGGCGCAATCTGGCCCGTTCGCTGGTGGCTGCGATGGAATGTGTGGAAGACGACGGGGCGATCGTTCTGTGTTGCGAGATCGCCGAGAAGCCGGGTGAGGCGGTGGAGTATCTGCGGAACTGCCGGACGCGGCAGGAAGCGGTCCAGAAGATCATCGACAGTCCGCCGGTCGACGCCCTGGTGGTTGCCGAAATGGTGCGGGCGATGGAACGAGTGGACGTCTACCTCCGCAGCGGCCTGGATCCGAGGCTGCTGGAAGATTTGATGATATCTCCGATTGAATCCGATACCGAGCTGAACCGGCTGATCAACCGCTATCCGGACGGAATCGTGCTCGGCAACGCCCCCCTCACCTTCACGCGGCTTGCCGGTGATCCTGTATGAATGCCGATCAGACTCGGGAGCGAATTGCGGAGAACCTGGCCGCCGTGCGGCAGCGGATTGCGGCGGCCGCCGTGCGCAGCGGCCGTGGGCCGGAGGATGTCGTGCTGGTTGCGGTCACGAAGTACGTCGGGGTCGAACTGACGGAAGCCCTGATCGATGCCGGCGCCACGGTGCTCGGGGAGAGCCGCCCGCAACTGCTCTGGCCCAAGGCCGAGGAGCTGGCCGGGCATCCGGTTCGATGGCACCTGATCGGGCAGCTCCAGCGGAACAAGATTCGCCGCACTCTGCCGCTGGTCGACATGATCCATTCGGGCGAGAGCGTTCGCCAGCTTGAAGCGATCGATCGGATCGCCGGCGAACTGGCGATCCGCCCCCGTATGCTTCTGGAAGTGAACACGTCGGGAGACGCGGCGAAACACGGGTTCTCGCCGAATGAGCTGGCCGATTCGCTCTCGGTGCTGGCGACGTTCTCGAATCTGACGGTGTGCGGTCTGATGTGTATGGCCGGCCTGGAGACGGATGCGGAGGGCGCCCGGCAGGATTTCGCGGCGCTCCGCCGGCTGCGAGATGGATTGCGCGGGAGATGTCCCGATGGGATGTCTTTGGACGAGCTTTCGATGGGAATGAGCGGCGACTACGAGGTGGCGATCGAGGAGGGGGCGACGATTGTGCGGGTGGGGAGTGCACTTTTCGAGGGGGTCTCGTGGTGATCGATCTGGAAGAGCGAGGGGAAGGGGTCGTTTTGCCGGTGAAGGCGCATGCGGGCGCCCGTCGGAACGAATTGGGGGGCGTTCAGAACGGGATGCTCAAGGTTTCGGTGACGCAGGCGCCGGAGAAGGGCAAGGCCAATAAGGCGATCGTGGCGCTGCTGGCCAAGGAGCTGTCGCTGCGGAAGACGCAGATTGAGCTTGTTGCGGGGGAAACATCGGCCCAGAAACGGTTCCTGGTGACCGGCATATCGCTGGAGGAACTGAGGGGGCGGGTGGGGCGGTTCGGAGGGGAGTAAGTATGGGGCCCGCTCGTGCGCCGGGCTATCGGGTGGGGGATCGACGGCGATGTGCGACACCCCCCATTTGAGCTGCAGGGTAATTGACTTCCTGCCGATGAACCCTAATACTGACATGCGAACTTTTTGGTTGGATGAGACCTCAATAGAGATGCTTTTTGCCGCCGCGCTGGCCAGGACGGACCAGCGGATCTTGGTGTTCCCTACGGAATTCGTGGTGCCAGTGTTGACCTATTCAGATTGACATCCGCGGGGTGAAGTCCTTGCCGCAAGGGCAGAACCTGCCTCTTTGTGGGGACGCGGCATTCCAAGCATTGGTCGGTGCGCCGGGCGTTCTCCCGGCTCGATGGCGGTCCGCAACGGTCGCTGGACGAGGGTCTTCACCGCGCACTCGCCGAGAAGCAGAATTTTTCGAACGTAGAAAGAAAGGGAAACATGTCAACCAATCACAAGGAACTTCTGGCGTGGGTAGCCGAGGTTGAGGTTCTATGCCAACCGGACCAGGTCGAGTGGTGCGACGGCTCCGAGGCGGAGTACGACCGACTGATGCAGTTGATGGTCGATACCGGGATGGCCACCAGGTTGAACGAGAAATTGCGGCCCAACAGTTTTCTGTTCCGCAGCGATCCGAGCGACGTGGCGCGTGTGGAGGCCCGGACCTATCTGGCGTGCAGGAACAGAGACGATGCCGGTCCAACGAACAACTGGATCGATCCGGTGGAGCTGAAGAAGACGATGACGGAGCTGTACACGGGCTGCATGAGGGGGCGGACGATGTACGTGATTCCGTTCTCGATGGGCCCGATCGGTTCGCCGATCTCGAAGATCGGGGTGGAAATCACCGACTCGCCCTACGTGGTGGCGAACATGCACATCATGACGCGGGTAGGGAGCAAGGTGATCGAGTCGCTAGGCGAAGATGGCGAGTTCATTCCCTGCCTGCACTCGATCGGCGCGCCTTTGGCGGAAGGCGAGAACGACGTGCCCTGGCCCTGCGCGCCCTTGGAGCAGAAGTACATTGCCCATTTTCCGGAAGAGAACCTGATCTGGTCCTACGGTTCGGGTTACGGCGGCAACGCGCTGTTGGGCAAGAAGTGCCTGGCCTTGCGGATCGCGTCGAACATGGCCCGCCACGAGGGCTGGATGGCCGAGCACATGCTGATTCTGAGGTTGACGAATTCGAAGGGGAAGCGGTTTCACATTGCGGCGGCCTTTCCGTCGGCCTGCGGCAAGACGAATCTGGCCATGCTTCAGCCGACGATTCCCGGCTGGAAAGTGGAATGCATCGGCGACGACATTGCGTGGATGAAGATCGGGGAGGACGGGCGGCTGTACGCGATCAATCCGGAGGCGGGGTTTTTCGGCGTGGCGCCGGGAACGAGCATGTGTTCCAACCCGATGGCCATGCGGACACTGGACAAGAACTGCATATTCACCAATTGCGCGCTGACAGACGACGGGGACGTGTGGTGGGAGGGGATGGACGGTTCCTGCGACCACGCGATCGACTGGAAGGGGCACGAGTGGACGCCCGAGTCGGGCGAGAAGGCGGCCCATGCGAACTCGCGTTTCACGGCCCCGGCCTCGCAGTGCCCGGTGATCTGTCCGGACTGGGAAGATCCGGCGGGGGTGCCGATCGACGCGTTTATTTTCGGCGGCCGGCGGACCCAGACGGTCCCGCTGGTTGCGCAGGCCTTTGATTTCGATCATGGGGTATATATGGGGGCGATGGCCGCCTCGGAGACGACCGCAGCGGCCCTGGATGTGGGGCAGCACTTGCGCCGGGATCCGTTCGCGATGTTGCCTTTCTGCGGCTACAACATGGCGGACTACTGGGCCCACTGGTATGCGATGGGCGACAGGCTGGGTGACAAGGCTCCGAAGATTTTCTACGTGAACTGGTTCCGCACGTCGCGCGACGGCCGTTGGCTATGGCCGGGATTCGGCGAGAACAGCCGGGTGTTGAAATGGATCTGCCAGCGGATCGACGGAGAGGTCGGGGCCGAGGAGACGCCCATCGGCCACATGCCGTCCGACAGCGATCTGGACCTGTCGGGCATGGACATCGCAGAGGAGGACGTTGCCGAGCTGCTCAAGGTGGACCGCAAGGCCTTCAAGGCGGACCTGGAAGACGCCGAAGCCTACCTGGCCAAGTTCGGTACCAGGGTTCCCCAGCGGCTGCGAGCCCAGTTGGAGGCGCAGAAGGCGCGTCTCGCCTAAATGGCCTTGCGTGATTCCCAGAGGAAATTGCGGCAAGGCGATCAGGAACTCGATGGGCCGGGACTGACAGAGTTGGCAGGCAAAATACGGGCGGAGCCGGAGCGCGGGGCAAGCCCACGCGCCTATCGGCAGGACGACAATATTTCCGCGAATCGCGCAAGGCCATTTAGAGCCGAAAGAATGGAAGAACAGGCAGCCGAGAAACCGGTAGTTCTGCAGAACAAGGTTCGCACGATCGAAGGGATCGGGGTGTATTTTGCGGCCCGGCCTCTGATCACGGTGCTCGGCGTCAAGTACCTTCATCTGCGGATGAAAGACGGATCGGATCTCTACGTGACGGAGTATGGGCTGCCGTTTACGAAGTGCCTGATGCCGGAGAGCCACTGGGCGGACGACAAGTGGATGGACGAGCACAGCCAGCGTCTGGCGGGGACCAGCGCCGTGTATCGAGTGACGACAAAGGAGGCAGACGGCCGTTCGAAGGAGATCATTCTCAAGTGGAATCGGATGGGGCAGGACATTCCCGGCGAGACCCGGTCGCTCGACGTGGACAACGCCGAGTTCAACAGCCCATTCATGGAGTTCAGTCTGGTGCTGGAATTGCGGAACACGCGGTTCGAGTCGCCAGGCAGCGTTCGCACGCACAGGCCGTTGGCCATCTACGTGCCGCGAAAGTACGTGGCGGGAGAGCGGTTGGGGCGGCGGCGGCACAAGATGGAGGCCATCCAGCGGAATCACGACGAGATCGAACTGGACTGGAACCGGAACTACGCCGTGATCTATGAATGGATCAAGGGCATCGACGGCGCCCAGGCCTGCCGAACCGGGATTCTGGATCAAGACACGCTGGCGAGGTTGACCGAGCGAGCCAGCCAGGTTCTCGCGAAGAAGGGTTTCACGGTCAGCGACAACAAGCCTCAGCACCTGATTGTCCGTCCGGGAAACGATGGGCAGCTTGTCCGGGACAAGGAGGGCGAAGTGCTCTTCGGCCTGGTTGATTTCGAGCTGCTCAAGCGAACGCCGGAGCGGGAGCAGAAGGTAAGGGCGGAGAAACGGCACGAGTATCTTATCCGCCAGGCCCATCGATTCGAGTCGCGAGAGACGTTTCCCCAGGACCTGGCACCGGTCAACATCATGGGGGTCGACTACGTTTACGGCCAAGTGGAGAGCACCGGAGGGGCCTTGTGGGTAGTGGGCAAGGATCCGATGCTGTTCGAGTACTTTCTGCCGGAGAAGTGGCGGCGCACGCCGCGTACGAAGATCAGTTCGTCGCAGCAGCAGACATATACGACGATCACCAAGGACAACATTCACCTGGTGTGGCGGGTGTCGCGGGTGGGGCAGGTTCCGGATGCGGACCCCTTCGTGCGTACAGAGCGGCGGATCCTCGACCACGGTTTCAACAGCCCTTTCGAGGAGATCGCCCTGGCGATGGAGCTCTCCAGCCGGGGAATCGGGACGACCTACCCGCGGGCGATTTACATGACGGGGCGGCGGACGACTGTGTCGTCGTCGCTGGCCGATGACAGCCGCTACGAGAGCCATGCCGGCCAGGACACGCCCGACGGGCATCCGATTCTCAGCCGCGATCACGAGTACATGACGATCTGGGGTTTCTGGACCGGGCCCGACGATGCGATGGCGGCGAAGGACGAAGCGGTTTACAAGGGGATCGACGCCCTGGCGGCCTACCGCGACAAGCGGCTGACGAAGAACGAGTATTTCCGCTTGATGCGGACGATGAAGAAGCGTCTGGCCGCCGTAGGGATCGAGGATCTCAGCCTGCGGGGAAACCACCTGCTGTTGTCGATCGATCGGGAGCAGCAGCTTGCCCGCGACAAGAGCGGCCAGCCGCAGGTGCGGGTATGCAATTTTGAGTTATTGACGAAGAAGTAAGGCAAGCCGCACGAAGGCACCGCGTTTTACCTCGGCGACTGCAGGGAGACGAACTCGAGGCGAACGTCGTCGAACCACAGTTTTCCCGGGGTGTAGATCCGCAGGCCGATCTGGTGCCTTTGGAGCCGCTAACAAGACCAGCGACTGTGCACATCCATGCCCATGGGAAACTCGTACGTTTTGTGAGGGCTTCTTGGTCTTCTTCGGGAGTGTTTCAAAGAAAACGCGGGGCCTGATCGCCTTCGATCCAGCCCCGCGTTTTCGGTTCTCGTTGACGGGCCTTCAAGAGCCAAGCGGCACCCAAGGGCCAGGCTACTCGTGCGGCCTCAGTGATACTCGAGTCAGCAGCCGGCCTGGCCTCTGGCTAGCCCGCCAGCGCCGCCTGCAGGTCGGTCCTGGCGTCGCCGGTCAGTCGCAGGTCGAACTTGTCCTGCAGGACCTTGAATACACCCGGGCTGACGAATGCCGGCGGCTTGGGACCGATCGTGATGCCCTTCACTCCCAGGTAGAGCAGGGTCAACAAGACGGCGACCGCCTTCTGCTCGAACCAGGAGACCACCAGTGTCAGCGGCAGATCGTTGACCGAGCAATTGAAGGCCCCGGCCAATCCCACGGCCACCTTGATTGCCCCGAAGGCGTCGTTGCACTGGCCCATGTCGAGGAGCCGCGGCAGGCCGAGCAATTCGCCGTAGTTGTAGTCGCGAATACGGTACTTGCCGCAGCCCAATGTGAGGATGAAGGAATCGGGCGGGGTGGCCTGGGCGTAGTCGCTGAAGTAATTGCGTCCCACCTCGGCGCCGTCGCAGCCACCGATCAGGAAGAACCGGCTGATCTTGCCGTCCTTGACTGCCTGGACAATCGTGTCGGCAATGTTCAGGATCACGCTATGATGGAAGCCAATCGTCTTCTTGTCGCCGAGAGCCTCCGGCAGGGGCCCGCACTCCTTGGCCTTGGCGATGACCTGCGAGAAATCATCGTTGGTGATCCGTGTCCCGCCCGGCACGGCGGTCACCCGGGTGGTGAACAGCCGGTCGGCATAACTCTCCTTGGGAAGCGTCACGCAATTGGTCGTGATGAGTGCCGGCCCGGCAAAGGCATCGAACTCGCGGCGCTGTTTCTGCCAGGCACCGCCGTAGTGGCCGGCGAGGTTCGGATGTTCGCGAAGCTTGGGATACATGTGGGCGGGAAGCATCTCGCCGTGGGTGTAGACCTTGACGCCGGTCCCCTCGCACTGCCTGAGCAGATTCTCCAGATCGAGCAGGTCATGTCCGGAGATGAGGATGCCGGGCCCGCCCTGGGTGCCCTCCTGGACGGCGGCCGGCGACGGAGCGCCGAAACGCTCGGTGTGCCCCTCGTCGAGCATTTCCATGACACGGAGATTCTGCTTGCCACACTCGAGCACCAGTTCGAGTCCGGTCCCAATGTCGAAGTTCACGTTGGTCATCGTGGAGAAGAGTGCCTCTTCCACGAAGGCGTTGACCGCTTCGTCGGTCTTGCCCAACCGGCGCGCGTGATTGGCGTAGGCACACATGCCCTTGACGCCGTAGAGAAGAGTCTCTTGAAGCGACTGAACGTCCTCATTCTTGCCGCACACACCAGGGCTGCTGGTACATCCCGTGCAATTGACTGTTTGTTCACATTGATTGCAGAACATCGTGATCGACTCCTCTTGAAATGTGGAAACTCGCAAGCCGGCCGTTGGGGCCAGGAGAAGGGGACAGGCACGTTTGCCGGAAGAGCCAGACCTTGGTGGGTGCCGGTCCCCTTTTCCGGGCTCGTTATCAGGCCATCTAGCCCGTCAGCGGGGCAGTCGCTGGCCGAGTCCTGAGGTCCCCCCTATAATCGGGCTTTCGCGTCGGGTTACTCGCCCGCACGTGAGTATCTTACAGTTCGGTGCCAACGGGGCACTTGATCTACGTCAAGACGGCGAAATTTTCTCCAACTTTCTTCCTCCACCGCGGTTTATGCCACTGAACGTTGCCGAAATCCTCCACAGTTGCCGGTTCTTTGCCGAGGTTCAGGACCAAGCTTTCGACCGCCTGCTGCGGATCGCCCGAATCGTGAAATTCGCGAAAGGAACCCTGATTTTCCGCGAAAACCAGGAATGTCCGGGGGTGTATGTGGTCGGATCGGGGCTGGTGCGGGTGTTCAAGACCGGGGGCAGCGGCAAAGAACATACCCTCCACATGGTTGGTCCGGGCGACACTTTTGCAGAAGTGGCTGCGATAGGCGGGTTCCGGCTGCCCGCCAACGCCGAGGCGGTAGCCGACTCGAGCTGCGTGATCCTGCCGCGAGACCTGTTTCGCCGGGCCCTCGAAGAAGACCACCAGCTCTGTCTGCAGATGATTACCAGTTTCTCCTACTGGGTCCAGCACCTGGTGGGGCTGATGGGCGATGTCGTGCTCCGCGACGCCGTGGGACGAGTGGCTCGCTACCTTCTCAACGCCGCGGCCGACGATCACGAGATCATCGAGCTGCCCACGCTCAAGCGTCACCTGGCCAGCCACCTGAACCTGACGAGCGAGACCTTCTCCCGCACGTTGCGGAAGCTGGTCGACGCCGGCGTGATCGAGGAGAGCGAGGGGGGCCAGGTGCAGGTCATGTCGCGTGAGAAACTGCGGCTGATCGCCGAGGGGTTGTCGCCCAAGTAGCAGGGCATGCATAGCACATGGCCAGCCGCCCGCCGCAATGTCATTTCCCTGACTCTTTGAAGCCCGGGCGTGAGGAATCATCGGCGGGCGGTTGAGTTTCGCTTCGTTGATTGGGTATTAATTCCTGGGGAGGGCCGTATATGATTCGGTTCAAGTCGCCGGGTTTATCTCCGCCCCACTGTGTTGATGAGGTGTAGACCGCATATACAAGACCGCTTCCATCGGAGTATTCGTCCCAAGACGCATCAGCGGCCATAGTAGGACGTCGAACGAAGCGCGGCGGCAATTTGGCCAGATCGAATCGGAACGGTTCTCTTGGGATGTAGTCAATCGAATAGAGTGTGTCGTACAGAGACCTGTCGAATACTCGCCGATGCAGAACGCTTGACTTTACGAAATAGACAAGGATCTCCCATTCGTCATTTAGATCATACGTCCAGACGGGCTGAACGGCCTTCTGGTCACCTGGGTATGGAGACATGTAGTTCGCTATGTCGCTGCAATTGACTGGCACGCCGAGGACTCTGCGCACGTCGGCCATTGTAGACTTGAGGGGAATGAGCGTTCTCCAAGTAGCTGACGAATAGAATCTGTATCCCGCCACCTCATTTGGATACCGATCCGTTTCCCCCACCGAGACACTCATTGGATCCGAAATCGTAAACGGTTCTCGTACGATACCAGGTTCGACATCCGGTCCCATCTGCACAACCACCTTGTCAGCTCCCTTAAGCGCCGGAATGTCATCTGTCTTCGCCAATCGCAACGCGTCAAGTTGGTCCGTCGCGGCCTTAGCCGGAGAAGGTGTCGGCACCGTTGACACCGGCTTCGAAACCGGCGGGATCGTCTCCTCTGCATCGCTGCAACCAAATACGGCTGCAATGAAGCAGCAACAGACGATTCTCTGAATATGGAGGGCTCGTCTCGAAGTTGCCATGCCAAGCTCCTTCCCTGTTCAGACTACTGTCTATTGGTTCGTTACGCATCATTCGCCCAGATACCCGTTGGCAAGATCGCGGACGATCTTGGCGACCGTGTCCAGGTAGTTCGCATTCTGTTGCGGTCTAAGTCCGCAGCGGAAGAAGTACCGTACCTTGGCCGACCGCATCGCCTTGAGAATTTCGGCGGAAACCGATTCCTCGAACTCCTCTTTCTCGTCGGCGTGTTTCCTCCAATAGCGGTCGTAATCGTACTTCTCGCAGCGGAAGTCAAACCAGCCGATCTTGTCCTCCACAGACAGAATGAGGGATTTATCGCCCTTTTTCAGCGCTTCGTCTAAGGTGGTGGTTGTCTTGGTATCGCGTTTTGGCCAGCAGTAGACCATCAAGTCTTGCTTCTTCAGTGGCTGCTGTAGTTCTTCAGGGCCAAGACCGATGCATTTGAACGGGATCAAGAGTCGCAATTCGAGTCGCTTCTTGGCGACTGCGGCTACGATGTCGGCCCCCTTGAGCGGCAGCTCCGCGGTGTACACGCTGACTTCGACAGACACGCTCGTTCCTCCTTGGCATGGGCGACGCGTAACTCTGAGTGAGTTACGGGGTGAATTTCACTCGGAAAACGCCAACAAGAGCTTTCCGGTAAGACGTAACGGACGCGAAATCGACTAAGAGCGGCCGGTAGAAATGACGAAAACGCCGTATTCTCCAGGCGACGCCGTCCATTTCTTCCGGCCGCTCTAAGCCTGAAAAGAGCGCGATAGGTACCGCAATGAACTCGCCGAACATCGTGCACGGCACGATTCCTCCAACCAGGAACCAGACCCCGTAACGGACTCCTATGCGACGGTCATAAAAAACATCGTGCGATGAAGTGGAGTGCGACCGACGACGCCGAAATGACCCAGAAGGCAAATACAGCGACGCACGCCCAGTAACCGATGGGTTGATCGGCCCGCGTAAGGCGTTGCCCTCCCATGAAACACTCCCCAGTTTGCAGCGCTCTTCGCAGGAAATACCCGAAGAAACACGCCGCCAGAACCAGGAGCAGGATGTTCGTTATCTGAAGGGTAATGACCATCCAAGCGTGCTCCTCGCCCTGCCGGTAGCCCGCAGTTTCGCGGTGAAACCATCGTCCCTCGATTCCAGGTGGCTTTGGTGCGTCGAGATGCACCTCCAACCTCCAGGAACCCATGTCAGCCATCGAACTGGCGCGGACCATCCTATCGCAACACGTCACGCGCGGTCATGTCATCCCATCCCGGTTGCCCGAGCGCACCACGAGCCAACGGCAATAACCTACCCTGATCTGGTTGGGCAGACAAGCCGTGCGAAGTCCCATTAAACCTTGGATTCTCGGCACACGGATTCGGCTCGAATCGAGCTTGCCCGGGCCAACCTGGAAGCCGATCCTCAATCCCACGAGGAGAGGAATTCGTGATTTTGCGGGTAAATCGGCCCTTGATGGGACAGCGGTCGAATTACTCACCAGCGTATCCGAAACGACAATCGTTCGATAACCATTCCGTCTGCCGGAGCGGCGTGCAATTCATGGCTCGACCATCGGTTTTAGGCATTGCCAACCACCGCCGTTCATTACCAGTCCAATCTTGTATTGACTCGGCGTCTCGCTCTCCCAGGTGCTGCTAAGGCGAATTCGGTAACTACTTCCAGAATGTGCCGTGAAACGACCACTGATCCGATAGACGAAAGCGTAACCCAAGTTCGCCAACTGTCGGTATGATATCCCGGTTTTTGCCGGGTGGGCGGTCAAAAGTCTTCACTACATTTCGGTTTCAACTTTTGATTTGTCGGGGCAAGGTCAGGCCGAGACGGTCGAGAAGGATCGCCTGGTGATCGGTTGGCCGGCGGACACAGCGGCGGCGGATTTCGGGACCTTTTCGGGTGGGAAGTACTACGTCGACCAAGCTGATTTCGCCAAGTTCGTCGAAGATGCGACGGGGCTCGTCGCCCAGTCCTGCCGCCTTGGCCATCTGATGCAACGTCTTCCATAACACGTAGGCCAGGAAACAGACCAGGATGTGGGCCTCGACGCGGTCCTCTTTCTGATGCCAGACGGGGCGGACCCGCAGGTCGCTCTTGTGGATCCGAAAGGCCTTCCCGAAAAAATGAATTCCGGGCCACAGCTGGCGAACTTGGGGTAATCGTCCCGGGCCAAAGGTCCCGACCAAATCCAATCAGAAAGCGGACCCTTTTCGAGCACAATCGGATCTCCCGACTCCGTCGTTACTTCCACAAGAACGGTCCCAATGTTCGGTGTATCAAACAGCAGCGAACCAGTCCCAGTGCTTCCGGATACGTCGAATCCTAATGTGAACTTTTCTGCTGGCAGGCCTGAGACGAGAAACGTCTTGTCGATCCGGCTCGCAGCCGTGAGGTCCCCTAAATCGACAACGTAGCGGTAGATGGCGGCACGAGGACCATAGTCAATCAAAGTGCCTTCCCCTGCATCGCGCATTGCGGGGTACAGGCCGCCGAACTTGAGGTTGTACACGACCCAGGGCTGGAACTGGGGTGGCAGAAACCATAGCGTCCCACCAATTGCGAGTGCGGTCAGAAAACACGCGCCGAAAACGATCCGCAGAATGGTCCGCCGTTTCATGGATTAGATTGACTCGCCGCGCATGTGTATAGGAACCCTCTGCCTATCACCTGTAGACCGCAATGTAGCAGCCAAAGCGATGAGGTACAACACATTGGTTGGCCCCCCTGTCCCAACAAACCTTGGATTTTCGGAACACCGATCCGGCCCGAATCCAGCTTGCCCGGGCCTGGAATCCAACCCTCAAGCCCACCAGCAGAGGAATCCCTGCTTATGTGTCGTTAATGGGTCGTTTCTGACGCATCCCGGGTGCCGAGATTCGTTCTGGGGTAGTGCAAATGTAAAGTGCCATGACACGAAAGACTCAACGGAGCATCAAGAGGACAGGCGAAAGTTGTTCATGTCCGTTCAGCCGAAAAATTGGCCAGAATAGCCAGAACGTAAAGACGACACCCGCCAATCCCGATGAGTAATAGGCAGTCGCCTGAGCGTCCTGCACCTACTGCTCAAGTACCGACACACGCTCTTCGAGCCCCGTGAGGTCCAAACGATCCTGTTCGGGCATGACATTCCTTTCAGATCATGCTTGTCAGGGCGAGTCTTGTGAGATCAACGCCGTCTTGTTCAAGGATTGCTGGAGCCTTCCATGCTTCGACGGACTGTGCTGTGGCGACTCCAGAGA
>CAYSCH010000209.1:0-16475 GCA_964429355.1 uncultured Planctomycetaceae bacterium | reverse complement strand
CCGATCGCAAGGTGCTGGTGACCTTCGAGGTTCGCCACTGGTACACGAACTCGGAAGCCGGCATGCGGGACAAGTATCCCTTCGTGGCCGAAAACCAGTGCGTGGGCGAGATCTTCTTTGGCACGAAAGGCTACATGATCTTTCCCGACTACTCCAGTTACTACTCGTTCCTCGGCCCGAACAACGAACCGGGCCCGTTCAAAACCGCCGGCCAGGTCCAGGACGCGATTTCCGCCAGCCAGCTGATCGACTGGCGCAGCGAAAGCGCCCCCCACTTCAAGAACTGGCTCGATGCGATCCGCAGCCGAAAGCACGAGGACCTCAACGCCGATGTGGAACAGGGGCACCTTTCGACCGCAATTTGCCACCTGGCCAAGATCTCCTGCAAGCTTGGCCGCAGCGTGCATTTCGACCCGAAGACAGAGCGTTTCGTAAACGATCCCGAAGCGGACAGCTTCCTGCGCCGCCAGGAGTATCGCGCGCCCTACGTCCTGCCGGAAGAGGTCTGAGCCCCGGCCGTGGTTCACGGAGACGGTTGCCTCCGGCTCGCGGCAACCGTCTCCGCGTGGCCTGAGCGGTTCCTCGGGCCCATGGCTGGCGACTTGCGGCCCAAAGCGGGGGCCGGTATCGTGGTTCGCAGATTCCTGGGCATCACGAACCTCGAAGACCGGGAAAACTTCCAGAAAGACTCGCGACTTGCGGGGAGCAGGCTGTTTTCAGCTCGAGCGGTAGCTCGCTTTGGCTCGTCGGCCCTGCCCCTGCGACCTCCATGCCGGAGCCTCACCATGAACCCCATTGCATTTGCCCGCATCCTGATCGGCACCTGTCTGGCCGCCCTCCAGCTCACCTTGCCGGCCGGCGCGGGCGAGGCCTTCTACGCAACCAACTTCGACTCGCCCGCCGCCCTGGAGGGCTGGACCGGGATCGGCGGAGCCGGGGTGCAGTTGGCGGATTCGCACGACGATTCCCGATCCCTCGCGGTGGAAATTCCCGAATCCGAAGGTCCGGGCCATCGCAACGCTCGGTTCCGGCTGCCCGTCGAGGGCCTGAAAGGAACCCGCGTCCGGGTGGAGGCAATGGTTCGCGCCGAGGGCGTCTCGCAGCCGCCGAACGTCTGGAACGGCATCAAGGTGATGCTCCACACGGTCGGCCCCGAGGGGCAGGCCTGGCAGCAGCAGAACAGCGTGTTCGGCACCTTCGACTGGAAACCGATCGCATTCGTGGCCTCGGTGCCCCGGGAGGCCACCGAAGCATCGCTCATTCTCGGCCTCGAGATGGTCACCGGCCGGGTCTGGTTCGACGATCTGAAGGTCACCGTCGTCAGCCGGCGACGCTCGATCGACCCCGCGGCCAAGGCCGGGCCGGTCTACAAGGGGCATGGACTGCCGCGGCTTCGCGGCGCGATGATCGGGCCCGGCGTGAACGCTGAAGATCTTCGTGTTCTCGGGGGCCAGTGGAAGGCCAACCACGTCCGCTGGCAGCTCATTTGGGGCGGCTTTCCCCACGGACCGGCCGATGACGGCGATCTGGACGCCTACAACCGCTGGATCGATTCGCAACTAGAGCGGCTCGATTCACTCCTGCCCGTCTGCAGAGAGGTCGGCATCCACGTGCTCATCGACCTTCACACTCCGCCCGGCGGCCGCAACCAGGCGAAGGAGTGCAACCTGTTCAAGGAGGCCCGGTTCCAGGATTGTTTCATCGAGGTCTGGAAGAGGATCGCGACCCACTACCGCGGCAACGAGCAGGTGTGGGGCTACGATCTGGTCAACGAACCCGTCGAGGGCATAGTGGGTGAAGGCGCGATGGACTGGCACGCATTGGCCACCAAGACTGCCCGTGCCGTTCGTGCGATCGATCCGAACCATGCAATCATCGTCGAGCCCGCCCCCTGGGGCAGCCCGTCGTCGCTGGAATTCTTCGAACCCATCGACGTGGAGCGGGTGGTCTACAGCGTCCATATGTACCAGCCCCACCAGTTCACCCACCAGGGCGTTTACGAGGCGCCGGTCGGCATCAGCTACCCCGGCGAGATCGACGGCCGTCACTGGGATAAGGACGCACTCCGGCAGGCCCTCAAGCCGGCTATCGACTACCAGCGCGATTACGGAGTGCACATCTACATCGGCGAATTCAGCGCTATCCGCTGGGCTCCCGGCACGAGCGCCCATGACTATCTTCGCGACGTGATCGAAATCATGGAAGAGAACGATTGGGACTGGGCCTACCACGCCTTTCGCGAGTGGGACGGCTGGAGCGTCGAACACGGCTCCGACAGAAACGACCGTTCCCGCAGCGCAACCGCCACCGACCGCCAGAAGCTGCTCACGAGCTGGTTCGAGAAGAACGAGCGGTAGGATGGTGCCGGCGCGGGCCACCGGCAAGAAGCCACCGGACAACCGGCTATCCAACACCCACCAGGAGATACCCCGGTGATCCAACTCGAAAGCGTCAGCAAAGTTTACAGGACAAATGGCGGCGAGGTTCGCGCCTTGGACGATGTCTCGCTCGGCGTGGGACAGGGCCAGTTCGTGGCCGTTCGCGGCCCAAGCGGGTGTGGCAAGTCCACGCTGCTGACGATTGTCGGAACGCTCGGCACACCGACCGCTGGAAAGGTCTCCATAGCCGGCAGCGACATCGGGGCGATGAGCGCCTCGGACCGGGCTCGCTTCCGAGCCCACCAGATCGGGTTTGTGTTTCAAACCTTCCATCTGCTCCCCTACCTCACCGTCATGGAAAATGTCATGGCGGCGGCTGTGCCCGACCATCTGGCCGACGCCATGGACCACGCCCGTGAGCTTCTCGAAAAATTCCAGATGGGGCACCGCCTGGACCATCGCCCCGGCCAGTTGAGCACCGGCGAGTGCCAGCGCGTCGCGATCGCACGGGCGATGGTCAATCACCCGCGGCTCATCCTGGCCGACGAACCGACCGGCAACCTCGACCCGGCTAATGCCAAGGAAGTGCTCGACTTGCTGGGACTGTTCCACCAGGACGGGGGGACTATACTGCTCGTCACCCACGAAGAAGAGGCCGCCGGCCGAGCCGAGCGAACGATCTTTCTGCAACACGGCCGCGTCGTTTCCGGCTAGGACCTTGCAACAAATCGTTTTGTCCGTTAAGGATAAAGCATGGATGGGCGCCTTTCACGTTAGGGCGGTCCGGTCGACGCCCGAGTCTCTGCTTGCCTGGATCAAGGAATGTCAACATGGGAAAGAAGAAGGTGGCCCAGAGTGATGAGCCGGCCAAGGAAACAACCAAAAAGATCCTGATTGTCGACGACGACGTCGAAATCGTCGACACCCTTCAGCATGCCCTTCAGGCCAACGGCTATGAGGTCGCTATCGCTCGCGATGGCACCCAGGGGCTCGCCATGTCGATTCGGGAAAATCCTGACCTGATGGTTCTCGACATGATGATGCCCAAACGGAGCGGTTTTCTCGTCCTGGAGAAACTGCAGCGGATCCGCGAGGAGATGCTGCCGGTGATCATGATTACCGCTAACGAGGGGAATCGGCACCGGGCCTTGGCGGAAATGCTTGGCGTGGCGGCCTACATCCACAAACCTTTCCCGATGGATCAGTTTCTGGCGACCGTGGCCCGGGTTCTGGCCGAACGCGGAAAGTCGAACGCCTGAAGGGATTATGCCGATTCGGCAGACTCTTCAGGCTTGATTTGAAGGCGGTCTGGGTGAGTGTCCGATGAATTGAGTTGCAGGGGTAACTCAGTTTGACGGAGAGAGCTTATGACCCAGATGATCGACATCGTCGGAGACGCACGATTCCACGTCCGAGTCGGGCTCGCCGAATGTCTCGTACGATCCCAAGATGAAGTCGGCGCGGTTGAGGCTGCGCGAAATCACTTCATCCAGCGCATGCCCGAACTGAGCGAGATCATCGCGGGCATAGCCGATAAGGAGTTTCGCGTCGACCGTCTCGGCTAGTGCTCTGTCAAACCTCAAGTCTTGGGTTGGCCGTCGGCTGGAGTCCAGCCTTCAGGCTGTCTTTTGCACGCTGAAGCGTGGATAACGATCCGCAACCCCGCGTTTACGAGTTGACAGAGCATTGGCGACGTCCGCTGGAGGCGGCACTGCGTTGTCGATCGGGAGCCCCTGGCGTATCATTCAGTCTTTGATCGCGCGAACAAGTGATCGAGACGCCGCCGCTTCCGAGTTCTCCCGCGGTTTCCTGCAAGGATGACAGAACGGCAGCGTCCCAGCGCGACCCAGTTCTGCTTCACCCTTGCTGAAAGTCCGCCGATGTCATCGGATCCCCGGCCCGAAATCTCGCTCACCCCCACGGAAGGCTGGCACTGCTCGCACCTGTTCTACCGTTTCGATCACGCACGGCTCCGAGCGCTCGGTCCCAACGAGATTGCGGACGGGCGTCACGACTTGATCGAATCACTTCAAGCTGAGATCGAAGGCGTGGCCGCACTCCAGACATTCCTGATCAGCGGTCACAAGGCTGATTTCGGCGTGCTGGCCCTCGGCCCCGACCCCCTGGCGATCGACTCGGTTCACCAGCGGATTGTCTCGGGCTGGCTCGGCTCTGCGATCGTGCCGAGTTGGTCCTTCGTCTCGCTTACGGAGATGTCGCAGTACGTTCCCACCTTGGAAGGCTATGCGAAGGAGCTCGTCGAACAAGGACTGCTCCCCGAGACCGAATCGCACCAGTCCAAGCTGAAGCAGTACGAGAAACGCCTGGAGATCATGGTCCGCCAGCGTCTCTACCCGGACCTGCCCGCCTGGCCCGCCATGTGTTTCTATCCGATGAACAAGAAACGCGAAGGCGATCAGAATTGGTACGTTTTGGATTTCGCCGAGCGGGCGAGGATGATGCGAGAGCACGGCGCCTCGGGAATGAAGTATGCCGGCAAGGTGACGCAGCTCGTCACCGTCGGCCTCGGCCTGGACGATTGGGAATGGGGTGTCACACTGTGGGCCCGCAACCCGGAGTTGCTCAGCAAGATCGTGTACGAGATGCGATTCGACGAGGCCAGCGCCCGATACGCTGAATTCGGACAATTCTACGTCGGTTACCAGGCCACGCCCGAGCAGATACTGGATCACTGCCGAATCGGCATCCGCTGATTTCCATTGAACCGAAGCGCAACGGGCCGGGTTTCGCGGTCCAGATGGCGTTGCGTGATTCCCGATCAGGAAATCGATGGGCCGGGACTGACAGAGTTGGCAGGCAAACCACGGGGGCTACCGGAGCGCGGGGCAAGCCCACGCGGCTATCATGCGGGGCAACGAGCCTGGGACGAGGGGAACAGAGCGCGGGGCAAGCCCATGCGGCTATCTTCAGGACGAAGGTTTTCTACGAATCGGGCAAGGCCATTTGGCTACGCAATTTCCAGTGCCAGCAGCGATACGTCGTCCTTCGGCCCCGCCGTACTGCACCAGTCCTCGACGGTGCAGAGCAGCGACTTCACGCTCTCTTCCAGCGATTGCCCACGCGACTGGTCGATCACCTCGAGCATCCGCCCTTCCCCGAGCTGTTTCATGTCGAGGTTCATGGCCTCGGGGATTCCGTCGGTGTAGAGCATAAGCCGATCGCCGGACGATAGCTGCACGCACTGTTCGTCGTAGGCCACGTCGGCGACCCAGCCGATGGCGAGACTGGCGACGTCGAGAGTCCGCGGCGGCTGATCCGACGGCAGTACGACCACGGGTGGGTGGCCGGCCGAGGCGTAGCGGAATTGGCGCGACTCGAGATCCAGCACTCCGTAGACGATGGTGAAATAGTGGTCGCCGCACTCCTCCATCGGAAAACGGCGATTGAGTTCTGCCACGACTTCGCCGGGAGGAACCACCCGGAGATCGCGCCCATTGCCCGGCTTCAACAACAGCGACGACGCCGACACATGAGGCGTCATGACGCGGCTGATCGATACCGAAAGCAGCGAGGCGGCCACGCCATGCCCGCTCACGTCGGCAACATACATGCCGATGCACTTCTCGCCCAGGCGGAAGACATTCAAGAAGTCGCCAGCCAGTTCATCGCACGGCCGGTAGCGCCAGGCGAATCGGACCCCGCCGGTGTCAGGCACTGCTACCGGAAGCAGCGACTGCTGAACCCGGGCGGCGGCCTCCAGGTCGCGGGTCATGCGGTGATTTGCTTGCTCGAGGAGCGCGTTCCGCTGTGCCAGGCTCCGTTCCAGTTCGATGATCCGCTCTCCCGCCCGAAGCCGCACCCGCAGCTCGCCCTGGTCGAAGGGCTTGCTCAGAAAATCGTCGGCTCCCGCCTCCATGCCGGCGATGATATCTTCCTTCTTCGAGAGGGCCGTCAGCAGAATCACGAACACGTATCCGGATGTCTCCGCCCCGCGAATCTTGCGGACCAGCTCGATCCCGTCCATCTCCGGCATCATCCAGTCGCTGACGACGATCGAGAAGCCTTCGCTCTCGAACTTCTCCCAGGCGTCCTTCCCGTCGACTGCGGCAACGACTTCGTGCCCCCATTTCTCGAGCTGCCGCTGAAGCATGTGGCGCGAGACCCGATCGTCTTCGGCAATCAGAACCTTCATCTCGCTCCTTCCCGCAGAAGTTCCTGAAGGGCTGTTGCGAGCTGGCTTCCCAGGTCTTCGAGGACGGCCAGGGCCGCGAGCGCCCCCGTCAAATCATGCGTTTTCCCCATCATTTCCAGCTTGAGAGCGGCCGCGACGGTCGACTCGGCACAGAAATTGGCAACCATCCCCTTATACGTATGGGCGGCCACGGTCAGGGCCTGGGCATCTCCCGCGTCGATCGCCTGGCGAATCTGCTTCAGCAAGTCGGGCCCGTCCTCTTCCAGCATCCCGACCGTCTCGGCAAGAAATTCCATGTCGTTGTCGATGCGATCCAGGAGGGTCTCTCGGTCAAAAATGTCGCTCATCGATATCGGCCTCAATCACGGAACAAGAAGCCCGGACAGAACGCACGAGTCACCCACGGGCACGATTTGCATAATCACTGGTTCGTCGCGAGAGGGTTCCAGACGATCGATTGTACAGAATTGGCCGCCAGCTCCCCAGTCCTCCCCGGGGCTGGTTCTGGGAGCCGCGGGCGACTCAAACTCAGTCGGCACCGATGTTTGCGAAGGCCCCACGGCCCCTGGCCGGCCGCCGGCACCATCCTGCACGGACGTATAAGCTATCTTCAGGAGGGCTATTTTTCGGGGAATCACGCAAGGGCGTCTAGTATTCGGGTCGATCTGCTTGCAAGGCCGGTCGGCGGCAAGGTAAAACAGGTCTGTTCCTCCACCAAGGAGCGAGACCTGCCGTTCATCTTCAGGAGAGTCGTCGCCATGAAGCCCCTTGCACCCTTTGCGATCCTGCTCGTTTTCGCGTGCGCGCCAGCCTGGTCTGGTGAAGTCTCGGACTATCCCATCCAGCCGGTACCGTTCACGGCCGTCGAGGTGGGCCCCGGTTTCTGGGCGCCGCGGATGGAGACCAATCGGCAGGTGACGGTACCCTACTGTTTCGCTCGCTGCGAAGACACGGGGCGGCTGAGCAACTTCGTGGCGGCCGCCCAGAAGAATCCGGAGGGCTTCCAGGGCATCTTCTTCAACGACTCGGACGTGTTCAAGATCATCGAAGGCGCCTCCTATACCCTGGCGCTCAAGCCGGATCCCGAGCTGGATCGGTATCTCGACGATCTGATCGCCAAGATTGCCGCCGCCCAGGAACCAGACGGCTACCTCTACACCGCCAAGACCTCCGGTTCGAAGGGTCCCTATGGCCAGGAGCCGCGCTGGACCGGTCTGGACGGAAGCCACGAACTCTACAACGTGGGGCACATGTACGAGGGTGCCGTCGCGCACTTCCAGGCCACCGGCAAACGGAATTTCCTGGACGTTGCCATCAAGAACGCCGACCTGATTGCCAAGACCTTCGGCCCCAACCCGGGCCAGCTCACCCATGTCGCCGGCCATGAAGAAATCGAAATCGGCCTGGTGCGGCTCTACCGGGCCACCGGCGACAAGAAGTACCTCGATCTCTCCAAGTTCTTCGTGGACATGCGGGGCAACAAGGAGAAACGCGAGAGACTCTACGGCGAGTACGCCCAGGACCATGCGCCGGTCGTCAGCCAGTCGGAGGCCGTCGGGCATGCCGTGCGCGGCGGATACTTTTATGCCGGCGTGGCCGATGTGGCCGCGTTGACCGGCGAGAAGCAGTACATCGACGCCATCGATCGCATCTGGCAGGACGTCGTCGATCGCAAGCTCTATTTGATCGGCAGCGTCGGTCAGCAAGGAGCCGGCGAGGGCTATGCCGGGGCATACAAGCTCACGAACCTGCAGGCCTACAACGAAACGTGTGCCGCCATCGCTCTGGCCCTGTGGAACCAGCGCATGTTTCTCCTCCACGGCGACGCGAAGTACGTCGACGTACTGGAACGGATTCTCTACAACGGCGTCCTGCCCGGCGTTTCGCTCGGCGGGGATAGGTTCTTCTATCCCAATCCGCTGGAATGCGACATGAAGTTCAAGTTCAACCAGGGCAGCCTGGAGCGGAGCCCCTGGTTCGGCTGCTCGTGCTGCCCGAGCAACGTGGTGCGGTTCCTGCCGTCGATTCCGGGATATGTTTACGCCGTCCGCGATCGGGATCTCTTTGTGAATCTGTTCCTGGCCGGCAAGGGAACGATCCAGGTCGAAGGCGAACCGGTCGAGGTGGTTCAGGAAACCGACTATCCCTGGAGCGGCAGCGTTCGCATGACCGTTTCTCCCGGGTCCGCCCGCAAGTTCGCCCTGCGGGTGCGGATCCCGGCCTGGGTCCGCGGCCAGGTGCTGCCGAGCGATCTCTATCGCTACCAGGACCCGACCGCGGCGAAATGGTCGCTCAAGGTCAACGGAGAGCCGGCGGGCACGGAGCTTGTCGGCGGCTATGCCGTGCTCGATCGCCAGTGGCGGCCGGGCGACGTGGTGGAACTGGACCTTCCCATGCCGATCCGCCGAGTGCTGGCCAACGAACAGATCGAGTACGATCGGGGCCGCGTGGCGATCGAGCGCGGTCCGCTCGTCTACTGCATGGAAGGTGCCGACCACGAGGGGACCGTTCGCGAGATGTGGCTGGCCGACAATGTCACGCTCGCTCTGGAGCACAAGGCCGATCTGCTGGGCGGAGTGACGGTTCTCAAAGGCGAGGCTTCGGCGGTGTATCGAAGCGAGGACGGCACGGTTCGAAGCCGCCCCAAGCCGATCACGCTGATTCCCTACTACGCCTGGTGCCACCGGGGCGCCAACGAAATGATGGTATGGATACCCCAGTCGCCGAACGACGCGGTGGTGCCGCCGCTCCCGACGATTGCGGGCACGAGCGAAGCCAGCGCATCGCACACCTGGCAAGCGGACCACGTGGCGGCGCTCAATGATCAGATGGAGCCGAGGAACTCGGGTGATCAGGAAATCCCCCGATTCACCTGGTGGGACCATCGCGGCACAAGCGAATGGGTCCAGTACGACTTCGCCAGGCCAGCTACCGTGTCGAAGGCCGACGTCTACTGGTTCGACGACACGGGTCGCGGCCAGTGCCGCGTGCCCCAGTCCTGGAAGCTCCTCTATCGCGACGGCGAGGCGTGGAAGCCCGTGCAAACCTCCGCCGAGCCCGGCACGGACAAAGACCGCTTCATCGAGGTCGAGTTCACCCCAGTCGAGACCGACGCCTTGCGGATCGAGGTCCAGTTGCAGCCAGACTTCTCTGGGGGAATCCTGGAGTGGCGAGTGCAGTAGGTCCCGGTTTGGGATCGGCCGATCCTTAAGGCAGAACTGTGATGGTGACCTTCCCACGGGGGCGGACTTGTATTCTGAGTTCGTAGCCACTCAAGAGTCCCCTGTGAACATAACGGGAGCCGATCCGTACCATCCAGATCTGTGCGTCGGGAACCCGAGCCCGGAGGCGATCGCAAGCTGCCAGTTCATCCACGTCGACTTCGTAAGCTCCAGAGTCGATATCGATTGCCGCGAACTTGCCTTCGTCGTCCGTCGACAATTGGGGACGTACATCGTTGTCGTAGATCGTATCACCACGCCGGGAAAACTCTTCCTTGCTGTAGCGGCGTTCGGCAGATTCCATGATCGTTCTCCTATTTCCCTCCTCGAAGGGGACGGGCCTATTTCCCTATTGTACCGGGCTTGTTGCCGCCGGTCCATGTTGCCATGTGGTGAACGGCAACAACGTTCCACCAGTACGTTCACCGGACGTGGACCCTGACGGGCTTGCCGCCTTCCAGCTCGATCGGGAGTCCCTCGATGAGATTGGAACCTTGCACTTCGGACGAATCGCCCCCGGCGCTGGCGGTGCCGGAGTCTGCGGAGACTGTAACCTGGTACTTGCCGTCGGCCGACACGGTGAACCACTCGGGGAACTGGTTGATTCGCGGGTAGTCGAGGGGCATGTTCATGAACGTCTTGTGGCGGGGCTGATCGAAGACCAGCTTGCCCGTCCACGCCTCGTCGGCCACGAGGTAGAGCCGGCACGTGTGGTCCTGGTCGAGTTCCGCCCCCAGGCGAACGTCGTTGCGCCAGGGCCGGATCGTCACCCCCTGCTGCTTCCAGAGGGCGTACATGATGGCCGTGCGGGCGAAGTTGCCGTCGCCGTGCCAGCCGGCGATGATGCCGTCCGGCTGCTGCATGGCGAGCATGATCCGCATCTGGCTGTCGATCCACTCGGCCGCCTCGGGAACCGGCTCGCGATTGTAGAGATTGATCGCGCACTCGATCGAGTCGGCATAGCCGTCGTGGCTCCGGCCTTCCCAGGGGTAGCCGCGATAGTGGTTGAGGTTCTCCAGGGCGTGGCGGACGGCCTGGCGATAGCGCTCGACGCCGTCGAGCAGATAGACCGTGTAGAAGCCGTTGTAGTTGTAGCCCCAGTTGTCGGAGAGCCCTTCGTCGATCGGCTTGCCTTCGACCGGATTGATGGAATTGTACATCATGCCGTGTTCGTTGACGCCGACCTCCAGAATCCGGTCCAGGATCGCATGGAGAGGCTCGCGATACTGCTGGGCCCTCTCCGAATTGGCAAAATGGCAGGCGAGGTAGACCTCCGTGAGGCCCGAGACGAGCTCGCAGCCGTGATCGCGAAGGCGAAGCGACCTGGCATTGCGGGTCGGATGACGGTCGCCCAGCAGATACCAGTCGGCAATGCGGATCGCACGGTCGAGATACCTCTTCTCGCCGGTGATCCAATAGGTGCGCGACGTGAGCTGCATCATGTCGCCGTTGACTTCGTCGTTGGTCGACGGGATCTTGCCCGCTGGTGTCTCGACAGCGGCGTGCTTCCAGATGTCGTCGACAATCCCCGACATCCGCTCCGACCAGGGCGAGGGGCCGAGCCACTCGGTCAGCGGCATGAGGCCGTCCTTGACATACTCGGCGTTGTCGAAGACCACCCGGTCCATGTCGACTTCCGGGTGCTCGAACGTGGCGGTCGAAAACTTGTACCAGTCGCCGAGCCGGTCCACGCGGCTGGTGAGCCGCTGTTCCGCCTGGAGCATTTCCAGCATCCTGCCGCCAAAGAGCTCCCGATCGGTCAGGGCCGCGGTGAGGACCATGAAAGGGTAGTTGTCGGCCCCATTGTTGCGCCCGTTCCAATGATCGATGCCCCGCTGCAGGTTCTCCGGGATCAGGCCAGACTTGGGGTCCGCCTTGGCCAGCCAGCCGCGAACAAACAGGTCGCTTTGGGCCAGCGCGCGGCGGGCGTCCATGGCGTTACGCTCCAGTTTCGGCAGGCGGTCGTACGCCTCGACCGCAGGCCAGTCGGCCTGTGCCACGGGCTTGGCAGCGTCTGCCAGCGGAACCGTTGCGAAACAGAGCACAAACACAAGGCCAAGGCTCGCCCAGCGGGCCGTCGTCAGCCGTCTCGAAGTTTGCATGAGTGTGGTTCCTCTGAAACGACAATCCCAATGTACCATTGTTTGCAGGCGGAGTTTTTTTCCTGCCAGCCGGCCTCCAGCATGCCAGCTCGCTTGCAGGCATTGTGCCAGATTGGCAGGGGACTGCAATCCTCCCCGGCCAGGACAGCAGGGAGCACGGAGCAGGGAGCACGGAGCAGGGAGATCGGAGACGGGAGATCGGAGCGATCACTGGCGAGTGCCGCCAGCCGAGGAAGGGGATCACCGCGAAGGACACAAAGAGCGCGAAGGATGCGAAGAAGAGAAGTTAACCACAGAGAGCACGGAGAGCACGGAGGGGGGGGACATCAGCAGGCAGCCGCTGGCTGTTTCGTGGGGTCTCGAGTTCTCTCTGAGCGCGGCGACAAGGAGTGGGAGGGGCTCGCGCAGAGACGTAGAGATTGAAGTAGAACGGAAGAGGAGGAGGGAATCCGAGGGGGGAGGAGGGTTGTTCCGATCGGAAGCGTGTGGTGGGCAGTGATGGGACTCGCCCAGGGCGCTGACACGCGGACGACTGCTACGGGGCAAGGGGCCTGGAGGCAAAGGAGGGAGAAAAGAAAATGGAGGAAAAGAAAATAGTCGACTGTGAGTTGCTCGGTCTGGGGCGATGGAGGGCCCCCGGGCACTGGCAGAGCGCAGAGCCAGTGGCACACGAAGGCACGAAAGGGGCAAGCGGAAGGATCCCATGGGAGTCATGCCCGGCGGGTGAGGTTGCAGGACGCATCCGGCAGGAGCGACCCACTGGTCGTGGGCTCACTTCTTTTGGCCGGTGCGAGCAGAGCGGCCGACCTTGGAGTTGGTTCTCCACTCAACCTTCCACATCTTCTTTACCCCCGACAGCCCAAGTCAGTCCGGCAGGCCAATGAACACTTCATCAAAGCCATCTGGCCCGATTACGCGGAGTCTTGCGCCCTCTGGCAGCATTCGGGGAAGCATTTCATAGCAACAAATCTTGCCCGGACACGGCACACGGTTGATGTAAAGCGTAGCCTCAGCCAGTCCCTCTTGTCGCATGAAGGTAGCAGCATGAGCCTCAACATGCGACTTGATGTGCCAATTCATGCCGGGCGTACCTCTGGGTAGTGATGCCAATGGTCCTCGGAGACAAGCTGTCAAGTGTCATGTTCTGACCCCGCGGAGGTGCCCTGGCTACAGGTTTTCGACCAAGACCTCCGCTTCTCTGCATTCCCATCAGTTGGAGAATGAACGGTACATCGTGGACACGAGTGCCATCGGCGAGTGTGATGGAGGTGGGGTACTGCGCCTCGGGAAAGTTCTCAGTTCTCCAGCGGATCCCATCCTTTCGGGTGGGGGAGGGTGACGGAGTCTCGGAGGGGCGTGGTTTGGCGACCGTTGCGTAGGAGAGAACCGGGAAGTCCGGTTCGGGGTGAACGGGACTTCCCGGTGGCGAGAGTCAGTGGTTGTCAGTTCGGCTCGTGGTCAATCCGTCCGATGTCCGAAGTCGACCCCGAGTCGTCAACTGTAGGCACAGTACACCAGGATAGCGAAAATCGTCGCGTGAGTAGCAACACATATCACGCCGATGGTGATCCCCGCTCGGACACGAGTTTGAGGGCGACCAGCAAGTCCGGGGAATGTGGAACCGGCAGCGTAGGCAAACAGGAACGTGCTCAGCGATTGGCACCAAAACAACTCCCATTTCAGCGATGAAATGAGAAACGCGCATGCGCACGCTATGAGACTTGTGAATGTGAGAGCACTCCGAATAGTAAACTGCCGAGTGTTGTTCCTCACAACGCGCTGGGTACGATGGTGTGCCTTGTCGGGGGGTGTATTAGAAGTCACAATGAACGCGCCTATTGCGTTGGGCTAAGGTGATCAGTTGTGCTTGTCTCGGCTATTGAAGGTAGACGAGCGCTCCTATTAGGCGGTCCTCCAACGTTTGCTTCCGGTTATGACGGAAGTCCCTGCGGGACTTGATTACTTGCATCTCGTGAAATCCGGAAGTTGTTTTTGGACGGCCGCCAAGAAATCATCCCTACATTCCCGTAGTAATATAGTATTCGCTGTGATAGTGCATCTCCAAGGTCTGTACAAAGTCACGTGACGGCGGCTGATCCACGTCGAGGATCCGTGGTCGTACAAACACGTACGTGCCACCAATCTCCTCAACCGTGTGATAATCTCGCAATGTCTAGGGGCCAGATACGCGAAACACAAGACGACGACAATCCTTCGCGCATTGAAGCGCCACTCGTACCATTTCTTGCGTTTTGGTGCCTGTTGCATTGCTATGAATGGCGCCATTGGCGAAGAGTGCGTTGGCAAGCTGACCTTCGCTGCCGACACCATTATCCAACCGCGCCTCTTGTAGCACAGCAAACGGAATGTCTTCTGGTTTTGTCCATGGTACAGCCCTTTCGGAAAGCTCCACGATCATCACGGTATCGCCGAGGCCGTCTCCAAAATCGTCCTTGCGCCGCGTCCCCTGCTTGCTCCATGCCATATCCTCTCCCACAACCGCCAGGTATGGCGTATTGCCAGCCTCGCTTCCCACAGCGATGGGACAATGATAGATCTCAGGCATCTCTCTTAAGAGAGTCAGGTTGTCCACACTATCCCACGGCTGTGAGAAGTCATATCGTGTGTATAGGTCGTTGCGGCCAACAAAAGGAAGGATTGCCACTCGCCAGCTGTGCCTGGGATACCCATCGCATTCAGGTCCCGTAACAGGTGGAAAGGAGCCGTACTCATCGTGGTAGGCATGCGACGCCACACCGATCTGTTTGAGATTGCCAAGGCAACTGGATCGAGTAGGCGGGGTGCGGTATTCAACGCAGCCAGCGAGTAGGAACAGCGTGATCGTCGATGCAACGATACTGGCGTAACCGCCTTCTGGCACACTTGATACCGTGTTCATACCGACTATTCTCAGCATCGAGTAGCGATTGCAGGCTTCCCTGACGCAGCCGTCCCGTCCTCTACAAACCACAGTTCCTGTTTATGTTGTTACACGAACTAATCGCGGTGTTATTGACCCACTTCAGAACCGTTTGGTACTCTGCGCTTCCGGGCAGGAAGTCGTTGATGTCGCAGTACCCTCCACAACTCGCCGATATTTCGCCAATGCTTACGGTTGGCTGCGCATTGTCGAGCGTAATGCGAACGCATCATTTTGCGATCGCCTCCTTGCCGTAGCACTACAATGTTCTCAATCTCCTGATCCTGAGCCTCATCGGCAATTCGAAGGTCGTGACGCCAGATCTCCTCGTAGGTCCTGAGGTCATACGCGACGATCGTACAGCCAGAATGCCTTGAATCGAAAACCGGAAAATAGAGCACAGCATTTCGGACTCTGAACTTCGTATAGGCATGGTAGGGGAAGGTCAGGCCGCGGCGCGCGTCACCAAAGCGGATAGTCCCCTCGACCGGTTGGTGTACTTCCCGAATCGCGTCTTTCACACCAGGAAAGAAGTTCAGCTGCGTCAATGCGTAGAGGTCCTCTTCAACTCCTCTCCGTGGTGGAAGAATCAGTTCGACGTCGCACGGAAGGGTCTCGCAGAGCATGCGAGCGACTATGCTCTCTTTCTCGATGAGCCAGGAACTCGCCATCCCAGATATGCAACGATTCCAGTATCGCCCGGGATTCTCTCTTCGAATTCGATTCCAGTCAACTGGATCGCGCTCCAACGTCTGCTGGGCGGCAAACGGATCGACTTCCGATCCTCGTGCAGCGGCGGCTGTTCGGGAAGTGGAACTGGCTGTTGCGGAACGGGACTGCGGACCGGCTTTGCGCTCGCTTGCCATTTCCTTCGCGCTATGCGGCACGTCAAGCCAATTGTCAATCCCGGACTCGTATCCGCCAGCAGTCTCAGGAGGCAATACCACGGGAACATTAAATGCTGGAACAATAAACGACGTTAGCATGCCTCGACCTCGTGATCGTGCAAGAACCAGTCTTCTTCGAGAACCCTGGCTCTTGATCGCCCGCCTGTTCACTTCCCAGAAACAGCCAGGCCTTCTTGCCCATAACCGGGCCTTTGATGGCGGCCTCGGTTCGATTTTCGATTGTTGTCGATGGGGATGTGGGCGTCTTCGGGAAAACGCGAGCCATGGTCCATTCCAGGTCGGGTTGCTCCTCCCCAACAACGGCCGTCGGCCTCTGAAAGCTTCGTGGCGCACAACAACACCCCGATCGACGGGCCCTCGTGCGGCTTCTTCACGGTCCGGTCGAGGGCCTCCAGGTAGAACTCCAGCTTGCTCAGGATGATCAGATTGTGGGTCCAGGGCAATTGTCGCACCAGTGGTGCGACTTTTTCACTGCTCCAGTAAGTCTCGTAAAACTGCCGCATCCGGAACAGGTTGGCTCGGGTGAACCCCCGCAGGGCGGGGTGCTTCTGGGCGATATGGGCGGCGGCTTGATCGACCACGGCCTCGCCCCAGGCGGCCGATTCGATCGTGCGGCTGATGTACTCGCCGATGTTCCAGTAAAGCTCATCTGTGATCGCAACGCGTTCCTGTTCATGGCTGCACATTGAAGAACTCTATTGTGGTGTCACACACCCCAACCGCGCTTGCGGGTGGCACTTCCCGCAAGAAAACCCAATGGAGAGAGCCTCGAAACGAAAATCCCTTCTGCATC
>CAYSCH010000208.1:13265-16533 GCA_964429355.1 uncultured Planctomycetaceae bacterium | reverse complement strand
AATGTCGCAACAAGCGACTTTCACGAACTGATCATCGGTGGGAAGGTGATTGTTCAGAATGGGAGCGACATGCTGAAAGTAGGAGTATTCGCGCCGCGGGCTGCTGCGCTTGTCGGCACCGCCCGGCCTGTCCGCCGACCGTTTTCGGCCGGATTCTGATCCCGCCTGACCAGCAGCTTCGGTGGCACCGAGTGCTATCTTCCGGTACTTCTCGAGTTCTTTGTTGCACTCCCGCAGTTCCGTCCGGTCCACGCCGCTGAGCACATAACGCCGTGCTGCGCCCTCGGCCAGCGGCACGGCACTCAGCGACCATTGAACCGCTCGGTATTGTCCTTCTTTCGACAGGAGATCGGCCTCGAAAAACGCGATCGTCCCGGGCCGGCAACCCTGACGAAAGACCGCGGATACCCGCTCGCTGTCGCCAGGGGCCATGAGCGTGTTCCAGAAGGGGCGATCCCGCAGCTCCCGGCTGCGAAATCCGGATTCCCGAATGCTCGCCGCATTCATCTCTCGTACAACACCGTGTTCGTCGAGCGACAAGATCAGAGTCTCGACCGAATCGAGTGTCGCTCTCATCAGCTCTTCTCGCCGCCGCAGATGCTCCTCGGCTGCATTCTGCGCAAGATACGCTGCCAGGAGCTGGGCAACTCCCTCCGTGAAATGGGATTCGTCAAGAGTGAACTTGCCATGGCATTTTCTAACCAATCCCAACGCGCCCACCGCCCGGTTGTGAGTGCAGAGGGCTGCGAAGATGCCGCTCCGCACTTGCAGCCTGCGAAGGAGCAGGTCCGTGAAGCGACGTTCGGCAACAATATCCTCGCTCTGGACAACGTCGGCAGAATACATCGCGAAGGCCGCCATCGAGGTATTCGATTCCGCCGAAATCGGCTCGAGGCTCCGGATGGTTGCCTTGCCGTTCGCGTCGAACGAGGCAACCTGCAGGGACAACCGTTTCCCATTGGGGGTCAACTGGGCCAGCAGCAGCATGTCGGCCTGAATCGTCAAAGCCGCCAGTTCGCAGGCGTCTTGAAGCAGTACGGAAGGACTCGGCCCGGCCGCTACGTATCGGCCGAACGCCAACAGGGCGGCCATCTGGTCGACCGTATCCTTGCCGCCGGAGGATTTCCGGATCAGGCTCGCGAACAAAGGGCCTGAGTCCGCAAGATCGGCAAAGATGTTTGAGCCTTCATACGGGAGCATCGCAATACCACGGTGCCGGTAGGAGTTCGAATAGCCCGCGCAGCTTGATTCCCAGTCGTTGTTGCCCTGCACACGAAGTAAAGTCTAGTTTGCCGCACTCCGCCAAGTCGCCGGTACATTTGGATTCCCGGCCGGGTACCACGCTGACCAAGTGCTCGAGTTCGTCGCGACTACGCCCTGTTCCAGTTGCGCGGAATGTGCAAGAATACCTTTCGATTGCCGAATTCTCCTATCCCCCTGCCACGGAAGGGACTGTCTGATGGAATCCGTTCGTTTTGTGATGGTTGCAGCATGTGTTCTTTTCCTACTCTCCCCATCGTTTTGGGGGGGCTTCGCCGCGGAGCCCGAGCCTGCTCGGGAATCGGTCCCTGACGGCTCGCCGACCTACGAGAGTGTTCGGACTCTGCCCCACGCGATCACGCTGGCCACACTATCTAACGGGCTGACGGTTATCGTCCAGGAAAATCATGTTGCCCCCGTCGCCACCGTTCGCTGCTACGTAAAAAACACGGGAAGCGCCTTCGAGGGACGCCATCTCGGAGCCGGCCTGAGTCACGTGCTCGAACACGTCGTTGCCGGCGGCTCCACCAGCCGGCGCAACGAGAAGGAGATTGAAGAGATCATCGATCGGTTCGGCGGTGCAACGAACGCCTTTACCTCCAACGGGATGACGGCCTATTTCATCGACTGTCCGGCCAAGGACGTCGACACCTGTATCGAACTGCTGGCTGACTCCATGCAGCGGATCATCTTCGAACCCAGCGAATTTGAGCGGGAGCTTAAAGTCGTCCGGCGGGAATTGTCGGACGGGGAAGCCAATCGCCAACGCGTCCAATGGAAACTCCTCGGACAGACGGTCTATACGACCCACCCGGCCCGGCATCCGATCATCGGATACCTGGATGTACTGAACGGCACTACCAACGAAACGATCATCAACTTTTACCGCGAGCGCTACGTGCCGAACAACCAGGTGTTCGTGGTCGTCGGCGACGTGCGCGCCGAGCGGGTCCTCGCCGAGGTGGCCCGGCAGTTCGCCGACACGCGGCGCAGCCCGGAAACCGTGGTCGCCATGCCCGACGAACCCGAGCAGATTGCGCCTCGCGAAGCGATCCACGAGATGGACGGCTCGACGTACGATATCGCCGTCGCCTGGCCCACCGTCGAGCTATCCCATCCCGATCTCTACGCCCTCGACGTGGCGGCCTACATTCTCTCCGAGGGCGACAGTTCGCGAATGGTTCGTCGGCTGAAGTACGACGAACAATTGGCCCTCGGCATCAACTCCGCCAGTTACACACCTTCCTTTGTTCGCGGATGGTTCGGTGTCTTCGCCGCAGCTCCCCCGGATCGCTGGGAAAAGCTCTCCGAGGAAATACTCGTGGAAGTCTACAGGCTTCGCGATGAACTGGTCAGCCCGGAGGAACTGGGCAAAGCGAAAAAGCAGAAAACTGCCGAGCTGGTCTTCGGCCAGCAGACCGTCCAGCAGATGGCCGACGCGCTCGGCCGCAACTACGTGTCGACCGCCGATCCACTGTTCGACGAGCAGTACGTCAGGGGCATCGAGCAAGTCACGGCAGAACAGATCCGCGAGGTGGCCCGCAAGTACTTCCGTCCCGAGCGGCTCAACCGCGTGGTCATTGCCCCGCCCGGCGGATCGCCGAAATCCGTGGCGGAAAGCCAGGCAAAGCCCGAATCGGACATCATGCCCGTCAAGCTGCCCAACGGGCTGCGCGTGCTCGTGCGCCGAGTGGCCCACCTTCCCATGGTGAACATCCAGGCCTACGTGATCGGCGGCAGCCTGGTCGACACTCCCGAGACGGCCGGCCGTTCGCAGCTCATGGCCGCCATGCTCGACAAAGGCACCGCCGAACTCTCCGCCCAGGAGATCGCCGGCTACTTCGACTCCATCGGCGGTCAGATCCAATTCAGTGCCGGTCGGAGCACGCTGTATGGAAGCGCGACGGTGCTCCGCGACGATTTTGCCCAGGCGGCGGCCATCTTCGCTGACTGCTACACCAGACCGGCCTTCCCCGCGGACGAGTTTGCCAAGGTCAAGACCCTCGCC
>CAYSCH010000208.1:0-13255 GCA_964429355.1 uncultured Planctomycetaceae bacterium | reverse complement strand
AGCGCAGACGCGACGACCCCCAGCAGGAGATCATGGAATTCTTCTACGACAATCTCCCTGCCGACAGCCCGTACCATGTTCTCCAGGGCGGCAAGACCGAGACCGTCGAGCCGCTCACCGTCGAGGATCTTCGCAAGCTGCATCAGTCGCTGTTCGTCCCCGAGAACATGCTCGTGACCGTCTTCGGCGATGTCGACGAGGAAGAGACACTCAAGATCGTTGCCGACCGTTTCGGCAATCTTCCCAAGGCACCCGGCTTTCAGCCGCTCGTCTTCGACCGCAACAATGCCATCCCGCAGTCGATCGACCGGCACCTGCAGACCGGCAAGCCCACGGGCATGATCATGATGGGCTATCCGGGCGTGAGTGTCCGCGACGAAAAAGACTATGCCGCCATGATTGTGCTCGATGCAATTACCTCCGGCTACAGTTACCCCGGCGGCTGGCTCCACAACGAACTTCGCGGTGAAGGACTGGTTTACTTCGTCCACGCCCTCCAGATCACGGGTCCGGCCCCCGGTTACTTCGTAGTCATTTCCCAGGTGGCGCCCGACAAGATCCAGGAAGTGGTGGGCCGGATCAAGAAGAGCCTCGACCGGGCCAAGGCCGGCGATATCTCCGACGAGGAATTCGAGCGGTGCAAGGAAATGGTCATCGCCCTCCACGCCCAGGAAAACACCACGATCAGCGCCCAGGCCCAGCAGGCGGCGCTGGACGACCTCTACGACCTCGGCTACAACTACGATAAGACCTTCGACGCCCGCATCCAGGCCGTCAGCAAGGACGATGTGATCGCCGCCGCCAGCAAGTACCTGAACAACCACGTGCTGGTCACCAGCTCGCCGAAAACAGAGCGGTGAGACGGCATTTTTGCAGGTGTCACAAGTCGTTCAGATATGATTTTGAGGAACTCCAATGGAACCAGCAGCACAACAGCTCTTCGACTCGGCGCTACCTTCTGAAGCGGTTTCCCTAGATTGTCGTATTCCGAATAACAGGTGAATTGATTCAGGTTGTTGCAGTTGCCCACGGCAGGCGGAAACCGGTTTGCTGGGGACGCCGAGCCAAGTGATATCGCAGTTTCGAGCAATTCAGTTGCCCCTTGAGAGGACTAATCGATGAACAAACAGAAAACCGCTTCCGTCAACCGTCGTCAAATGCTCGGTGCCTCGCTGGGAGTCGCGGCCGCCGCTGCGGTCGGATCCTCCCAGGTTCAGGCGGCCTCCTGGCGGAAGGACAGCCTCAAGGGCAAGAAGGTGCTCGTGGGCATCGGCGAGTTCAGCGAGGGAATGGAAACCTATTACATGGTCTACCGACTCAAGGAGGAGGGGATCCTTCCGGTCGTGGCCGCCGCCGAAGTCAAGGCCGTCAAGACCGTGGTGCACGACTTCGAACCCCAATACTCGAACTACACGGAGAAGCCGGGCTACTTCATCCAGGCCGATATCGCCTACAAAGACGTGAATCCGGCCGACTACGACGCCATGTTGATTCCCGGCGGCCGCGGGCCTGAAGAGATGCGCCAACTGGCCGACGTGCTCAAGATCGTCCGCTACTTCCTCGACAAAAAACTGCCCATCGGTTCGATGTGTCACGGGCCGCAGGTGATCTGGGCCACCGCACCGGTGACCGGTCGCAAGATGACCTGCTACTACGCGATCCGCCCCGATCTGGAGCTGGCCGGCGGCGAGTTCGTCGATCAGGCCGTGGTGGTTGATGGCAACTTCGTCAGTTCTCGCGGTTGGCCCGATTTGCCCGAATTCATGCCCGCTTTCCTCGACGTCCTGGCCGCTACGAAGTGACCAGCCTCCAAGAGCAGGCCGTTCTCAGCGAATAACCAATACCAGATGGAGCTGAACTCGCCAGAGCTTGGCCCCCGTGTAGCCGGACTCTCCCGAGTCCGGCTACGTGATTGAATACGTTTCGGATTTGGCATTTCGTCGCTCGTATTCTGAGTTGAATATCTGGGCCGACTCCAAATCCGCCAGATCCGTTCCGGAGGATCCCTATGCGCATCTTCCATCTGACGGCGGTGCTGGCGTTCTTCGTCCTTCTTTCGCCTCTCGTGGCGAAAGCCGCGGCACCGGCGAGTTCCTTCCCCGTTCTCCTTGTCCACGGCATGATCTACGACCTGAATGCCGACGACACCACCTGGGGACAACCCTACACGCGGCGAGACGGCCAGACCGGTTGGACCGGCATGATCGGCTATCTCCAATCGTGTGGTTTCGCCTACGGCGGTACGATCCGGCCGAGCCGAGGACAAATCAGCCTGGCCCGCGACCTGGACTTGGCCGGCAGTTGCGGTTCGCCTCACGAAGCACGGCTGTTCGTTCTCAAATTCTCTCCCTACGCAAACACCGATGGCCTGGGCTACAAGGCGGCCGAACTGGCCGAAGCGGTCCGACAGGTCTGCCTGTATACGGAGACCAAGAAGGTCCGAATCGTGGCTCACAGCGCCGGCGGGCTGGTAACTCGCGTTTACCTGCAGAATGCACTACCGGGCGTGCCCTATCGGAAAGACGTCGATCGCCTGATCACCATTGGCACCCCCCACCTGGGTTCAGCGCTAGCTTCCCATTGGGGCGACTTTCTCGGAACCCGGGCAACCTCGCTCAAACCCGACGCGCCGTTGATCCGCGATCTGAACTCCAGCTTCGACCTGCCGGGCGACGTCGCGTTCGCCTCGATCGTGATCCGAGCCCTGGCGGCCGATAGCCGCGATGGAGGGGAGGAACTGGACAAACTCGTCGACGCGGTCTTTCTCCGTGAGATGCCCCCCGAGTATCGGTTGGGGGGTGACGAGGTCGTCCACGTGCGCAGCCAGAACCTCCGTTCGGCCCAGTGTGCCGCCCGTTACGAGAAGGCTACCGGACGGCCAATTCAGTACGTGGTCGTTCGCGTTCCGGATCCCAGCCCCGACGCAATCTCGCCCAAATCGATCCGGGTCCACATGGCGGCCGTTTCCGACCCGACCGTCGAGCACCTCGTCGCCGGTTTGCTCCACGACCGTGCTTCCCTCTGGCGGCTCTCCCAACCTGACCGCCTTGCCGCCTGGATGGACTGGCAGGCGAGAATCCACGCCAGCGGCGCCGTGGAAACCCGCGCGCTCGACGATCACCCCATGTCAAACGTGAGCCACATCCGGCTGAGTGCTTTCGACCTCGCCTCGTCCGGCAAGGACCATCGGCGTTACCATTTCGACGGCCAGGCCTGGTCGGAGAACCCCTGGGTACCGCTGCGCAAACGCTGGACCGATGCCGCGGGTAGTCTGGATCTCCGTTTCGACCAGTTCGGCCGCGTCCGCAGGGCTACGTCGACCATCGAGTAGTAGAAGGCAAGTTGGCCGGGTGGATACCAGCGGGTGCCCCGAATCAGATCTCAGATTTCAGTAACAACCGTTCGTGCCTGATGCAAAAACTGCTCGATCTCCGGACGTAGCGGAATCGAGGGTTGGGCACCGAGTCGTGTCACGGCGATCGCCGCCGCGGCGCTGGCAAACCGAACGCCTTCCTTCAAGGGCTTCCCTTCCACCAGCAAAACCGCCAGGGCCCCGCAGAACACATCGCCTGCCGCGGTCGCATCGACGGCCTGTACCGCAAATGCCGGAACGTGTGCCGACCCATCGCCCGAGCACACGCACACGCCCCGTGATCCGAGCGTCACCAGCACGACTTTCGGACCTCGCGCCCGCAATGCCCTTGCAGCCTCCGTCGCTGCCGCCAGCGAATCGGCCGGAAATCCAATGAGAAACTCGGCTTCCGATTCGTTCACGATCAAATACCCAAGCTTCGCCAGGTATGCTTCGACGATCGCTCTGGCCGGCGCAAGATTGAGCATCACCGGCCGTTCTCGCGCGGCGGCCAGTTCCATGACATACTCCAGCGTGTCGCTCGGGATTTCGCACTGGAGAACAATCAAATCCGCCTGGCCGATCAACGCCTCGCATTGGTCGATGTGCTTCCGGGTCAGCCGGTAGTTCGCGCCTGGCGCTACGGAAAGGTAATTGTCGCCGTCGGCACCGATCATCACCAGGGCCGTGCCGCTGGCCACACACTTTTCCGTGAATACATACTCTACGTCAATCCCCGCTGCTGCGAGGTTCTCCCGAATCGCCGTGCCGTAGCGATCGTCGCCGACACAATTGACCATCGCCACATTGCCCCCCGCCCTTGCCGCGGCGACCGCCTGGTTGGCCCCTTTACCGCCAAAAGTCTGCAGAAAATCGGCATCGGTGACCGTCTCACCCCGCCGGGGCAAGTGCGACATCTTCATGATCAGGTCCACGTTGGAACTGCCGACGACGACGATCCGGCCAGCCATGATGCCCTCCAGTCTGCAGGACAGGATTGTATCCTCTCAGCCCCGTCATTCTCGGGAAAACCAAGATTGCGAGCAAGATCACGAACACGAACCGTTAAGGAGCGGTGACGGTGAACAGTTACCCGGGGGCGGCCCGTTCCACAGACGGCGGGGCATGATAGCAGACACGCGATTCGTCCGTTCCTTCATGTTCTGTGCCTATGGCCAGTGTGCCGAACTGGTTTCCCTGCCGTCAAGACTCCGGCCTCTTGCATATTGTCGAGCGAAAGCGTACGTTGTCTGCGCTGGATGGTCGATGTGTGCCGTCTCGGACGGCAAGCCGGTGGTCCCTTGACGGAAGGAGATGATCGCGTGAACACGTGCGGCAAACTGGCGGGTAAGCGGGCCCTGGTCACCGGATCGGGTACGGGGATCGGTCGTGAGATTGCATTGGAGTTCGCCCGTCAGGGAGCGGATGTCGTGCTCCACTATGCCCACAGCGGGCAAGGGGCAGAATCGGCAGTCGAGGAGATCCGCTCCTTGGGCCGCCGCTCCACTGTCTTTCCCGCCGACTTCAACAAGATCGAACAGTTGAGTGCGCTGGCAAAGCAGGCGATCGACTTTCTGGGAGGCATCGACTGCCTCGTCAATAACTCCGGGATCACCTTCAACAAGCCGTTCTTGCAGGTCACACCCGAGCAGTTTGATGTGCTCTACCACGTCAACGTGCGGGCCCAGTACTTTCTGACCCAGTACGTAGCCCGCGACATGCTCGGGCACGGCGGCGGGACGGTCTGCAACCTGACGTCGATTCACGGCCTTCAGGGTGCTCCGGAACACTCCGTCTACGCGGGCACGAAAGGGGCGATCATCGCCCAAACACGAACCCTGGGCGTCGAATTGGCCCATCAAGGCATCCGGCTCAACGCCATCGCGCCCGGCTGGGTGACGGTCGAGAATTACTCCCGCGCCATACCCGGATTCAACGCCGAGTCGGCCAACGAATCGGCCCGCGACTCGGTCCCGGTTGCCCGGGCCGGTACGCCTCTGGACATCGCTCGCCTGGCCGCCTTCCTCTGCTCGGACGACGCTGAGTTCATCATCGGCCAGACGCTGGTGGCCGACGGCGGGACCACCGCGCTGATGTCGCTGATCAGCGATTTCCGCCACGAGTCGTCAAACCGCTTCGGCACCGGCTACATTCCCGGTATTTGACCGTGCAGGACTGCTTGGACTGGGAGGATCACGATGTCGACCTTGCTGGGTGTGTTGATTGTCGCAGCGGGCGGGCTGGTCATGGGGAGCGGTGCCTGGCCGTTCAAGCTCATGCGGCTCTACAAGTTCGAACACTGGTGGTTCATCGGGATGCTGGTCGGGCTGGTCATCATGCCCTGGACGATCACGCTGGCCGGTTGCCCCAACGCGATCGGTTCACTGGCAAAAATCCCGTTCGACGCAATTCTCCTCGGTAACCTGTTCTCCATCGGCTGGGGGATCGCCAACGTGCTCTGCGGCCTGTGCTACGTGCGCATCGGAGTGGCACTGACCGGGGCGATCCTGGCCGGGCTCGGCGTATCGGTAGGTGCGATCACTCCTATGATCTTCAAGGGCTCGGGGTTGTTCAAGAATGCCCCCGATCTGACATCTCCCGCCGGCCTGGCCGTCTGTTCTTCGATCGCGATGATGCTGGTGGGTGTGGTCATCGCGTCGCTGGCCGGTTTTGGACGAGATCGCGAAATCAAGAAGCAGCAGGAAACTTCGGGCGGCTTTCTCATGGGCCTGGTCATGACGGTGGCCGCCGGTATCCTCTCCTCCTTCATGGCCTTCGTCTTCGTCTACAGCCAGGACCCGATCGTCGCCAATCTGAGCATCGTCCGGCCCGCATCCTCGATCAAGGTCACGATCGAAGGACGCGAAGACCTCTCCGGGAATTTCCCGGTGGGCGCCGAGGGCACGATCCAACCGTCGGGAATCGGTCCCGTTGCCGTGGCCGGCCTCAGCGCCGCAGAGGCCGCGAAGCGAATCGCCGGCCAGGCGACCAGCGAACTGGGCCTGGCCAAGCCACAAGTCCTCGTGGAAACGGGGAGCATTCCCGCCACCTTCGGCGTCTTCGCCATCGGCCTCATCGGGGGCGCCCTGGTGAATCTGGGATACGCCGCCTATCTGCTCACCAGGAACAAGTCCTGGGGAGTCTTGTTCCAGAGCGGCCGGGAGATGGGGCTGGCCGTCCTGATCGGGGTCGACTTCAGCCTCGCCGTGGCCCTGATGGGCAAAGGCATGCTTCTGCTCGGCGCGCTCGGTGCCTCGGTAGGTTTCGGTATCCAACAAGCCATGCAGATGACAGGCACCCAACTCCTGGGCTTCGTCAGCGGCGAGTGGCGGGGCGTTTACGGAAAGCCTCGCCGACAGATGTACCTTGCCATCGGGATCCTTGTTCTGGCGGCCATGGTCATGGCCTACGGCAACACCCTGGCGAAAGGATCGCCATGAATACCCAACTGATCAAAACGCTCGACCAGGTCGGTAAACCGTGCCACGTCTACCACACCGCCGACGGGACTGAACTGTTGATCCTCCCCTACGGCGGGCGCGTGCTCGGCCTGTTCGCCCCCGGAAGCGACGCGAATTTCTATTGGACACACCCGGCGCTCGGGTCCGAGGCTTCAGCGGCTGAGTTCTACGCCAGCCAAGTCTGGCATAACTCGGGGGGCGATCGCACGTGGCTGGCCCCCGAGGTCGACTTCTTCTTTCCCAACTATCCCCAGACCGACCTCTACTGGCAACCGCGCCAACTCGACCCGGGCCAGTGGCAGGTCATCGCGAACGAAGGCGAACTCCGCTGGAAGAATCGGCTCACCTGCCGCTTGTCACGATCCGGCGCTGAGGTCGAAATGGAGATCGCCAAGACCGTCGGCCCCGCTCCCAATCCCCTGCGGCATGAGCCTCATCTGGCCCATTTGGCCAAAGTCGCCTATGCGGGCTACACCCTGCGGACGTCGCTGGACCTGGTCGGGCCCCAAGGCCGGGTGAGCGGACCTGTGGGCTTGTGGAACCTGATCCAGATGCCGCATGGCGGCGACATGCTCTTCCCCACCTATTTCCGCACCACGCCGAAAGTCCTCTTCGGCACGCTCAGTCCCGAGGACCTCCAGGTCGAAGACCAACTTGTCCGCTACCGGATGCGCGCCACGGGCGAGCAAAAAATCGCCATCCGGGCGATCGCAGCCGCCGGACGAATTGGCTACCAATACCCGGCCGGCGAGGATCGCTGGGCCCTCGTGGTCCGCAACGTGGTCATCAATCCTTCTGGACTCTATGCCGACGCCCCCTGGAGCGATCCCGAGGACCTGGGCTACGCCCTCCAGGCCTGCAACGTTCACAGCGGCCTCGGCAGCTTCAGCGAGCTGGAATACCATGTGCCGGCCATCGGCGCAGGAACAGGAAGCACGTACTCCGAAGACGTCACCCAGACCTGGGCCTTTCGCGGCACCCGGGCCGAAATCGATGAGATTCTCGGCCACCTGTTAATCCCCCGAGAATCGAGGAACGCATGAAAGTCGATCTTGCCAATCGTGTGGCTCTGGTGACCGGCGCGGCCCGCGGTATCGGCCAGGCCATTGCCGATCTGCTCGCCGCCAACGGTGCGCTGGTCTACTACTCCGATGTGGATGCCGCCGAAGTCGAACGGGCAGCCGCCCGCTCGGCGGGGGCCGTCGGAGTCCAGATGGATGTGCGCAACCAGGAGCAGGTCCAGGCCGTTACGCAGCAGATCTGGCGCGACCGCGGCCGGATCGACATTCTCGTCAACAATGCTGGTGTGAATACCCTACACCACCGGGTGCCCATCGACCAGTTCCCGCGTGACGAATGGGACCGGATTGTCGACGTCGACCTGACGGGTTTGTACGTCGTCAGCCATGCCGTGGCCGGCCTCATGCGGTCCCAGAATTGGGGGCGGATCATCAATATCTCCTCCGTGGTTGGCCTGGTCCCCCTGCGGCTCCAGTGCGCCTTCGCGGCCGCCAAGGCCGGAGTCGTCAACCTCACCAAGGCCATGGCCCTCGAACTGGGCCGCGAAGGCATCACGGTCAACGCCGTGGCGCCCGGGTCGGTCCTCACGGAAGGCACCAGGCAGCTCTTCTACGGCGATGACGGACTGTTTCGCGATTCGGTCCAGAAAATGCTCGCCCACGTGCCGCTCGGCCGCCCCGGAACCACTGAGGAAATCGCCAACGCCGTCCTCTTCCTCGCCGCCCCCGAAGCAAGCTATGTCAACGGCGCCGTACTCACCGTCGATGGCGGTTGGACCGCCGGCTATGCCCGTGAATTCTGACTCCAGGAGCAACCATGGCTAAGATCACCCCGTTCAGAAGCTACCAGACCGACAAACCCCCCGTCATTCCGAAGCCCGACGTCCCGCCCGACCCAATGATCGTGACGGTCCAGGACGGCGTGCCGGTCTCTTATTCCGGATGCCACGGAGTCGGTGTGCGGGTCGTGCACCCGGTCAATCCCAAGGCTCCCGCCAAGAATATGGGCCTGGTGATGTTCTACCTCCCGCCCCATGTCGTCCTCGAACCCGGCTCGCACGAAACGGAAGAGACTTACGTGATCCTGGAGGGATCCGGGCGGATGACCTACGCCCACTCCCAACGCGACGTGAGCAAGGGCGATTTCGTTTACCTCCCACCGTGGTGCGTGCACGGCATCGAAAACACCGGCACCGAGACGCTCGTCGTGCTCATCGCCACCTCGCCCGCCAACCCCTGAGAATCAGCCCGTGAAGACGATCAACCCGGACGATCTCCGCCGTTTCTGCGTGCCTCCAGGGGCGATTACCCTTTGGTGGCTTGGACAAGCCGGTTTTATACTGAAAAGCCCGCAGGGGCGGCTCGTGGTTGTGGACCCCTACCTGACGAATGCCTGCAAGGCGATCGGCGACGAGGCCGGGATCAACATGGACCGGCTCGTACCGCCCCCCCTGACGCCCGCAGACCTGGCGATGGTGGATCTCTATGCCCTCACCCACAGCCACGGCGACCACCTCGACCCCGAAACGGTGGCCGGCTATCGGGCCGGCGGCGGAAAGGGTCCCTTTCTCGCCCCGCCCGAAACGATCCAGCGCCTCGAGCAGTCTGGCATCTCTCGCGACCAGCTCGTAATGACCTGGCCCAACAAGGTCTATCGCGCGGGCGACTTTTGGATCCGCACCACCTTTGCCATCCCCCTCGGGGCCGATGATCTGACACACGTCGGCTATGTTGTCGGGGTGGACCAGGGGCCAAGCGTGTACCTGACCGGCGACACGGCCTACGAGGACATCCTGGCAACTGCCGTCGCTCCGGACAGGCCCGATATTCTGATCGCCGTCATCAACGGCGCCTTCCGCAACCTCTCCCCCGCCGACGCCGCCCGTCTCGCCAAACAACTCGATGTCCGGCTCGCGATCCCCTGTCACTACGACCTTTTCCCCGACAACTCTCTACCTCCCCAGCTCTTTCGCACGAACCTGAAGACCTCCGGACTGGGCGACCGCTACCACGAGCTCGAACATGGCGTCCCCTTCACCTATGAGCCCTTGGCCAGGATCTCCTGATATGGGGTTCAGGATACCGTAACCCAATGTCATCGTGTCAGAATAGGAAGACTGGGTATTGTGTCGCTGTTGGGCAATCAGTGCCGGTCGTCACGGTTTATTCTATTGCCTAGTCTGTGCGGATCCGATGAAGTTTGCAGGTGTGCGGACGTAGGTCAATACGGCTGCGCCGCAGTTGGTTTGCCTGCAATCTGCGATGCCTGGACGCTGGTTGGGTACCGCGAGTCGCGAACGTGTTCTCCGCGACCGCAATACCACCGCGTCAGGTCGTCAGCGCTGGGTTCTCCGGTCCAAACCGAACGGTCACTTAATGAGTCAAGCGATTCGATGGACCTTCGCCGCAATCACTCTGGCGTACTTGACCGGATGCCAGACGCAGCGTTCATCGCAATTCTTGACGGACACAGGGACGGGACTCGGCGGCGGTCCCTCGCGGCCACCCGTGAGCTCGACATATCCCGACGCTGAAGTTGTCACCGTATCGCACACCGAGACTGATGCCGTCGCTCCCCCAAGGGTGCGTGACATCAGCCTGCTGGAGCCGTGGCCGATGTCGGTAGACGAAGCCCTGCAGTTGGCACTGGAAAACAGTCCGATCATTCGCAGCGCCGGGGGCCGAGTGCTGGATTATCCGGGTTCTCTACGCACCACGCTTGATCCGGCCGTTTTGGCAAGCGATCCAAATGTCGGTCCAGAGGCCGCCCTGGCTGCCTTTGACACCCACCTCGAAACCGGACTGTTCTGGAATGGAGGCGGACGCATGGTCGGGTCGGCCTTTTCGAGCGGGGCCTTCGGTGTGTTCTCGCAGCCGACTACGATGGCGAAGGTGGGATTGGGCCAAACGTTGCAGACCGGCACCAAGTTGACGTTGGGGGGCGTCGGCGGATACGACCAGGATCTCGCCGGAGGTGCATACGCTGCCTTTGGTTGCGAACTCCGCCATCCTCTGGCCCGAGGTGCGGGCCGGGAATTCAATAGCATTGCCGGTCCCTACGCAGGACCGGGTAACTACCGTGGCGTGTGGCTTACAAAACTCGATGCCGAAACGGCGCGTCTGGAGTTGGAGCAGGCGGTTCGAGACCTGGCGAGGGCCGTGGGGGTCACTTACTGGGAGCTGCATTTTGCCTACCAGAATCTTGAAGCCAAACAGGTCTCGCTTGAGCACGCCCAGCAATCGTGGCAACGGGAACGGGATCGACTAGCTGAGCAGGCCGGTCCGCCCGACGTTGAGGCACTTGCACGACAGCAGTACTTCGCGGCCGACGCTGCCGTCCAGAATGCCATCGGTGGAACGGGCCCGGATCCGGCCGGCGTCTATGGCGTCGAAGGCAGACTCCGCGGGCTATTGGGATTGCCGGCGACCGACGGCAAGCTCATCCGGCCCCAAACGAATCCGCTCGAGGCCAAATTCCATTTCGACTGGAGCGAGGCACTTGAGCTTGCCTACTCTCGGCGCGTGGAACTCCGCAAGCAGCGCGCCAGCCTGGAAAAACGCGAACTGGAGCTCAAAGCTGCTCGAAATCTGTGCCGGCCTCAGATCGATGTCGTTGGGCAGTACCGGACTCTGGGGGATGACCAGGTCGACCGGACAGCCTTGTTTTCCGAACCCCTGCACGGATGGCAGCTTGGCGTCGAACTGAATCAACCGTTGGGAAGCCGTCGCGAGCACGCGGCCGAACGCAATTCGAAACTCCGCTTGAGTCGCGAGCGTGCACAGATCAAGGAGCAGGAACGCGAGGTGGCGGCCCAACTGCGATCGGCCTTCACCGAACTCGATCGCGCCTACGGCGTAACACAGTCGTTGGCCGCCAGTCGCGACGCCGCGAGGGTTCACTTTACAGCCGAGACGCAACGGTACGCCGCGGGGGACGTGCCTATCGAGCGAGTGCTCGGAGCCCAGACTCGTGATACGGAAGCGGAAACGGCCTACCAGCGCTCCCTGGTCGACTACAACTTGGCCTTCATCGAATTGCACTTCGCCCGCGGCACCTTGCTCGATATGCTTGGTGTCGGCTTTTCCGCAGACACATCGTCAGACGAAACCTCTTTCGCGCACCACGCACCATCGACCTTCACGGCATCCGGTCACGACGACCGTGCCGTCCAACCGAAGACGTCGCCTGCGGCCGAAAACGCCGCGTCACCGCGGGCTGGAACGGGGAAAGATCCGCACGGTCTAGCCATGCGATATGCATCCAAGCCTCAGAGCGGCCGGTAGAAATGACGAAAACGCCCTGTTTTCCGGGAGACACTGTTCATTTCTTCAGGTCGCTCTCAAAAGGCGCTGCAATGATCGGATCCGAGTGGTTTGACTGATCATCAGAGCAAAATCGCCCGTCAGTTCCGCCCCACCAAGTTCCTCCAACGCCTCGCCGCGATTCTCTCCGGGAATCGCGCAAGGCCATGCAGCTTGTGCATACGCGAGTTTCTCTGGCTTTGCAAAACCCCCTGTTTTATCTCGCGGCGAGATAAACTACGGAGCCTTGCGCGATTATTCTGGTTAATGTGGCTGGGGCCGGATTGCCGAATGGATTAAGTATTCCGGGTGGTACGCACGTCTCGTACCCTGTTGGCCACAATCCGAAAAGAAGCAGACCATGCAGTTGATCTCTCTTGTCTTCTTTTGGGGGCTCTTCGCAATCACCCTCCATAACATGATTTGGCTCGTGGTCGCGATGAGAGTCCTCCATCGCCAACGAGGCGCCGCCAGCCCGCCCGATGGAAGACTCCCGAAAGCCGCGGTCTTGCTTTGCCTGCGCGGCGTCGATCCGAATCTGCCCGATTGCCTGCGACGACTACTCCGCCAAGATTACCCGGATTACCAGCTCTTCATCGCGGTCGATTCGGAGTCCGATCACGCCTGGAAAGTGGTGCAGGATACGATTCAGGAACTGGATGCCAATAACGTCCATGTCGCTCCGCTACGGAATCGCCGTTCGACGTGCAGCCTGAAGTGCAGCTCGCTCGTCCAGTTGGTGGATGAACTTGATGATTCTCACGAAGTGATCGTGCTGGCAGACGCGGATCTCCAAAGCCACCCGAACTGGCTCCGTCAACTCGTAACTCCGCTCCTTGATCCCAGGGTCGGCGCCACCTTCGGTAATCGCTGGTTCCTGCCGGCGAAAGGGTGGTTAGGTTCGTTGGTGCGACAGCTCTGGAACGGGCCGGGACTGGTCGCCATGTTTGCCCTCGAGATTCCTTGGGCCGGGTCACTGGCGATCCGGTCCGACGTGTTCCGACGCGGCCGGCTGCGGGAGGCATGGTCACGGTCGATTGTCGACGACGGCCCGGTGCGGGCCGCCGTTATACCTCACGCGGCCATCAATGAGACATCCTCAAAACGCTGGAAGTTGAGGG
>CAYSCH010000207.1:4429-16650 GCA_964429355.1 uncultured Planctomycetaceae bacterium | reverse complement strand
CCTCAACTTCCAGCGTTTTGAGGATGTCTCATTGATGGCCGCGTGAGGTATAAACCTGTACCGTCCGACGGCCCCAGCAGAATCTCCGAGAACATGCCTGTGTTGCTCAGTCCATCCGTGAAATCGGCGAACCTTGCTCCCAGATTCCGGCCGAATGGGCCGTCTCCGACGGCATAGTTGGCGTTGTTCCCCAGGCTCTGAACGTAGTTCGTCGTTCCGCAGCCATTGGGGCATTGCGTGCCTGCCAGAATGAACGGCATGCTCACAGGATGCGAGGGACACTGCAATCCGACCAGCTTCTGCTCACGTGCGGCCTGGTTGACCGCGGCGGAGTTGAGGTCAACTTTGAAATCGAACAGATCGTACGCCGCAGACTGTTCGAAGTAAGGAAGAAGCGGAGGGTGAGTGGAAGTTTTGCTGGTGGTGATGTAACCGGGAGGAAGACGTTTGTTACTCGATTCGTAGTTGTGCAGCGCCAACCCAATCTGCTTGAGATTGTTGGTGCACTGCGACCGTCTTGCCGCCTCGCGTGCAGCCTGGACCGCCGGCAACAACAAAGCAATCAAGATACCAATGATCGCAATCACGACGAGTAGTTCTACCAGCGTGAATGCTGAACGGAACGGAGGTCTGCGCATACTTTACTCCTGTGCAAAAGAACCCGATCAAGAATGGGAGAAGAGGCGGGAGTCAGATCAAAGACAATGTGCCCAGAACAACTCGAAACCATGATCGCATTCTCGTTCCGGCAGCGGCTGAAGTCAATACAATAAACGGGCCACCCATCGGTTGTGTCGTTTGTCGTGACGGCCCACGGCCGGCTAAGTTGCCTTATTTGAATGGCCTCCATAATAAACACACGGCAGGCTGAATATTTATGCAGCCGTAGGCTACTGCAAACCGGCCAGACCCTTCGCAACATGGATTCAACCCCAGTTTCACCCATTGGGATTGACCGAAGTGTGACGCGCGGGGTTGGGATTGAGCCGTGCCACATGCCCTGAGTTCCCGAAGTGAGTCCCTCAATTTCGTTGGGGCTGAATTACCCGCGAAAACGCCAGACGCAACATCGCATCTTCTCCCCATTTACACTAGAATACTCCCGCGAGTCGAACCCCATTCGGAGATATGACCGTGCAAAGGTGGACCGGAACTGTCGTGCTTGGCGGAATAGCGGCCTGCTGGGCGGTCGCCGCCGCGGCGGCCGAGGTCGATACCTCGCAACTGAGGCCGTTCGGCCCGGAGATGGACGGCTTTCGCAAGCCCGAGCGTCAAACCAGGATGCTGGTCGACGGCTTCCTCTGGATCGATGCCGAAGATTTCGCCAACTACGGGGGCTGGCGGTTTGAAACGCAGTTCGTCCACAACATGGGCTCGCCCTATCTGCTGGCCGGCGGCACGGGCACTCCGGTGGCCGACGCCACCACCACGATCGAGATTCCCAAGGCCGGCAAGTACCGGCTCTGGGTCCGGGCGAAGAACTGGTATCCCCCCCACTCCCCCGGCCAGTTCCAGGTGCTCGTGAGCGGCAAGCAGGCGGAGAAGCTCTTCGGCGCGGAGCCGCACAATCGCTGGACTTGGTGCCCGGGGGGCGAGTTCGAGCTGTCGGCTGGAAAGACATCGCTTGCCTTGGCCGATCGAACCGGCTACTTCGCACGCTGTGATGCGATCCTCTTGACCACCGATCTGAACTACACGCCGCCGGAGGATCTGGAGGCAATCCAGAAAGAACGCAGCCGGCTGACGGGCTTGTCGCTGGAACCCCAGCAGGGCGGCCAGTTCGACGTGGTTGTCGTCGGAGCCGGAACGGCCGGTTGCTCGGCAGCGATCGCCGCTGCCAGGAATGGAGCCAAAACGGCCCTGGTTCAGAATCGGCCCGTCCTCGGGGGCAATGCGAGCGTTGAGTTGGGTGTCGGCGTCAACGGCGCGGGGACCCACCAGACCAACGCCCGCGAGAGCGGCATCGTCGAGGAAGCCGGCCGGATCCAGGCCAGATACGAGCAACCGCGAGTGAGCGAGTCGTACCGCATCCTTGCCGAACAGGAAAAGAATCTCACAGTTTTTGTTAATCGGCACGTGTTCGGCGTCGACATGGCCGACGAGAAAACGATCGCCGCCGTGCGGGCCCTCGACACGCTGACCGGTGAGATCTACGCCTATCGCGGACGCCACTTCATCGATTGCACCGGCGACGGCTGGGTTGGCTACTACGCGGGGGCCAGGTACCGCTTCGGTCGCGAGTCGAGCGAAGAGTTCGGCGAGGATCTGGCCCCGAAGGAGGCCGACCGGATCACCATGAGCGGATGCCTGATGGGCAACATGGCCATCTCGTTCCATGCCCAGGATGTTGGCCGCCAGATCGACTACACACCGCCCCCGTGGGCCGCCAAACTGCCCACCAAAGATTTTGGCCGCACCATCCGCCGGGTGACCGGCGGCGAGTGGTGGCTCGAGCACGAGGGAACCGTCAACGATCTCGACGACCCCGAGTTCGCCCGTGACGAGCTGATCCGCATCACCTTCGGCTACTGGGACTATCTGAAGAATCACTGGCCGGGTCGATCGGCGGCGCGAACGTTCGATCTGGTCTACGTGCCCCACGGCGATGCCAAACGCGAAACCCGCCGGCTTGTGGGAGACTATATCCTCACCCAGCACGACGTGCTTGAGGCCGTCATGTTCCCCGACCGCATTTCCTACGGCGGCTGGAGTCTCGACGTTCATCACCCCCGCGGCATCTACTCCGGCGCCGAAGGACCTTTCGACTGCAATCCCCGCGTGCCGATCTACAGCATCCCCTACCGCTGCCTGTATTCGGTCAACATCGACAACCTCCAGTTTGCCGGACGCCACGTGAGCGTGACCCACGTGGCCCTGGGAACGGTTCGCGTGCAGAGCACACTGGCCACTCTCGGGCAGGCGACCGGAACTGCGGCTGCCATGTGCTTGAAGCACGGCGTGACACCACGCCTCCTCGGGCGAGACTACATCACCGAACTGCAGCAGACGCTGCTCAAGCAGGATCAGTACATTCCCAACCTGCCCAACGACGATCCCGGCGACGTGGCGCGAACCGCCAAGGTGACGGCCTCGAGCTTTGCAGCCCACGAGATCTTCGCGCGGGAAAACGTGGTTCCTGACGAACTTCATCCGCTCAACATGTCCCGCGCAGTGATGTTTCCGCGAGGGATCCATCGCGAGCTCAAGTCCGTGTGGCTGCTGCTCGAGAACGTCCGCAACAAGGCGGTGGAGATCACCGCACGCGTACGTGGGGCAACGGAAGCGGGTGATTTCTCGTCGGAGGAGGATCTCGGCTCGGCCAAGGCGATCGTGCCGCCGGGAAAACAGTCGTGGGTCCAGTTCGCCGTCAGCGCCGAGATCGACTCGCCCATGGTCTGGATACTGCTGCCCAAGACGGAGGGCGTGTCATGGCGTTTGATGACTTCCGGTCCCTATGCGGCCTGCCGGGCTTACGGTGGCGGCAACGGAAAACCGTGGACCATGGTGAAAGGCCAGTACTATGGCATGTACACGGATCCGCCGCTGACCTGTGAAATCCAGTGCCATCCGGAGAACGTGATAAACGGAGTCACCCGGATTGTGGACCGCTCGCCGAACGAATGGGTGTCGGATCCGGCCCAGCCGCTGCCCCAGTGGATCGAACTGGAATTCCCCGAGCCGACCACGATCAATACGGTCTACCTGACTTTCGACACGGATATGAATGCTTCGCACCACACAGTGCCGCTCGTGCCGCAGTGCGTCCGCGACTACGAGCTTTCGTGCCTGGCCGACGGTCATCGGATCTCGCTGGCCACGATCACGGAGAATTTCCAGCGCCGCCGGGTCCACCGCTTCGATCCGGTCAAGGCGAAGAAGCTGATGCTGCTGGTGGCGGCAACGAACGGCGATCGATCGGCAAGGGTGTTTGAAATCCGCGCCTATCATGAGAAGTGACCGCAGTTTGCCAGCGAGAATGGTGTGACCTGCGGGCAGGCCCTCCATCAGGGGACTGGCATCTGTCCCGTAGACCTGCCAACGAGATGAGATCATGAAACAACTGAACCAGGCAGCGATCGCTGCAATCCTGGCATCCCTGTTCGGCGGACTGGGCGGGTGGACCTTGGCGGCGGATATGGAAACCACGCCGCACGGTGTGGCCAAGGCGCTCACCGGACTGGATACCTGGATTCTCGTGCAGCCCAAGGCCCTGGCGCCCCTGCCGGGCGAGTCGTTCGACCTGTCGGTCTGCAAAGGCTTCGCAGCAGCGGGCATTCCCCGCCAACTGGCGCAACAGGCTGCCGACCGGCTCTCCGCCGCGTCGGGCGTGCGACTGCCGCTGCTTGACGCCCCGGTCGCCCGTCCGGTCGTTTCGCTCGTGCTCGCCACCGAACCCAGCAAGTTTCCCCCGGCGCTCAAGGTAGACGCAGCCATGTTCAGACAGCTCGGGGAACAAGGCTATGGGCTGGCCGTGGAGAACGGGGGTGTGACCCTGGCTGCGCGCACCGTCTCCGGACTGCGATATGGCATCACGACGCTGGCCCAGATCGCCGCCGACCGCACGACGCTCCCAGGCCTGATCATCCACGACTGGCCATCCCTCAAGTATCGGGGAGTGCAGCAGGACATCTCGCGCGGGCAGGTGCCCAAGCCGGAAACGCTCAAGCGGCTGGCTGACGTGCTGGCCGAGGGCAAGATGAACCAGCTCGAACTGTATATCGAGCACGTCTACAAGTACAAGGCCTTCCCCGACGTCTCGCCGCCCGAGGGATTAACCCCGGAGGAGTCCAAGGAACTGGCACTCCACGCGGCACAGCGGGGAGTCGAGGTGCATCCGCTCCTCCAGGTACTGGGCCACTCCTACTTCATTCTCAACAAGCCCAAGTACCAGCACCTGCGCGTTGGACCCTGCGAAAAAATGCCGTGGATTATGACTTTCGACATCCGCAAGCCGGAAGCCGTGCGGATGGTCTCCACGATGATCGACGAACTGTGCGAGAGCTTCCCGGGTGAACTGTTCAATGTGGACATCACCGAGGTGGACATCGACGGGCTCCAGGCCGCCGGCCTGACGCTCGACCAGATCACCGATCTGGTTTTCAACTATGTGCTGCAACTGAACGAAACGGTCAAAAAGCATGGCCGGCGTCTCATGATCACCCAGGGCCCGCTCGACAGCCAGGGGCACCTTTCCGGCATGGGTCCCAAACTCGACCAGCTTCCCAAGGACATCATCATCGGCAGCTACTACTGCGCCGGTGGACCCTACCAGCCCGCCTACGAGAAAGACTTCCCGCGGCTTCAAGAGAAAGGGATCGATTTCTTCGCGCAGGCCTGGATCAACAGCCATGTCTGGCTGACGCCGTGGGTCAACCACGCGGCCGGGTTCTCCGACCTCGAAGTGTCGCGCGGACTGAAATACGAGGCGATCGGCAGCATCACTTGCGACTGGGGCGACGCCGGACACTTCCATTTCGTGGGCGAGCAATGGCTGCCCTATCTCTACCACGGAGCCTGCGCCTGGACCGGAGCACAGGTGGACCGCGACTATTTTCGGCAGGCGTATGCTCGCTGCCTGTACGGCCTGTCCGGCGATGCCCTGACACGGGCTATCGAAGCGGCCAGCGACGTGAATGCCCGGAGTATCCGCGTCCGCGATAAGGAGGGGAAGGAAGTCGACGCCTCGACTACTTTCATCTGGGAATTCGTCCACGATCCCTTCACCCACCCGGACATAACCCGCATGGTCGATCCGGCGGAAGTGGGTCAGATGCTAACAGACGCGGCAACCCCCGCACTCGCGGCGTTGATCGCCGAAGCGCCCAGGGCAAAACGCAACCAGGACAATCTGGAGCAATATGCCTTCGGGGTCCGCTGTTATCTTGCCCTGGGCCACAAGCTGCTGGCGCTCGGCCACTACAACGACGAAGCTGTGCCCAGAACCCAGGTGGCGAAAGAACTTGACTCGGTGGCGGACGAATTTGAGGCGTTGCAGGCCGACTTCCAGCGGCTCTGGCTCGCCGAAGACCGAGACAACGACGGCTATCAGACACTGGTCAAGCGCTTCCTGGACACCACAACACCCTGCCGAGAGAAATCCAAGGCCCTGCGGGAGGGCGAAGAACGTCGTGGACCAACGAGCGATCGGGCAAAAGGAGACGAGCAATGAAGATCGTGTTGGCAAACGCCTGAACGCATTGCGGGCAAGGCACACTGATGCTTGTTGTTGCCGATAGTTCTCCGCTGATTGTGCTGATCAACATCGGTTCGTCAATAAGCGTTCCTGTGCCGCCAGCCGTAGCGGAAGGTCATCAGCAGGATCTGCAGGTCGAGCCAGATCGACCAGTGGCTGATGTAGTAGAGGTCGCATTGAACGCGATGGCGGAGCGAGGTGTTACCTCGCCAGCCGTGCACCTGGGCCCATCCGGTGATGCCCGCCTTCACCTGGTGACGCTGAGCGTAGCCGGGGATCTGGCGGCGGAATTTCTCCACGAATACCGCCCGTTCGGGACGGGGCCCCACCAGGCTCATGTCGCCCGCCAGTACGTTGAAGAGCTGGGGGAGCTCGTCGAGACTCCAGCGGCGCATGAATTGTCCTAACCAGGTGCAGCGGTCATCGCCGCGGTGTGCCCAGACCGGTCCGGTGCCCCTCTCCGCATCGACACGCATGCTGCGGAACTTGAGCATGTCGAACTGGCGCCCCGCCAGGCCGGTGCGCCCCTGGCGATAGAAGACGGGTCCCGGGCTGGTCAGTTTCACCGCCAGGGCCAGGAGAAACATCGCCGGAGAGAGGACAACGAGTGCGGCCGATCCGAGGGCCAGATCCATCGCCCGCTTTGCCGCGCATGGCCAGCCACGATGGGGATTCTGACGCAGATTGATGAAAGGGACTCCATCGACTTCTGTGAGCCGCGGTTTGATGCCCGTGAACCCGGGCACGTCGGGCACGAGTTGAACCTCGACGAGGATGTCCGACAGGAGCTGATAGATCTTAGGAAGTTCGCCGTAGCGGCTCAGCGGCAGCGCGACGAACACATGGTCGATCTCGTGCTCCGTCGCTACCTGGGCGATCTGGTCGATCGTGCCCAGCCGCGGAACGATTCGTGAGTCGCGCCGGCTGGGCTCGTCGACGAAGCCGACAGTCTCCAGGCCGGTCCAGCTATTCTTCTCGATGGTTCGCGCCACGAGTTCAACCATCCGGCCGCCGCCAACAATCAGGGCCCGCCCATGATTCAGTCCCCGCCCACGAAAATATCGAAGTACACGCCAGACAAGGCGCCGGGCGGCGGTAATCCCGAGGGCATTGAGGGCGAAGAACAAACCCAGAGCCGTCCGCGACTCATAAAGGTCGCGGCGATAGAAGGCGGTCGTGATGACCAGGGCAAAGAGCAGGCCGGAAGCCTTGAAGACAACGCCCAGCTCGCGGGGCATTTCGCGAAGGCGATGAATCTCGTACAGGCCCGCCAGCCGATACGAGACGCCCGCCAGCACGAGAACCAATGGCAGCATTTCCGCCACCAGCCGGATATCCGGGATCCCGTCGGGCGACGGAAACAGGCCGAAACGGGTCCAGTAGGCGAGGAACCAGGCCGTCGTCGTGACCACGAGGTCACCAGCAAGGAAGACCAACCCGAGCTTGTTTCCGTGTCGCCGATACACGACTGTTCCCATCCATGAATGTCGTAACCTGTCGCAATCGCACCTTGTAGCAGAAGATGGCGGGCGGGGTCAATGGAGTTTGGCGAGAGTGGGACATCTGGGGCGAGGTGGAGAACAGACTTTCCTCGCTCGCACTGCGCCCTCCGTGTGGGAGCGGAGCGGGTGAGTGGAGGACGGGTCATCCTCGGTTACGCGTCGGGTTTCCACGCACGGCTCGCTCGGATGTCGCGTTGGTGTGGGAGCGGAGGGGCTATGCTGCTGCGCCGGTCGCCGGTATGTTGCCGGTTTGGCGGTTGAGGAAGGTCGGGAGCGGGTGCCGACTGGCTCTCCGCTACCGAATCGACCCTTGGAGCCATCTGTGCCTGAGCCTGAGATCATCACTGCCGAGGTATCGCCGGAGGGGGGAAGGGAGCTCTCGCCTAACGAGAAGATCGCCGCCAGCCGTTGGCAGGTGCTGGTGCTGCTTTTTCTTGCCGCCGGGCCGCTCGGACTGCCGGTGCTGCTGCGGAGCCCCCGTTTCTCGCGATTCTGGAAGACGATACTGTTTCTCCTGGTGCTGGTTCAGACGGCGCTGGTTGTCGTTCTGGTAATCGTGTTCGCCCGCTGGTTTCTCGAACGAATGGAGCAGCTACGGCAAATGTACTGAGGTCGTTGGATCTGCGGGTCTGGGCACGTTGCGTGAGGCTGCTTGACCCCCCTCTGCGCCGGGATTAGATTGGCAGGACGCTCGGACCGAACCTCAATCGAAGAGGCCTGTTCCGTGCCGAGAAACGGACCGCTTCAGTACTCCATTCTGGGGATAACAGTGATGAAACTCGGGTTTGTTAGTGCCATTCTGCCGGATCTTTCCTTGGAAGAAGTTGTCGCGTTTGCGGCCGAAACAGGCTATTCGTGTGTGGAATTGATGTGCTGGCCCGTCGGGGGAGCCGAGCGGCGGTATGCCGGCGTGACCCACGTCGACGTGGATGGTTTTACCGCCGCGAAGGCCGACAAGGTGAAGGCGACCATGGCCGGCGCGGGCATCGAGATCAGCGGCCTGGGATATTATCCCAATCCGCTGACTCCGGTTGCCGAAGAAGCCAAGGTGTACGTCGAGCATATCAAGAAGGTGATTGTGGCGGCCGAGATGCTCGGGGTGGGCGTGGTCAACACGTTCATCGGCCGGGATTGGACCAAGTCCGTGGACGACAATTGGCCGCAGTTCAAGCAAACCTGGGTCCCTCTGGTCAAGTTTGCTGAAGACCACGGCATCAAGATCGGCATTGAGAACTGCCCCATGTTGTTCACGGCCGACGAGTGGCCGGGTGGGAAGAATCTGGCCCACAGCCCGGCGATTTGGGCCCGCATGTTCGAAGACATTCCGTCGAAGAACTTCGGCTTGAACTTTGACCCGTCCCACCTGGTGTGGCAGTTCATCGATTGTGATCGGGCCATTCGCGATTTCGGCAGCCGGATTGTGCATGCCCACGCCAAGGACGCCAAGATCGAACGCCGCAAGCTTGCCGATACGGGCATTTTCGGCCGTACCATCGACTGGCATACCCCCAAACTGCCCGGTATGGGCGACGTGAAGTGGGGCAAGTTCTTCTCGAGTCTCACCGACGCTGGTTATCACGGGCCCGTTTGCGTGGAAGTCGAAGATCGTGCCTTCGAAGCGACCCTCGAACTTCGCAAGCAGTCCCTGCGGCAGAGCAAGAACTTCCTGTCGCAGTACATCCCCTAGCCGAACCCGCTCAGACTTTGGAGACCCCTAGCCGAAGTCGCCAGACTTTGGCCCCCCGTGGAGACGCCCAAATTCTGGCGAATTCGGCTACCCAGAACTTATCCCGTAGCCGAAGTCGCCAGACTTTGGAGATTTCGTAGCTGAAGTCGCCAGACTTTGGCCCCTGTGGAGACGCCCGAATTCTGGCGAAGTCGGCTACCCAGAATTTATTCCGTAGCCGAAGTCGCCAGACTTTGGCCCCCTGTACGCCCAGATTCCGGCAAGTTCGGCTACCGCAAGCGGCACCCGCAATTCAAACACTTACACTTGGGAGAAGACCTTAATGAACCAATTGAAAGCAGCAGTCGTCGGGGCGGGATTCATTGGACCGGTCCATGTCGAGGCGTTGCGCCGGCTGGGCGTGACGGTGACCGGGATCCTCGGCTGCGACGACAACGAATCCCAATCGGCCAAGGAAAAGCTCGGTTTGCCGAAGGCCTACAAGAGCATCGACGAGGTGCTGGCCGACAAGTCGGTCAACGCCGTGCACCTGGCGGTGCCCAACGTGCTGCATTACCCGCTCTCCAAGAAGGCCCTCCAGGCCGGCAAGCACGTGATGTGCGAGAAGCCCCTGGCGATGAACTCGGAAGAGACGGGCGAGTTGGTCGAATTGGCCAAGTCGGCCGGCGTTGCGGCGGCCGTGTGCTACAACATCCGTTTCTATCCGATGAACCTGCAGGCTCGGGCAATGGCCGCTCAGGGCGACCTGGGCCAGGTCTATGCGATCAATGGCTGCTATATTCAGGACTGGCTCCTCTACGACACCGACTACAACTGGCGGGTGCTGGCCGAGCAGGGTGGAGAACTTCGGGCCGTGTCGGACATCGGCACTCACTGGATGGACCTGGTGCTGTCGATCACCGGGCTGGAAGTCGATTCGGTCTTCGCCGACCTGAACACGGTCCACAAGATCCGCAAACGGCCGACCGGCGAGGTCGAGACCTTCACCGGCAAGAAAGCGGCCGTCGCCGCCACCGAGCCGATCAGCATCACCACCGACGACTACGGCTGCATCCTCTTCCGCTTCAACAACGGCGCCCGCGGCAGCCTCAACGTCTCGCAGATCAATGCCGGCCGCAAGAACACCCTTCGCTACGAGATCGCCGGCTCCAAATGCTCGGTGGCCTTCAGCAGCGAAACGCCCAACGAGCTCTGGATCGGTTACCGCGACAAGCCCAATGAATGCTTTGCTCGCGATCCGTCGCTCCTGGCCGATCTTCCGCGCGGTTTCACCAACTACCCCGGCGGCCATAATGAAGGCTTCCCCGACGCCTTCAAGCAGTGCTTCCGCTCCTTCTACCAGTACATCGCAGCCGGCGATTTTTCGGCCAAGCCCCTCTTCCCCACCTTTGCCGAAGGGCACCGCGAAGTGCGGCTCTGCGAGGCGATTCTGAGGAGTCACCGGGAAGAGAAGTGGGTGAAGGTTTGAGAAGGAGCGAGGCAAAAGGGACAGCGGACGAACGTTGATGGGCACGCTACTACCTCAGCGTGGTTCGTAGTCGAATCGCTCCCCCCGTTCGATTGCCCGGACCTTGTGGTGCGGTAGAAACTCTTCAGCACCGGAAGATTGGCTACAGAGTTCAATCTCCGGCAGAGAGACCCTTAACCCCAGGTCGCATGGGACGATCGGCACGCTGTTTTCACGTGGAGTCTCCCGGGTGATCGAGTAGTACTTGTGATCTGTGTCGTGCGCAAGAGCGTCTTCCACCAGTTCACAGAAACGGGTTCGCCTGCCATAACCGCCGCACTCATAGCCCCATTCTGCTAGAACGACCATCTGAACTTTCGATTCCTTCAGCGCACTTAGAACATCGCAGACTCCCTGGAACCCAAGATGCTGGGAAAGTCGCTCGGTCTGCGCGTTCGTGATGGCCGTTTCCATTGTGCCGACATGCAAGACTAGCAGGTTTACATCTTCCTTCCATGCATTTACCAGTTCATCAACCGACAGTCCATACTTTCCATCCTTGATCGCCGTGTCACTCGAACACCCAATAACACAGCAAGTCTTGGATTTCCCAGGCTTATGTAACGCGAACTTGACCCCGAATCCAGTGCGATCTCCGAGGAGTTCCTTATGGTGAGTACGCGTGCATTCCAGATCGTAGTGATACGACTTGCGTATCTCTCGCTGATTGTGATACCGCAGGCGTGCAACTTGGTGCATTTGTAGTGTTCTGCCATTCCTACCGTTGGCTAGAACTTCCTTCAAATGCGTAGGCAGTTCCCACATTTGTCTGATTTGGCCGGGCGGCAAGGGAACCCTGAGATTGAGGAACAGCCGATTCTCTGGATGGAGAAGAATCGACTGATACATGTCGTAGACACCGTGACTGACGACCATATCCCAGGTATGCAGCGGTTCCATTGTCCGCACCTGTTCCTGATTGAACTGGCGTAGCAGGCTAACGAGGGTGCCGAGATCTTGACAGTGGTCGACGTGATCATGAGTGGCAATAACCATGTCGATGTCATGAAACGAGTACTCTGAATACCGGGAGAATGCGTGCAGGAACGAGCACCCCGGATCGATCACGGTCCCTCGCTGTTGCCATCGAAGGAAATAGCCGCCGCCATAGTCGCCTGCAACAATCGGCGTATGTGAGTTCCAGCGTCGAAGAAAGCGAATCTCATTCTGTTCTCGCGCTGCATCGTCTAGACGATTCACAAAAAGATCCGGTACCTTAGCCCTCTTGGCTGCCCTTTGAATGTCCCGGCCGAAACGTTTGACCTGGGTGTTGATCAGATCGAGTTGTTCCTGGCTAGCTTTGCTCACGCGATTATCTCCGTCGCCGTTCTC
>CAYSCH010000207.1:0-4419 GCA_964429355.1 uncultured Planctomycetaceae bacterium | reverse complement strand
ATTGCTCAATCGCTCGAGTTCACCTTGCAGAATGTCGACCTTTTTGCGGATCTCGTTCATTACTTCTTGAATCTGCTTTGTGCTATCTCGTATCCTCTTCAACTGACATCTCTCTTCTTCTGCCTTGCGTTTTTCGTTGACCGCCAACGCAGCCATCTTAACAGCCAGCCGAATCTGCTCTTCTTGGTCCGGCGATCCCTTAGTGACGTAGCAGACGGCACCTTCGTCAATGCTGGCCACTCGAGCCTCTTCGTTCCCATGTCCGGTTACGATAACTGCCGCAAGGGGAAAGTTTCTCTCCTTGATGAACCTTAGGATCTTCAGGCCAGAATCCTCTGACTCCATAAACAAATCGATTAGAGCAACATCCAAATCGTCGCCTTGCTCAGTCAGTAATATCCTCGCACTTTTCTCTGAGTTCGCAAGGATTACTGTATTGCCCGCCTTAGCAAGCAATACGCCTGCACTATCACGGAAGGAATCGTCATCGTCAACAATCAGAACTCGACACATCGTCTACTTCTCCGAGTTTGGCTCAAAGGGCATGACCAACACGAACTTGGCTCCAGGCTCGTTCGTAATGTCGTAGTAAACGTCGCCACCAGAAAGCCGGGCGAAGCGCCGGCACCGAGCCAGCCCGATTCCCATGCCTTGCGGCTTTTCGGTTTTTATGATACGGAAGAGTTTCTCACGTTTGGCGTCAGATATGCCGGGCCCGCTATCAACAACCTCAACGGCGAGGCACCGATGTTGCGAGGACAGATGAGCTGCCTCATCTCTTGTTGCGACTCGAAGGCAGATCCGTACCGTCTTTTCTGACGCGATACCCTGCGAATCAATAGCGTCAACTGCGTTCTGCATAAGTACTTCCAGGCAAGTGCGGACGACGAAAGCATCAATAACCACCAAACTCAGTCTCTCACACAGGTCGAGATTCGACTTAATACTACTCGTGGCGGGAACCAAGTCTTGAACGCAGCCTTCGATTACTTCATGCAACGGCGTCAACTTGCGCCGGACGTCCAACGGCTGGAACAAGGCTGCAAATTCTTCTCTTATCTTTCCTATCCTCTTGCAGTCGTTGCTGAGTCGGTCGAGAACTTTCAACGCCTGCTCGCGTTGGATCGAGGCCTCCCGTAACTCTCCACGGAGGGCTCCTATCCAATTCATGATCGCGCCCAGCGGGTTATTGATGTTGTGCAGCAAAAGCTGCACCACGTCGGCCCGGACATTTTCAAGTCGTTCTTCAGCCTCTCGTTTCATTTGAAGGTCGTGCAGTGCGAACGCGGCGCGTTGAGCAATCTGCCTGAGATACCAGAGTTTCCCTTCGCTATAGTTTTCAGACATTTTGCTGTGAAAACCAAGTGCTCCAATGCACATATCGTTGAAAACAAGGGGTTCAAAACAGAAGCTCTTAGCCTCCTTCAGAACAATTCGCATCTCTTTGGACAGACCACAGCGCTGGTCGGCTATCTCGGACACATCATCGGATATTCGCGGGCGATGTTGCTCCGCGCCCGAAAGAATCGTGCGGGCAGCCCAGGATGCACGATGGGTTATTGGCCAATCGCCTTGGGCTACACGTTCATATCCATCGTAGCCACGTGCGGTCACGCGAACCAAACGTGCTCGATTTCCACGCCGCTCACGAAGGTGTCCTAAATAGCTCTCAGTAAATAGACAGGCCTCTTCAACAAGCGCCTGAAGTGCTCCCTCTGGAGAAGCGACGGTTTGGAGTAGGTTGTCGATCGCTATCAGGGCGCGTTGCGCTTCCCCTGTCACCTCAGTGTGATTACTTGCTCGATGCTCGACTACTGCTCGGGCGATCTCTTTAGCATAAGGATGAAGCAAATCGACATCATCAGCAGTCAATTCGCTGCCGGAGACCCGAAGAAAGGCTAAAGGGGTATCGTCGTTGCCAAGAATTAACCAGTCGATCCACTGACGAAGAGCTGTGTCGTCAATCGGGTCATGTGTGTGACCCTGATCGGAAAACACGCCGACACCATCGTTCATTGCCTCCGTGAGGACGGCCTCATACTCTGGTACGACGGCTGGGTCGAACGGCGCTCCAATTGTTTGATTGTGCCCAGAAGAATATCCAGCGATTGCACGTAGAGCCAGTTTAGCGCCAGCCTCCTCACTTGGGTTCACGGAGTAAACCGCGACTTTCTTGAACGGCTGTATGCGAACATATCCATCGCGAAGTCGCTCATATATCGCGCCGGCGATCACACTGATTCGCTTGTCATACGGAATGGATTGCGCAAGTGCCGGCCCCGAGAGTTCATGGACGGTTTCCATGACTGCCAATGGCAAACCATCTCCCGCCACGAGGGCTTTTCCCTGCTCATCAATTACTGGTTGTGTCCAAACGTGCATATAAGCAAGTTCACCCCCCCGAACAGGTGTCAGAAACATGCGATCTCTGGTTTCACCTGTTCGGAAGGTCTCGTTCACGAGGCATCCGGGGCATGGGCAGAGCCTGTAGCCATGCCAATGCGAGCACCGGTTTCGAGGCAGTCCCGGGCTGTGGCCGCTAATGCGTCGCATTGCCTTATTCATGAGCCAGACTTTGTATGCGCGATCGACAACATCAACACCGAGATCAAGCTGCGTCACCAACGACGGGACGGTACGTCGTTCATCATAGTACATCTTCAGTCGATCTCGCAGGCGTGCCAATTGACTCATCTCTTCGATGAATTGCTCGACCGTTATCCTCGGGTCGGCGTCTGTCTTTCGCTCTAAGTAGCGGTGCGCACCTGCTTCGAAGGCCGCATACCGATCCTTCTCCAGGTCCTCCAAACTGGTTGCTGCAACGTTGCTGAAGACGAGAATAAAGACGTCCTCCGAGATATCAGCAATTCGTTTTGCCGTCTCAATGCCGTCGATGCCAGCCCCCAGAAGTTGATCGATTACGACAAACTCGTAATCTGCCGGTTGCGACTCGACGAGGTTCACGGCCTCTTCACCAGCACTGCAAACAGTGACCTTATACTGATCCCGCAGTGCACGGTAAAGGTGGTCCAAATTGGCCTTGCTGTCGTCAACGAGTAGAATACTGTTGTTCTTCACGAGTTGCGATTTCCCCCCAAGAAGTGGTTCATTCCAGACACCGACGAGCCCGTCATCGTGGTCCCGGAGTCCGTTGCGTGACCATTAGACACTCGTTACGACACGGGCAATGCCACCCCAAAAGACGTGCCCACAAAAAGAAGACTACGACGCACCCATACGGCGGGGACCTCCATCTTGGGAAACTCTCGCTCCAGAATTCGTCGGCAAATATTCAGCCCCATCCCAAATCCATCCTTCTTTGTGGTATATCCGTCCTCAAAGACACGTTCAAAGTCGCCCGCATGAATTCCCGGCCCAGTATCGTGGACGCTCACGCACGCGCAGGCGATTCCGTTCCGATTCTCTTGCGTCAATTCGACCACGATCTCATTGCGGTCTGCCCATTGACAAGGAGCGAACTGGTCCATTTGTTGCACTCCGTTGAGAATCAGATTGTACACGACTTGGCGTAGGACCTTTGGACGCATAATTACCTGCATGCCAGGGTCGAATCCGGGAGTGATGACGAGTTCTTTCTGGACAATTCGATGCTGCGCGGAAAGATCACCGACATAAGATTGGAGCGCGTCCACGACCCGAATGGGCTCTGGTTCTTCTTGCGCGCCGCGAGCGACCTGGGCGAATGTCTGCACAATGTCGGCAGCCTGACTGAGCTTCAATCGAAGAGACCATGCCAGTTCCTTGGCGCGACCGACGTCACCTGCCTTGAGTGAGTGGGTTCTTCCCAGTATTTCCAATAAATCAAGAACTGCCGGCTCCAACGACAGGTGTGTTCGCAAGTCATGCGCCATGCTGCCGTAAGATCTTCCAAGTAATTCATATGGTTCCGCTTCGCGAAGCCTCTTCTCAACACGGGAAGCGTATAACATGGCGCCAATCTGTCTCGCGGTTTGATGCAGCATATAGAGATCGTTGTCACGGTCGAAGTGATGAGTCTCTCGATGGAAACCGAAAAGGCAGTATGCCCATTCCGCAGAAACCGGCACGCGAACTCCGAGACATGACCGGTATTCGTATGCAAGTTGCAGCCACCGGTGCTTCTTGAAACCTGTGCGACGGTGACGATGAGTCGCGTCTTCAGTGAATACCTCATCCTCCTCGAGCGCAACGTCTTTGATCGGACTCCGCTCGATATTCGGCCTCGTTTTCCGAAATCGGTTCAGTGGACCGCAGGCGACCTCGACACGCACTTCGAGGGAAACCGGATGGATCGCATACAACACGGCAGCTTCAGCCCCAGTCTTGTTAACGAAGTCATCCAGAGTGCTTTCGATCTGTTCCTTCCATTTCACCGCTGTTGTTCTGCCAGGCGTTCTTACTGGTTGTGTGCCAGACAAG
>CAYSCH010000206.1:0-16653 GCA_964429355.1 uncultured Planctomycetaceae bacterium | reverse complement strand
GAGGTAGAGGGCCGGAAGCATGCCGCCGCTCCCTTCCGGCAGCAGGTTCTCGGTCAATTTGTCGCTTGCAGTCCAGTCAAGCCGGCTTTCCGGAAGAATCAGGGAACATCCTTGGCTGGTGATCTCCAGATGGAAGGGGGAGTCGGTTCCCGTCTTGCCGGCCAGTTTCCACGTGCCGCCTTCCTCGGAGGGCGCCCGCCGGGCAAGCCAACCATCCAGCACCCGACCGCGGTTCTGCCGATTGAAGTGGTAGTTCGCGTAGCCTGTGCGCTGCTCGAAATGCTTCTGGATGATTTCGGGCATACTCGGCTCACGCTCAGAATCCTGGTCCTTTGTCTCGATGGGCTCGATCGGCGAGGGAGTCTGCTTGGGTTCCTTCTCTTTCTCCGGATCCCGCTTGGGGATCGGCATGGGATCTGCGTCGGAGCTCTCCAGTTTCTCGAGGAGTTCCCCGTCGGCATGCACGCCTGCGAGGCGGACGAGCACGTCGAAACGACTGCCTTCACGGCGATAGCTGAGCGGAACGCGCCATCCCTTGGGAATGGTGCCGAGAATGTTCTTCAGTCCGTTGGGAGTCGTTACCGGGCGGTTGGCGAGTGCCACGATCTCGTCGTCGTAGCGCAAACCGCGCCGATAAGCATCGGAACTCTCAATGATATCGGTCACGACGACCCGCTGATCCTCATCGAAACCGACGGTGGCACCCAAGGTAGCATGGTCGACGATGCGTCCGCTGTGCAGGCAGCCGAGAAAGTTCTTCGCCTGGTTGATCGAGATCGCATAGCCGGCGCCCACATTGACCCGCCCCCGTTTCTCGAACGACCCACGGCCGACAATCCCGATCAATCGCCCTCCGCCGTCAAAGAGCGGACCGCCGGAATTCCCCGGATTGATCGAGGCATCGGTTTGAAGGCAGTCGGCATATTCGAGGAGCGTGCCGGAGGGGAACTGGTAACGATGCACTCCCGAGATGATTCCATAGTTCACCGTGGGCTGAAAATCGGCGGCCAACAGGAACGGATTACCCATGACGAAGGCCGCGTCGCCCACGTGCGCCTCGTCGCTGTTGCCGAGGATGGCAGCGGGAAAGTCGTTTCTTCCGAACAACTTGATCAGGGCCAGATCGCCCACCGGATCGATGCCCACGATGACCGCATCGTAAAGCCGCCCGTCGGGCAGGCCGCATTTCAGCCACTGTCCACAGGGGCGCGCCACATGGAAATTCGTGAGCGCATACCCGTCGGAAGAGATCACCACGCCGGAACCTCCGCCTTCGCCTTCCGTGGCGAACACAGCGACGACGGACTGCTTCGTCTGCTCGATGAGTGCGATCCGGTCGGCTTCGGCCTTGAGCAGCGACGAATCGACGGCCGCGCTCGCGTTTGCCGCGGTCAAGGAAAAGATCAGGGTGACCCGGAGCAGGAAGATCATTTCAGCAGTTTCGCCTCCGCGAGGATCAGGTGATCCCCCACATCGAGATCGGAGCCAAAATCGACCACGATCGTAAGCGATTTCACCCCTTGAAGGCTGATGTCGATCGGCCGAGATGCGTCGGTACCGGCGATCGCGGCTTGAAAGAGAATCCGGTCGTCTCCCAGGATCTTCAGGTCGACATTGCCTCGTGGCCGAAGGCGATCGTCGATCCCGGCCAGGGCCTGGAAACGTTTGAACGGTTCGGCCAGACGATAGGTCATCTCCGTGCGGCTGTGGAGGGCGAGGCCCCGTTTATAGGAGACACCGTCCAGCACGATGGGACCGTTGTCGAGGGCCGTATTGCTCCGCGGACGATACAACCTCTCCAGGGAAGGCAGGCTCGTCTCCCGCCCGAAGAAGGGCGTCCATTGGGAGGAGTCGGCCTTCAAGTCACTCAGGAACACCAGTCCGCTCGCTGCGAACTCGATTTCGGCCACCGCCTCCAGCGGCAGAGAAACGCGAACTCCGGCGAGAGACTCGACCTGGAGCTGGTCACCGGAGGGGGACATCTCCACGCCGCTGGCCGCCCATGTCGAGCCGGCATCGTCGCGGATCCGGGCAACCTGCTTGGAATCTTCCTCGCCCTTGGGATGATAGTAGCGAACTGCGAAAACCTTGGTTCGCCGGACCGGCACAACGTCGCCATCGACTTCAAAGTCGACCTGTTCCTCTCGTACTGCGCGAACGATTCCCTCGAGATAGTCGAGCGTGTCCCCACTGACGACGACGAGCAAGTCCTGATCGGCCGGCCTGGCCAGGATCTCCTTCCAACGTTCTTCGAAGGCTGGCGTTGCCTCGCGGAAACCAATGTGACTGACCGAATCTCGAGGCAATTTGAGTGACTCCGGACGAGTGGCCGTGACCGTGATTTCGCCCGACTCGGCCAGGCATGACCGAGCCGCGATACAAGAGCCATCCGTCAACGTGACCCAGATCGTGCCAGCCGGCGGCGAGGGTACCGCTAGCTGGCTCGGTACGATGGAGAGCAATTGGCCGAGGGCGAGCTTTTCGTCCTTATCGCCCACCCGGAGCACGAGCGCATGTTCCTCCCATCCGCCCAGCGTGCCGCGAATCTGCCGGCCGTCGATCGTCTTCGCCGTGAATTCCGGGGGCGCGGCGAGAAGGCACGCCGCCAGGAGTGCTGCCAACAGATTCATTCCCGCTCGTTCTCCGTCCCAGCCAATCGCCGGAAGTATTGTTCGACCGCATCGCGATAGTGGGCGGGGAATTCCCGACCGATCTGCTGGAGAGCCGCCTCGCGCTGCTTGGGCGGCATGTTGCCCCAGCCGCTCTGCTGGCCAATTTCCTTCTTGGTCACTTCGCCCGGTCCACGGCCGGGCAAAATGCGGCTGTCCGGCGCCGGCTGCGCGGCCTGGTTTCCGCTGGGCGTGCCGGCTTGCTGCTGCTGCTGCTGTTGCTGTTCGCGCTGCGCCTTTTCGATCAGCTTGTCGAGGGATTCGATCACGCCGGATTCGATTTCCTGAACCTTCTGGTCTGCCCGGCCGAACTGGAGGCGCCGGCGGATGTCGTCCATGCGTCTGGCGATATGATCGAGGGAGTCGGGCTCCAGGGTTTCGAGATCGGCACGCATCAATTCAGCGATGGCCAGATAGCGCCGCGGTACATGCTCCGACCCCTCAAGGAGCCGGCCCAGCGATTCCAGTGCCGGTTGCTTCTGCAGGAGGCGTTGTTGCGCCACCGCCTGGTAGAACAAGAGTCCCGCCGGGTCTGCAACCCCGTCCGTCGTGAGGCCGTCCATGTGCTCGAACGCCTCGTCGTAGAGTTGCTGCTGCACGGCCCAACGGCCAAGATGGAGCCGGCAATTGTCGGCAACAAACTTCGGCGTCGTCCCGCCCACGAGCCAGTCGGTGGCCGGTGAGGTGCGAACGATCGCGTCGGCCGCCAGGGCATCGAGCATGGCGGCCACATTGGAGTCGGCCAGCGCAAAAGTCTCGATCAACCAGGTGAGTTGGTCAGGGATTTCGGAGGGGGCAGATTCCGGCCATCGCTCGGCGACGCGTTGTCGCGTCTCGGCGTTGGCATCGGTCGACTCCAGCCAGGCGAGCACCTGGGCCCGCAGTTGGCCCCATCCGGGTGGCTTCCAGGTGGCCGGACCGGCCAACGGGTCAGCCGGGGCGGTGCTGTACGCGACACCGGAGGTGACCAGGACGAGTCCGAGCACAGCGATCCATTGCGCAGCGGCGCTCTTCATTGGTTCCTCCCTGCTTCCAGGTCCGTTGTGATCTGATAGACGCGCTGCTGGCGCTCCGCCAGGCGAATCAAGGCCTCCACGAGTTCCGGCGTCTCTGCGTGCCGGCCTGAAATCAACTTGCCGTATCGCTCCGTTCGCGTGTTGACCCGCAGTTGCAGAGAACGGATCATCTTCAACTCCGCCAGTACATCGACGAGCGCCGGATCCTGAGGGACTCTGGGCTCTCCCTGCTGCGAATCCTGGCGGCGCTGTTCCGCATCTTCCATGGCCTGACGCACGGCCGCGAGCATTTCTTCCAGAGCCACCACGATGTCTTCTTCGATCGACAGGGTGACCTCCCCCACATTGGCCCGTCCCAGGCGGTCGACGACCTGCTGCATGTCTTCCCGGGCCTGGGCAAGCGCTTCGGGCATTGCTACTGCGGAACCGTCCTCGCGCAGGAGCATCAGAGCCTTGTCGGACTCCAGCACGATCTCCGCCTCGCGTGAACTCAACCGGCCGGCTTCGATCTCCTGCTCATGGGTGAGAGCGTCGGCCGAAGCTTTGTCGAGCCGCTCGGTCCCCTGATACACATCGCGCTGCATCTGGAGCATCTTGATCAAGCGCGCTTCGAGGGCCACCAGGACCTGCTCGATCTCTTCCTCCCGCAACTGGCGCAGTATCCGCTCGAGTTCGGCCTTTGCCTGCTGCAACTCGCGGATCGCGTCCTCCTGCTCCTGGCTGGCACCTTGGCGTTCGGCCTGCTCCAACTTTTCCTGGGCCTGCTGCATCCGTTGCCGCGCGGCTTCCAGCCGCTGTCTTGCGGGATGAGCGTCCGACGCCGGAGGCTGAGACGGCGACGGTTCCGGAATGAACTGCGGATGCCCTTCGGCCCCCTGCGATTCTGCTGAGGCCTTTTCGGGCGGCGTGCCTGGTTGCGGCTCGTCTCCCGACTTGCCGCCGCCGGCAGGTTCCGCTTTCTCACCTTCCACTTTGGAACTGTCCGCTGGTTTGTCTTCTTCGGCCTTAGAATCTGGCAACTTCCCCGCGGGGCCTTCTGGGTCTTCCGCAGCCGACTTCTCGCCCGGGGGCGTCTGGTCAGCGTCCTTCGTGCCGGCCGGTTCCGCATTCTCCTCTTCGTTCTTACGGATCTCGCCGGCCAGCCCGCCTGCCTGTTCTCCAAGTTGGCCCTGCTCCTGGGAGAGCTCCTTCGGTTGCCCGGCTCCACCCACGGTTCGCGCCTGCAGGCTCTTCTGCTGATTGATGATCTGATTGAGCTGCTGGAGGTACTGACGTATCCTCGCCTTCTCGGATGCCAGACGCGTGGAGCGGTTCTCGCTCAAGAGCAGTTTGAGCAACTCGTCGAGATCGGCGTCCAATTTCTCCTGGCCTTCGAGTGCCTTGGCAAGTTCGTCTTTCGAAAGCTGGTCAACCAGCGAGGCAAATTGAACTCCGATCAACCGCTGCTTGCTCTGGGCGACGGCCTTCGTGAGCAGAGCGGCCCGAGCCGGGTCGCTGGCGGCCGTCAGTTCCGACATTCGCAGCAGGATCTGTTCGAGCCGCTCATACTTCTGGGCCAACTGCTGCTGGCGGTCAGCCAGTTGTGCGGCCGGGCTATCGGAAGGTTCGGCAGCCAATGCGGCAGGCACGCTCGACGACAGCAGCACCAGGATCGTCAGAACGGCGGCAAACAACGGATGCCGGCTGTCTGGCGACCATCGAGAACGTGTCGCAATCCACAGGACGGCGTCTGGGCCGATCGCGTTTCGCTGCCGAAAGCCTGAATCACTGTGGGTGACGGTGGGAGGGACGGGTGAGACGGTATCGAGGGACTCGCTCGACCAGGCTGCTGACTGGCGTGCAAAGGCCGATCGCAGCCAAACGAGGGGCAATCCCGCGCGGCGGACATCTTGACGATCAGTCTCCCACGAATCAGGCAAGGTTTTCTAGTCCTCCAACAACTGTCGGAGCTTCTCTTTGCGCCGATCGCGAACTGCTTCGCGAAGCTGCTCCTGCTCCTGGATAATCGATCGTAGCAACTGAACGGCTTCGTTGAAATCCTCCAGTTCCACCATCCGGGAAAGGACCTCCTGCATGATCGCCAGGATTGTGTCGGTTTGGGCGACAGCCCCGTCCCGCAGGCCGGGCGATTGCCGGCGATCGTCGTGGCGGTCCTCCAACCTGGCCAGCTCCTCATCCAATTGTACGAAATTTTGGGCGACGAGGCGGCCGAGGGGGGCAACGATATCGTCTTCGATGCGAATGCGAAGCTCTTCGGTGTAGACTCGATTGTTGACCAGTTCCTGCCGGATATCCTCAAAGGCCTCGGCAACCCCGGCAGTCTCGTGCGAGTCTTTCTGCCCGTTCTGCCGGCTTCTCTGGATCCGCAAGAGCCGCACCGCGCTGCGCCGCTGCGCCGTGTCATGCTGTTCGGAATCCCCGGGTTCCGTCGCCGGGCTTCCAACTGGAGCCGGTTGGGTGGACTCGTCGCCCAACGAGAGACCTGCGAGCGTATCGCGAATGCCCCTGACGTCCTCGACGATCGTCTCGAACCGCTGCCGAAGGACAATCTCTCGGGCCTCGAGCATCGCCCGCAGTTTCTCCGGGGTGACGACGTCGAGCATCCAGTGATCGCCCGAACCGACATTCGGGCCGGCCCCCAGAGCGCAGCGGTCGCGTGCACTGATCGTCACGAGGATCTTGCTGCCTGGTTGGAGCCGGAGAGGGTCGACCTCGAAGGCCTCGTCGACCGGCACCTGAGTCGCAATCTCCTCGATCTGTCTGAATGTTTGCTGCCGGGGTTCCAGCCCCTCGACCGCGTACTCGAGCCAGACCCGTTCGACGCCGTAGTCGTCTTGAACCTGGCCGCGAAAAGGCAATCTGGCTTGCGGCGTGATGGCCGAACCGATCCCAAGGAGTTGAATGACCGGTTGCGGCGGCTGGTCCTCGACGGCCGAGAGAACAAGCCGGATCGGTTGATGGCTCTTGATCCCGTCGGCATCGTGAAGCACGAGTTCGAGGGTTTTTGTCTCGCGGATGGGTTGGAGATGGTAGACAAATCTCGGAAAGCTCATGAGCCGTCCCACGGTTTCCAACAGATCTCGCAAGTGGTCTTCCATGGGGAGGGCAGTCGGGCCGTTCGTCTGTCCGTCGGCCGACAGGAGGATATCCTTCCTGGCCGCCTCGATGGTACCGAGCAACTCCCGCAAGGAATCGTCGGGCAAACGCCCGGCAAGTCGGCGACCGGCCTGGTCGTGAAGCTGCAGGAGCTGTACGGCGGCAGCCTTCAATTGCTCTGTGCCATCCGTGGTTACTCTCCCGCCGCGATAGGCCCTGGCGGCATCCCGCCAGAGAGCGATGATCTCGTGGAGGCTTCTCGTCATAGGGCTCGCAACGAGCTGGGTTGTCTCGCCGCTGACGAGTTCCACCTCTGTGAGCCGTTTGTTGGCCTCGGCTCGAAGGGTGACCTGCGTCCCCAGCGGGATGGGAACCACGCCAGCGACCGGCACGTTTCGGGGCGCCCGTCTCATATAATCCGGATAATGGCACTCGGCCTCCAAGCGAACGAGTGTCGGGGCATCGACGACTTCGATGCGCAGTCCGCGGATCGACGCATCGCCGCCGCGCAGGTCCAGGTCGATTGGCGCGAGGATCCCGCGAAACGTGTACGAGTAGGCCTGAAAACGATCGCGGCCGGCAACCGCCTGCCCTTCGCGGATCATGGTCGCATCGAGCCGGCGGGCCCCCTCGGGACGGTACTCGATGCGTACGCTCCGCGGCACGTGTCGCCCCTCCAGGTCGGCATTGACGATCAGTGTGAAGTCAGCGCCGCGGGCGACCCGAGCCACACCATCAGAAAAGCCTTCCACCGTGAGGAGCGTCCGGCGAGGCCAAAGTTCCCGGCTCATGAGGACGGCGCGCCGAAACCACACCGCCAGCGAGTCGGGAAGAGACACCCCGAAGGCCGCCGTGCCGCCGGCAACGATTGCGGCGGCAAGGATGGCCGTTCGCAACGGTCCCCAGTTGAAGACAATTCCGAGTCGTACTCCGGCCATCGGTTCCGCCGCCGCACGGCAGGTGGCCGCCAACATTTCCCGATTGCAGTCGTTCAGGTCCGGAGGGCGAGCCGTCAGTTCCACGGCAGTCAACAGGCTCGCGTCGAACTCGGGAAACCGCCGTTCCAGGAGAATCGCCATGCTCCGATCGGGAAGGGGCACAAAAGCTCGCCGCCCGATGGCGCGATAGGCGACGACGGCGATGCTGAAGACGGCCGCCCCAAGCAGCAACTTGCGCAATAAGAGAGACGGCTCGAAAAACCAGTCCACCGCCAGGCTGATCCAAAAGACGACGCCTGCCGTGGCCACGACCATCGCCAGTCCCTGGATCCAGACGTAGGAGCGGATCCGGCGGCGCAATGCCGCCAGGGCACCGTGTATGCTGTCGTCGAGATGGATGGAACGTGTGGTCATGGAGTGTCTGGTTGGTATGTTTCGTCAGGTTGCCTCAGGCAAGCTTGGCCAAGCGGCGAATGAGCCATTCGACGCAGAGGAGGCTGCAAAGTCCCACCATCAACCAGACCAGTTGGCGTCCCGTCCAGAGCCGGTCCGGTGCGGACGCCAGCACGACCGTGCGTGTGCGGTCGGCAAGCTGGTTGACGATCGATTCAGGTTCGGCCGGGTCAACCGCTTTGGCCAGGTCAGCATGGTAGGTACCGCCGGTTTCTTCCGCCAGGCGGCGGAGGAGTGTCACGTTCTGCTCCGGCGATTCTCGCTCCAGGTCGGGCATCTGGACCCGGATCCGGCGGACGATTCGTTCGTCGCTATCCGGGATGGGCAACTCCAGGCGATGGGTACCCTCGTTGAGCACCGTGAGTGTTCCCTGGAAGGCTCCAGCGCGTGCCGGGTCAGGCTGCAGCGGGACCGTGCGGACCGAACCGTCGGGCAGGTAGGCCTCCAACTCGACACTGGGGGCCTCAAGGGGTGCGAAACGCACGTCGGTCACCTGGGCTCGCAATTCGACGGTGCTGCCGATCGAATAGCGATCCTGGCCGACGAGCAACATGCCGCGGCTCGACTGCCGGAGCAGTCGCCCCTGCGAGACATGCCGGACCAGTCGCGTATAAAGCCGCTCGAAGTGTCCCGGATCGAGCGCCCGCAACCGCCAGAACTCGCCGCTTCCAATGTAGAACACCCGTCCCGCCCCATAGAACTGGGCTGCCAAAAAAATCGGCCGGTCGTTTGCCTGGGCAGTTCGCGGGTCGGAGAAATGGGCGTATACGGTGGCAGCAGGTTTCGGCCCACGGAGTGGCTGATGGCTGAACACACCCTTGAATTCAGCCCAGATCTGCTGGCTGGCACTTGCCGTCTCGCCGAGCCAGAGAAACTCCGCTTCCAGCCCCTCGCGCGTGAAGTCGAGTGGCCACGGTTCCGCGGCGGTCTCCGTCTCCACATCCCAGACGGCCAGATGTTGCGAGAATTCCACCGGATAGAGATCTCGAATCTTCTGCGTGCGGGGATCCTGGACCCAGCCCCCGACCGGTTCCCCGGTATAGACCGGTCCGGCGATCACCACCAGCCCGCCCCCTTGCTCCGCCACCCACGACTCGAGCAGATCGATCTGCGAGTCGCCGAGGGCTCGCCAATTCGGGTCAAAGGCCACCACGCAGTCGTAGGCAAACAGCTCTTCCCGCGTGCCGGGGAAGTCGTCGAGAATCCGATCGGCCTCCTGCGAGAGGCCCGGCTGGGCTGTTTGCAGGTAGACATCGAGCGTCATCGACGGGTCGCGGAACAGGAGGGTGCGCACGAATTGATACTCGCGTGTGGGGCCTCCCGCCAACAGGAGCACGCGGTCCTTGCGATCGACCACGTCGACCTCTGTTTCCAGGAAGTCGTCTTTCGCGTTGCCATCGTCGGCCGGAGGCCGGACTCGCAGGCACATCGTGCGGAGCCCCGTTTCAGCAGGTGTGACCTCGAACCTGACCGACACCGCCTCTCCGTCGGCGCCGAGGCTGATCCTCTCGCTGCCGATTGGAGTGCCCGCACCGGGCACAGACCCCGGAGCGTCCTGGCCTCCGTCGCGTTGCAGCAGTTCCACAGTCACCGATCTTCCCGCCAGACCGGCGCCGCGGCTCTGGATGACGCCGGAGACCGTGAACGGGTCGCCCGGATAGGCCCGTGAGATCGCATCGATGCGATAGACGCTCACGTTGGCTGGCCGCTCGACGGCCCCCAGACCGACCGAGTGTATCGGGATCCCCGCCTCCTGGGCCATTGCGATTGCAGACTGGGGCACTACACCTGCGTTCTGGCTGCCATCGGAGAACACCACAAGTCCTGACAAGGGTTCACCGGCCCGCTGGCGAATCGATTCCACCAGGGCGTCGCCAAGGCGAGTCTCCAGGCCGATCGGTTCCAGGCCCGCGGCCCAGGAGGGCGGCTGTGTCGGACGATCGGACGGGGCCGCCTTGGGCAGATGGGCGACTTCGGCCGTCGCCGAGTCGAAAGCCTGGATCCAAGTATCGTGGGTTTGCCGCAAAGCCGGCAGAAACTCGCCGGTGGCCAGCGTGTCTCGCACACGCTGCAACCGCGAGACGACCTTGCTGGAATTGTCCGTTACGGCATCGTCAATCGCCATGCTCGAACTGGTATCGACCAACAACAGGCACTGCGAGTCTCGCACGACCTCACGTTCGCATCGCCATTGGGGCTGAAGGTAGAAGACGAGCAGCGCAAAGAACACGACGCTCCGCAGCGACGTCAGGAGGAAATCCAGCGCGGGAGGCAACCGGTGGGCGTCGCGCCGGTAGACGACGCGGACGACAACCAGGATCGCCACACAGGCGAGGATCGGCAGGATCCAATCGCTGTTAGTTCGGATGCGGCCGAATTCGAAGGTCCGCCGCAAGGTCCCCTCGGCGATCGGGAGGAGTGTCGAGACAATCATGCGGCACCTCCCGTCTCGACGAGCCGGGGAGGATGATCACCGACCCAATAGGCCAGCAGTTGCTCCGCCACGAGCATGGCCAGAAGTGCGTACAACAGGGTATCGGTCAGATCTGTTCCTGAGACCTCGTCCTCGCTGTAGCGAAACGCGCCCACGGACTGGTAGCGAAAATCGACTCCGTCGAGTTTAGCGGCGAGTGTCGGACCGTCGACCAGATCGAGATTTCCTTCCACGGGGTCGACGTTCACTGCAAGGTGCATCGTCTGTCGTCCGCCAGCCTTGCCCGTCAACTCGGCCCGATAGATACCCGAAAAGGGGGCGGCCGGATAGGTGGCGACGAAGGCTCCCGCGTCGTCGAGGACTCCCTCGCTCACGGTGGGCTCGAGTCCCTGCTCGGCCGGAGGCACCCAACGCACGGGAGGATTGAAGACGGCTGCGTCGAACGAAATCTTCAGATCGCTGCCAACGAGTTTCGGTTCGGTATCCGCCTCAGGACGGCTCAAGTAGGCCTGGAGTTCGAGCATGGTCACCACGTAGCTCGGGTTCCCCCGAGCCCAGTTGTTCCACTCCGGGCCGGCCGTGGTGAGGAATGCGATCACGCGGCCTTTGCCGAAGGGTTTCTCGACCGCCAGTGGCGCCCCATTACGAAGCCTGGCGATGACTTCCACACTCGTGGCGAGAGACTCCGGCAACGGGTCGACCGTGGCAAAATAACGACCCACGGAGACGGTTGACAGAAAGCTGTTGCGTTGGCCGGCAAACACTCGGAACACCGGATGGCGGGTCACTTCCAGGTCGGGCACCCTCTCGAGCCGGTCGACCGGCAGTGCCTCCTGCCCGGTGAGCGGAACGGGAAAGACCCCGGCGCCCCCGCGATAGAGATTCTCGTTGAAGAACGACGCCGAGCACCTCGGTCCCAGGAACACACCCAGGCCGCCGCCACCGGCGACATATTGCTCCAAGGCCTTCACCGCCGAGTCTTCAAGACGCTCCACGTTGAGCAGGTAGACCGCGCGAAACCTGTCGAGCGGTTCCTGGCTCAGAAAACGTGGTTTCTCGATCCGGGGGGTCAACCCCGTTGCCACCGTTCCCCCGGGGCGCAACGCCGAACTGAGATAGGTGGCATCCTCGGCACCAATGTCGCCATCGATCAGCAGAACCGGCAGATCGGCCGGTATGTCGACGACGCACTGCCGCCGGTTGTCGACAGCCACAGCATCGGAATGCAGTTCGGCTTTGACGACGTGCTCGCCGGGCGCCGGAAACTGCATGGAGATCCGATCCGATACGGTCTTCCGGGCGGGAATCTCTTCCATTCGCACGGCTGGACGGGAATTACCGTCCGTCTGAATCTGAATCACCACATCGCTCAACGGCACGTCCGAATGGTTCGTGACCGCCACATCGACAAAGAATGGGACCCCTGCGGCATGGATACCCTTGCCGGCCTCAAGGGAAGCGATCGCGACATTGGGCTGGAAACGATCGGCACACTGCACCAGGTGGAGGACCGTACGAGACCGCGAGATCCCGTCCAGAACCGGGCGCAATTCCTTGGGGTCGCTCCAGTGAATCGTCCGGAAATCGGTAAGGAGGTAGACAATGCGTTGCTCCGCAGCCTTGCTCCCCAGCCAGCGATCGATCGCCTCCAGAGCCGGGAGCGGTCCCGCCGTGGTTTCCGAAACACGCAGATTCTTCAGACGGTCGGAAAGGCGTTCCAAAAAATCGCCTCCCACGGTCTCCTCGAGCAGATCGGGCTTGCCGGCCTTCAGATTCGCCGCCTGCGAGAACCGAATGAGCGTGAAACTCTGCGATCGCCTCAATCGCAGGGCCTCGCGGCCGATCCGCTCGACCGCCGCCTTGGCCCGATCCATGGCCGTCGAACCGCCGGCCTGATCGGACATCGAATAGCTGTCGTCGAGCAGCACGATGTGGTGTACCGGCTGGCCGTCGAGGAAACGTCCCCACTCGGTTGGCAGCCGAGGCTGGGCCAACATCAGCACCAACACCGCGATGGCCGTCATCCGCATTGCCAGCAGGAGGAGCTGTTTCAGGAGCACCCAGGTTCGATTCCGCCGCTGGCTGACAAGCAGGAATTCCATGGCAGCCCACGGGACTCGCCGGTGGCGAAACAGGTTGATCAGATGGATCAACACAGGCACGCCGGCGATCAGGAGTCCCCACAGCAGGGCCGAATGGATAAACGTGGGCATCATCAGTTCCGGTGGTGCATTCCCAAGCGATTGCTCAAGTAGGCGGCGAGCGCTGCATCCAGCGGGCGGCTGGTTCGCAGCAGGGCGTAGTCGATGCCGTGGCGGACGCAACCCCGGCGAACCTCTTCGAGGTACTGATCGAGAGCGGCAAGGTAGCCCCGGCGCAGCGCCCGGGGATTGCAGCTCAACTCGCCTTCACCTTCCAGCCCCTCAAACCGTGTGGCGCCGTTGAAGGGGAAATCGAGTTCGTGGTCGTCGAGCACGTGGAAAACCATCACGTCGTGCCCGCGAGTGCGCAACAACTGAAGACCGCGAAACAGGGGTTCTCGGGGTACCAGCAAGTCCGACACCAGCACCATCATTCCGCGCGCCGGGTACGCCTCCGCCACCTTGTGCAGAATCGGATAGGCATCGGTCTTTCCCTTGGGCGCAGACACATCGAGGGCCCGCAGGATCGAGTCGAGGTGGTTTCGCCGTGTCCGCTGGGGCACGATGTTGCGAACCTGGTCGTCGAATGCCACACAACCCACCGCATCCTGCTGCTGGAGGATCAGATAGGCCAGGGAGGCCGCCACCGTTGCCCCATATTCGTATTTATTCAGGGCCCCCGATCCGTAACGCATGCTCGCCGAAACGTCGACCAGCATCGTGCAGCGCAGGTTCGTGTCTTCTTCGAACTGCTTGACATACAGCCGATCCTGCTTGGCCCAGACCTTCCAGTCCACGTAGCGAGGATCGTCGCCAGCGACATATTCGCGGTGCTGCAGGAACTCGACGGACTGGCCGAAGTAGGGACTGCGGTGCATACCGGCCAGAAAGCCTTCCACAATCTGCCGAGCCCGAACGTCCAGCCGCGAGATGCGTTTGATCGCATCAGGATGCAAAAATCGCTTGAAATCGGGCATCGTTGGCCAGCTCATCGTGGTTGGTTGGTGTGACTTTCAGGATCTGATCGACAATCGAATCGGCAGTCACCCCGTCACTCTCGGCGGTGAAGCTGAGAACCAATCGGTGGCGCAGCACCGGCTTGGCGAGGGCCTGCAGATCGCGTTGGCTCACGTGAGTGCGCCCGTCGAGCAATGCCCTCGCCTTGGCTCCCAGGATCAGGAATTGAACGGCCCTGGGCCCGGCGCCCCAGGCAACGGTTTCCTTGACGAAGTCGGGCACCCCGGGTTGGTCCACGCGAGTCTGCCGGACCAGTGCCAAGGCGTAGCGGATCAGTTCGTCGGCCACCGGAACCTCCCGCACGATCTGCTGGAGCTGGACGATCTCTTCTCCCGACAGGACCGGTTCCACGACCACATCGGAAAGCGACGTCGTCCGCCGGGCCACTTCGAACTCCTCCTCGAAGCTTGGGTAGCGTACGAAGACCTTGAACATGAACCGATCCTGCTGGGCTTCGGGGAGAGGGTACGTGCCCTCCTGTTCGATCGGGTTCTGGGTCGCGAGCACGAAAAACGGATCGGCAAGCCGATGGCGAATCCGCCCGACGGTCACCTGCCGCTCCTGCATGGCCTCCAGCAAGGCCGCCTGAGTTTTGGGTGGTGTGCGGTTAATCTCGTCGGCCAGCACGACGTTGGAGAACAGCGGTCCTTCGAGAAACCGATACTCCCGCGAGCCCGTCGCCCGGTTCTCCTCGATGATATCGGTACCCGTTATGTCGGCCGGCATCAGGTCCGGCGTGAATTGGATGCGGCTGAAGGACAGGTTGAGCGTCTCCGACAGGGTGCTGATCATCAACGTTTTCGCCAGGCCGGGCACTCCCTCGAGCAGGCAGTGACCACGGCTGAACAAAGAGATGAGCAGCTCGTCGACGACCTGGTGCTGACCGACAATCACACGGGAGAGTTGCTCCATGATCTTGCGACGAGCCCGCCCCAGCCGTTCCACGGCCCAGGAATCTTGCTCGCGTTCGGGACTGCCGGTTCCGGCGGGTGTGGACTGACTCATTCGTTGTGCCTCGCTGTGTCGTTGATGCAATTCTCTTCCGGCGTGTTACCCGTGTGACAGGTTTCCAGCCGGGCTCCAAGTCAGCGCTGATAGATCGGCAGCGCCGCGCTTTCCAGTTGGAGAATGGTCAGGTTGATCGATGTCGTATATACCGGCCCGATATACCCCTGGATCCACGAGCCGTCCGGATTGGCCTCGTTGACGATTCGCGAGTAGATCCGATTGCGATACTCTTCCCAGGCCTTGCCCCCTTCCCGATACTCCACCTGGGAGAAATAGTAGTGGGCGTAGTGCCAGTGGCCGAATCCGCTGTTGGAGATATTCGACAGGTTCTTCCGGCAATAGTCGAGGAGCTTGGGAACATACTCGCTATCGTAATCGCCGGCGTTGTAGAGGCAGGCAATCGCGGCAGCGCTGATCGCCGGCCGGCCTCCGCCTCCCCGGGAATTATACTGCACGCCTCCAGCCCCGTTCTCAAGGGAACACTTCTGGATGTAGCCGATCGCCTTGTCGATGATCTCGTTCGGCACCGGGATGCCGGCGTTGCGGCAGCCTCGCAGTCCCTGAACCTGGGTGATCGTAGTCGAACCCTCGTCGAACTCGTTGCCGTCCTTGGCGCTCACGTATCCCCACCCGCCTGCCTGCGTTTGAGCGCGGCCGGTGAACTCAACCGCCCTGGTCAGAATGTCGATGAGCTGCTCCCGGCGAACCGCATCCTCCTCTTCCCCCAACACCTGGGAAAGAAAAAGCATCGAGAAGCCATGGCCGTACGTGTAGCGATCGTCGCGGTCGGGATCACCGATCAGCCCGTTCGTTCGACTGCGAGCAACCAGATAATCCACAGCCTTCCGCAAATGGGGAGCGTACTTGCCTTGGGTCGTCGTCGAGCCCTCGCAGAGCAAAGCAATCCCAGCCATCGCCGTCATCGCCGTAGGATAACGGTCGTTGCTGGCCGCCCAATGTCCCACCCTCGACTGCTGCGACACGAGCCATTCCAGCCCCTGGTCCACTGCGCGCCGTACCTCCGGATCACTCCCAGAGGACGGCGAGGCGGACAATACGAGGCTGATTGCGATCAGCATCGCCAGATTTCTGAAACAGCAACGGACTTCCATGCGAAAACTATAGCCTCGGCTTATCCTTCGAACTCCTGGAATTCTCCAGTATCAGTCTCGCTTACGAATAGCTCGTCTTTTCTCTCTGCACCTCGCCGGCCGGCGTTGGGGATTGCACGGGCAAGATGGCGTAATCGGCAAACTGAGGATCCCGTCCGGCGATTCGAGTCGGCCGTCTCACTGCGGCGGCACCAGATCGGATGGGCGGATTCGGTCCCGGATCGCTGGCTCCAACGGCGGTGGAACGAGCACCTGCCCGGGCCGATTTGGGGAAGCCGCCGGACCGGAAGCAGCCCCCTGATCGGATGCCGCCTCGCCCTTCGTCACATTCTGGGTGTTGCCACTGCCAGGGTCGGCCTTTGCACGATTGCCTTCTCCTTCTGGAGGTTTCAGCGAAGGTTCGTGGGGACGGAGCGGGTTGTCCGGCACCGTCGCTCCTTTGAGCACGGCGCGCCAGATCGCCTTCAGCGAATTCGAGGGGATGTCTGCCGCATCCGAGTCGGTGCCTTCCGGCACAGGCTCGTCCGTGAACGTCAAATTGAATGTTTCCTGCTGCATGCGGATTTCCACCTTGCGATGTTCCACTTCCGCGGCAATCTCCAGTGCGTTGCCCGAGTAGGGGAACTCCCGGTGAGCCACAATCGCACCGCTGCGGGTGTCGATGCAGAGAATGTCGATCTTTGCGTGCTGCGTTCGGCCCTGCGTCAGCTCCTGCACGGCACGGGCAAATGTTAGGCAAGGCACGTCCTGCGGCTGCCCCAGCGGCAAG
>CAYSCH010000205.1:0-16654 GCA_964429355.1 uncultured Planctomycetaceae bacterium | reverse complement strand
CTGACCCCTGTCCTCTGACCTCTGACCCCTGTCCTCTGACCTCTGACCCCTGACCTCTGACCTCTGACCCCTGTCCCCTGACTCCTGTCCCCTGACTCCTGTCCCCTGACTCCTGTCCCCTGACTCCTACTTCCTCGGCAGCTCCGGCTGTTCGCCGCGGTAGCTCATATCCAAAAGATCCATCGGGTGCAGCACGGCAATCGGGAGTCGCTGGCGGCGGATCTCACGGCCGATCTGCAGCAGGCAGCCGGCGTTCGAGGCCAGCACGATCTGGGCCCCGGTGCTGACGATGTTCTGGACCTTGCGGCGGATGAGGCGATCGGCCATCTCGGGCTGGTTCAGATTGTAGGTGCCCGCCGACCCGCAGCAGATCTCCGCTTCCGGCAGATCGCACAGTTCGAGACCGGGGATCGACTCGAGCAGCTTTCGCGGCGGATCGATCACATGCTGCCCGTGGCGCAGATGGCAGGCGTCGTGATAGGCGGCCGTCGCACGAATTTCTCCGGTCGGAGCGACAGGGCCGAGCTGATCGAGAAACTCATTGATGTCGCGGACCTTCTCCGAGAACTGCTGACGGGCGGGCTGCCGCTCGTCCTGCCAATGGAGGCTGTATTCCTTGAGCATCGCTCCGCAGCCCGCGTGATTGACGATGATCGCGTCGATCTCGTCGAGCCGGAAGGCCTTGACGTTGGCGTCGGCCATTCGCCGGGCGCCGTCGCTGCTGCCGGAGTGAAAATGGATCGCACCACAGCAGCCCTGCCCTTCCGGCAGGAGGATATCGCAGCCGTTCTGCTGCAGGACCCGAAGAGTGGCCCAGTGGGTGTGGCGAAACATGGCGTCGGCCACGCAGCCCACGAAGAAGGCCACGCGAGCCCGCCTGCGGCCGATCGCCGGCAGGAACGACGGCAATTTGGGCCCCGGATCGACGGGCGGATTGACGAGGGTTGCCATCTGTCCCAGGCGCCCGGGAATGAGCCGGAACAGGCCGAGCCGTTCGAAGCGGTCGTAGAGCCCCAGGCGCTGCATGAGCCGGACCGGTTTCATCGCCAGGCGGATACGGCCTGCATAGGGGAACAATCCAAACAAGACGAACGTGCGGAACCAGTCCCAGCCGGTGATGCCGCGATGTTTCTCCTCCTCCAGGGCCAGACGGAACGGCTCGATAATGCGGCCATAATGCACCCCGGAGGGACAAGCCGACTCGCAGGCCCGGCAATCCAGGCACATCTCCAGATGGTGACGGACCGCCGGCAGGGCGTCGATGGCGCCGTCGGTGACCATCCGCATCAGGTAGATCCGTCCGCGTGGTCCAACGTTCTCATCGCCCAACTCGGTGTAGGTCGGGCACGACGACGTGCACAGCCCGCAATGCACGCACTCGAGGAACAATTCGGGCCGGACCGCGGCCTGGAGGGAATGGCCGTTGCCCTGGTTCGAGGCTATCGGAAGAACAGGATTCATGGGGTTGAACAATCAAGTTGGCATGTGGACCGGCGCAGACTCAAAGATGAATCGCCCCGGGTTGAGGATTCCCTGCGGGTCAAACTGCTCTTTGATCCGCTGCATGACCCGCAACTGGCTCCCCTGGGGGCCCCAGACCGCCGGCTGATCCATGGGGCATTCGGCCGGCCAGGCGGTCACGACGGCCCGCCCGCCAAGTTCGCCCGCGGCTTTGCGAATCTCTGCAGCCGCTGGGCCGGCTCGATCGGGTCCGCAGGGAACCCGGGCGACGAGCACTCCGCTGGCCGCGTGGCAATGAATGGAGATGTCCCCATTCCACCGGCAAAGGCGCTCAGCCAGGGCAACCGAGCGCGAGGCCAGTACGGTCGCTTCCACCGTGAGGGTCGTATCGAGCTGGTCTGCCGGAACGATGGAACCGTGCTCGGTGAGGCTCTCCCAGATGGCCCGGGTGGCATCCGGGGCATCTTCGATCACCACCTTTAAGGCCTGATCGCGGCAAAGCCTCACAAGACCCTCGAGCATCCATTGCACCTCGGGCGTGCCCCCCTCAAAGCCGATCCAAAGGCAGGCTGGAGCCTCGATCGAGAGGGCAGCAGGCACCCGATTGCCGGCCACGAGCTCGATCGCAACCGGTTCGATATGGTGCTTGCCGAGGGCCTCGATCAGTGCATCGGCACGATTCAAGGCCGGCAATGCGATCGCAGCCAGCGCGGATTTCTGGGGTTTTGGGCGCACCATGAACGTCACCTGGGTGATCACGCCCAACGTTCCAAGGGAACCGATCATCAGCCGCGTCAGGTCGTAACCTGCCGCATTTTTTACCACGCGTCCCCCGGCGGAAAACGACTTTCCCGTTCCATCGACGGCCGTCAATCCGAGCAGGTAGTCGCGGATGGTCCCAAAACCGCAGCGGCGGGGGCCGCTCAGATTGGCGGCCACGACCCCTCCAACAGTCGCCAGGTGCGTCTGGCCGACGTCGACGGGGAGCCGCTGATTTTCGGTCGACAGGTGCTCGGCCAGTTGGCCCATTGTCATCCCCGCTTCCACCGTGATCGTCAGATCCCGGCAAGGATAATCGACGAGGCGGTTCAGGTTGCCGAGCGACAGGATCGTGCCGGGCTGGGTCACGGCGGCGCCCAAGGCGAGACTCGTGCCACCACCGACCGGATAGATCGGCCGCTGTTCTACAGAGGCCGCTGCAACAGCGTCGGCCACCTCGGCAGCGTCGCCGGCCTGGAGGATCCGACTTTCAGGAAAATAACGGTCAAGCATCGATACTCACCTCGACAGGGTGAAGGAGAACGGGAGCATGGGGTGAGGGAAGGACCTTGCCGAGACCGAGTTTGCCCCCTGGATTGAATGCGTCGCGCACCTTTTCCATCACATGCAGGTCATAGGGGGCGAAGAGCTTCTCCATGAGGCTGATTTTCTCGATTCCGATGCCGTGTTCTGCGGTCACACTTCCGCCGCACTCGATGCAGTCTTCCAGGAGTTCTTTTCCCGCAGCCAGCGCTCGTTGGACTTGTCCGGCGTCGCGTTCATCGAACAGGAGGATCGGATGAATGTTGCCGTCGCCGGCGTGGGCCACGTTGACGATACGAATCGAGTACTTGGCGCTGATCTCGGTGATCCGGCGGATGATGTGGGGAAGCTTGGTCCGGGGAACAACACCGTCCTGGATACAGTAGCTCGGACTGAGCCGCCCCACGGCGCCGACCGCCATTTTTCGGCATTTCCACAACAAGGCCCGTTGTTCGGCGTCGGTTGCCTGGAGAATCTCCCGCGCCTTGTGCCGACTGCAGATCTCGGCGATCTGGTCCCGCTGACCGTCGAGGCCAACACTCGGGCCATCCAGTTCGATCACCACAACCGCCTCCGCATCGGCGGGAAACCCGAAATGAAAGGCTTCGTCAACGGCGGCAAGGATTCCCTGGTCCATCAACTCCATTGCAGCCGGCACGATTCCTGTCGCGATCACGTCGCTGATGGCACTGGAGGCGTCGTCTACCGAATCGAAGATGACTCGCAACGTCCGGTAGTCCTGGGGATTGGGCGTCAACTTGACCCAGACCTGGGTGACGATTGCCAGCGTACCCTCACTCCCCACCAGCACTCCCGCCAGGTCGAGTGCGGCCCGGTCGGCCAGAGGGCCGACCTGGATCACGGTACCATCTCCCAGCACCGCTTCAAGGCCGAGGACATGGTTCAGGGTCACTCCGTACTTGAGCGTGTGCGGGCCGCCGGCATTTGTGGCCACGTTGCCGCCGATGGTGCAGGAGATCTGGCTCGAGGGATCGGGGGCAAAGTGCAGCCCGGTACCGGCCAGGGCCCGGGCCAACTGTAGGTTGAGCACGCCCGCCTCGACCAGGGCCATCCGGTCACGGACGTTGATCTCGACGATTCGCTTCATTCGCGTCAGCATCACGACCACCCCGCCGCCGATAGGCAGGCACCCGCCGGCCAGGCTGGTTCCGGCGCCCCGGGCAACGACGGGAACATCATGGCGCCGGCTGATCTGAACCACGTCGGCCACCTCTTCGGTCGTGGTGGGGAATACGACCACCTCGGGCATCTGCTTTTCTATGGTCAAACCATCGCAGTCATACACACGCAGGTCTGCCGGGTCACACAGCACACCCGAAGCACCCAGGCGGCGACGCAGATCACGGATCAACGGCTTCTTCAATGTGCGTACCATCGTCATGACAGGGAAAGAGTTGGGGAAGATCCAACGGAAGCCAGACGCTCGATTATACTCACGGGAGTCTTGTGACAGCAAACGGCCCCGCACACAGTCCCGAATCGTAAGAGCCCAGGCGGGGACAGAAGACTCTCCACCCCGAATCCGAACCGCAGACGAGGACAGCAGGGCCACAACTTCTATTCTCGGTTGCGTTTCGGGTTGACACAGGCTATCCCAGACAAGGACCGCTGCGAAGTGCGGCCCTACTTCTTCACCGCCCGGCCCAGTTTTTCCTCAATGCTGGCCACCTTCCGCTGCAATCCGCCCGATCGACCCCGGCGAAAGTCGAACTTGATCGAGCATTCGATCCGATCGCAGTCCTCTGCCATTCGCTCGAAGCACTTCTGGACAACGGCCATGACTTCGTCGTACGGACCCTCGATTATGGTGCCCATTGCGTGGCAGCGGTAATCGAGGCCGCTGGCGTCGATAATCTCGAGACTCCGGGCCACATACGGGCTAAGGCTCTCCCCCTTATCAAGGGGATACATGCTGAATTCCAGGAGAACCATGGTGTCGTGTGTCTCTTCCGTTCAGGAACCATCCCCACTATGGCATTCTATACGAACCTGGGGAGAGCGGTGAGGCATTCTCAGGATTGGTCCACGTAATGCGAGATCGCACTGTAAAAATGCGGCATTTGCACCGACCAAGCTATGGGAGCCGCCAACGAAACCACCGATCATGCCCACCCGTGAAACTCGTACGTTTTGTTGGGGCTTCTCAGAATTCCTCTCTGCCCTTGAACCACGGAAATCGCTAGACTCTGCGGCCCGGACAAGCGAAAGCCATTTGAGGACCGCGCCGGCAACTGGCACATTCCTGGGACTCAGTTTCCGCCCATGGGGATTCTGATGCAACGTTTCATTCACATTTCCGGCAATCTGTGTTGGTTCGCAGTCCTCTTGACGGCACTGCCTGGTGCCGGGTTTGGGCAGGAAGCCGCGTTAACTCCACTGGGCTCCGGGAGCACAGTTTCAGAGACCTTATCGTCGTCACAGGCGGGTGAAACGCTCTGGTTCGGGGAAGAGGAGCCCCCCCTGCTGATTCAACCTGGGCAGGCGATGAGCCCATACGTCGCGGACTGTCCGATCGACTCCTCAACAACCTTGGAAGCTCATTCCACGTGGGGAACGGCAACGCAACGCGGGCCATGGCACATGCAGTGGCTGCCCGATGAACTCACGTTCCCGGCTTATCTTGCATCTGGGAGGGAATCTCGGCTGGGGGCGGTGTGGTCGTATGAGAAGGGCCACGGATGGCTGTGGGACATCGCCTTGGGAGGCCATGTTGGGATCTTTCGCTATGGCGACGATGATCCCGATCTGCCGTTCGGATGGCAACTCGATATGGAGGGAGCGGCCTTTCCACGTTTGGACCTCGACTCGCAACGGCAGATGATGGCGTCGGATTTCCGATTTGGCATTCCGCTCTCGATGCGTCAAGGGGCAATCGAGGCAAAGCTAGCCTACTACCATCTGAGCTCCCATTTGGGTGATGACTTCATCCGGGAGAATCCCGGGGCGATTCCCGTCGACTACGCCCACGACGTGGCGGTTCTGGCCGTTGGGCTAAGGGTCATCGAGAATATCCGCGCCTATGCCGAAGCCGGCTATGCCTTCTATCGCAAGGGAGGCGCCAAGCCCTGGGAGTTTCAGTTTGGAGTCGATTGGAGTCGAGTTCGTCCCGAATCGTTCTTCGGCTCACCCTTTTTTGCGGTCAATGGGCGGATCCGAGAGGAGGTCGATTTTGGCGGCAGTCTGACAGCCCAGGCCGGCTGGCAACGGCGTGGTGAAGGAGGCAACTTACTCCGCCTCGGATTTCAGTACTTCAACGGCAAGTCCGATGCCTACCAGTTCTTCACCGAACACGAAGAGCACTTTGGCCTCGGGCTGTGGTACGACTTCTGAGGCTTATGGGGAAGCGGCGGAGTCAGGCAGTTCTCCAGAGGGGCACAGGCAATTGCCTTGTCCGGCATTCGGGGGGAGATATACTGAACAATGCGGTTCTGCGATGGGTGCGGAGGCGACACCCGAATTGGAGCATTGATTGCCCTTCCTGATCTCGGAACGCTCCTCTCTGGAGATTCTGTCATGACCCGACGGCTCGTGTTGCTTGTGGCCACGTTCTTGTTCTTGCTGTTTCCCCCTATGAGTTGGGGTGCTGAGGACCCACTCCATCCCGAGCGTCCAGATGATTACGAACTCCACAAGCTCCTGGTGGACACGATCAATCAGGTGGAGCAGAATTACGTGGAGCCCATCGACCGCCGGAAGTTAATTGAGGCGGCTATCCGGGGGGTCCTCAGTCAATTGGATGACTATTCCGGCTACGTCGCTCCCGAGCGGATGAGCGGTTTTCAAACGGCAGTCTCCCAGCAATTTGGTGGAATCGGCATCCAAGTGGACATGGTCCGGGGCCAGCTCACCGTGATCAGCCCCTTGGTGGGGTCACCCGCCTATCGGGCCGGTCTGATCGCCGGCGACCGGATCCTCGAAATCAACGGAACTTCGACCAAAGGGGTATCTCTCGATGATGCGGTGGAACTGCTGAAAGGGGAGACTGGGACTTCCGTGTCGTTAAAAATCAGTCACACGGGCAGCACGGAACCCGAGGACATCTCTCTCACCCGCGAAGTGATTCATCTCGAAACCGTGCTCGGTGACAAGCGAGGCGAAGACGATCGCTGGGACTACTTCCTCGACCACGATCTGCGGATCGGATACGTGCGGCTCTCGGGGTTTGGCCGTGAGACGGCCGATGACCTGCGGAAGGTTCTGACAGAACTGGAAAAGAAGAAAGCGGCCGGCCTGATCCTCGATCTCCGATTCAACCCCGGCGGTCTGCTCAGCTCCGCAATCCAGGTTTCTGATCTGTTCGTTTCCGAGGGCAAGATCGTAAGTACGGCCGGTCGGAATGTCAAAGAACAGGTGTGGGAAGCGGAAAAGCGGGGCACTTTCGAGAGCATTCCCCTCGCCGTTCTCATCAACGGCTACATCGCCAGTGCCAGTGAGATCGTTGCTGCATGTCTTCAAGACCACCAGCGGGCCATCGTCGTTGGCCAACGCAGCTATGGCAAGGGGTCCGTACAGCGTGTGATTGAAATGGAGGGTGGCCAGAGCGCTTTGAAGCTTACGACCGCAGGTTATCATCGGCCCAATGGCAAGAACATCGATCGTCACCCGGACGACACCCTCGAGGACGAATGGGGAGTCAAGCCAAACGACGGATTCGAACTTGTCCTCAGTCCTTCAGATACCGTCGCCCTGGCCCGGAATCGTCGCGATCGCGACATATTGAGAAGGCCATCCGAGACTGCCGCTCACACGCCTGCCGAGACGGGTAAACCTTCGCCTGAGGCCAGTCCGGATGAAACCTCCAATGAGGCTGAATTCGTTGACCGGCAACTGCAGATGGCCTTGGACTATCTTCGTGGACTGGTGGCCAAGCAGGTGGCAAAAGACTCTTCCGAGCCCGCGCCAGGCGAAGCTGAACTGGCCAAGGTCCCCCAGCCGCCCGCGGAACCTGCGGCGGAAACCGAACCAGGAAAGCCGGAGTCCGGTGCCGTGCCCGAGCCGCGTTGACCGAAGCAGAGTCTGCAGACCGAATTGGATTGCGCCGGAAGTGAGCCCAGATGCGAATACTGACCATCGAGACAACCTGCGATGAGACCGCAGCGGCCGTTATCGGCGACGAACTGGAGGTTCTGGGTTCCGTGGTCGCCTCGCAGGACGACTTGCACCGCGCCTACGGCGGCGTAGTGCCGGAGATCGCATCGCGAGCGCACCTGGAACGGATTCTCCCGGTGATTGACGAAACACTGCGGCGAAGCAGCACAGGATTGTCGGACCTCGACGCGGTGGCGGTCGCAAACACTCCCGGACTCGCCGGGTCGCTCCTGGTGGGCCTGGTTGCGGCCAAGGCGATTTGCGCGGCAACCGGTTTGCCGTTGATCGCGGTCAACCATCTTCAGGCCCACGTTTACGCCTGCCGGATAGCGGCCGGGCGAGATGTCTTTCCCTGCGTCGGGATGATTGTCAGCGGAGGTCACTCGAGCCTTTACCGCTGCCGCGACGCACTCGAGTTCGAACTCCTGGGGACCACGATCGACGATGCTGCGGGCGAAGCATTCGACAAAGTCGCCAGCATGATCGGATTGCCGTACCCGGGTGGCCCGGCAATTCAAGAGGCCGCCCAACACGGCAACCCCAAAGCCTATCGTTTTCCCCGTGCGCTTCTGAACAATCCGGACGTTCTCGACTTCAGTTTCAGCGGGCTGAAGACTGCCGTTCGCTACTGCATTGCCGGGCCAGGCAAGCCGGATTTCGCCAACATCTCGCTCTCAGAACAGGAGGTAGCCGATCTGGCAGCCTCCTTCCAGGAAGCGGCCGTCGATTGCCTCGTGGGCAAGGCGATGCTCGCCCTGGAAAAGACAGGCATGAACATCCTTTGCGTTGGCGGGGGAGTGGCCGCCAACTCCCGGTTTCGAAGCCGGCTGGAGGCAGAGGCTCAGCAGCGCAGATTCACCCTTCACCTGGCACCGCTCCGTCTCTGCACGGACAACGCGGTGATGGGCGCCATCGCGGTTGAACGCTTCCGAGCAGGCTGTTTCGAATCGCTCGAGTTGGACGTCGTGCCCGGCCTCTTGCGAAAAAAGGGCTGATCTTGCCTTGGCAAGAGCAGCCCTATGAATTGTCGTATCTGAGCGGGGATTCTCAGCCTACTGGAATCCCATGCCGCCTCCCATGCCTCCCATGCCGCCACCCATACCTCCCATGCCGCCACCCATGCCACCGAAGCCGCCACCCATACCGCCCATGCCGCCACCCATACCACCAAAGCCGCCACCGCCCTGCATACCAGAAAAGCCCTGTCCACCCGTTCCGCCCCGTCCCTGCGTATTGGCACCGCTTGCCATGTTGAATACGTTGACTTCAGCAATTCCCGAGAACATGGGGCTTGGACTCACGCGAACATATCGCCGATCGGCGGAGATGACGGCCATGGCCGCGAAACTGGCCCCTTCGCTGAGGGTCTGGATCACTGGCTGATATCCGACGGCGCCGCTGCGCACCAGGAACGGGGAAACATTATTGCCCCCTCCTCCTCCCCCCGACCGCCAGAAGTCGGAAAGGGATCCTAAATCCGTCTGGCCGGCAATCTGCTGGGCCAGAACGTCATGGCGTTGTGTGATGATTTTCGTATTGAAAGCCAATTGGTCCGCGACGGCGTTGGCCACCTGACACTCGGCAAGCGACTCCTTGCGTCGTCCGTTCTCTACGTCGAACACGACCATCGCTTCCTGATCGCCTAGTTCGATCCTCTTTTCAAGGGTCTTCTGCTTCGTTGTTCCATAGTCGGTGTGAATCTGAACGGTGACCTTTCCAGCAGTCAACTCACCCCAAACGCGACGGAGCAACATGCGATAATTGCCCGAGAATGCCTTGGGGCACGCATAGATCTCAACGGAATTGCCGACACCCTCGAGACTCGAGGATGCGTCGCTTCCCATCACGCCGCCGGCGGTCGTCCGCGGGGAGCGGTGGGAACAGATCGTACCGCTTGGCTCTTCAATCAGCATGTCCACGTCCGCGGTGCCCGTCCAACTCACGGTAACCACACAATCGCGGACCAGTGCCTCGTCGAGTGCCGCTTTGTAGGAGTCCGCCTCCTTGGTTCGTTTTTCATCGCGGAGCTTCTGCAGCATGGCCTGGGCTGATTGCATACCGGACTTCCAGACGTCCTGGCGATCCGATTGCCATGCCTGGCTCAAGATCCCGATCGTGGCCCACTGAATTCCAGCTTCGTCGTTAATCCGTTGGGCGAGACGAAGGCCATGCACGTAGGGCTCGGGACTGGTCGGCGACATTTGCGACACTTGGCGATAGATCTGCAAAGCCCGCTGGTCCAATCCAAGCCGATCCATGTAGACTCCGAGGAACAGCAGCTCGACCGGATTGTCACAGAAATCGACTGCCGATAACACCGCTCGCTCGATATCCTCTTTTGGATGGCCGCCTGCCTGCATGGCCAGGGCCATGGCTTCATACATCCAAGGCTGGGGAGAATCCTTTCGGAGCGCGGTCTGGATAAACGCCACCGTCGAATCGTATTGCTGCGACGCCATCAGATCACGAACCGCCTGTCGGACAGCCGCCTGCTCGGGCCGATGCTTCTCGAAGTAAGCGTTCCAGTGATCCGCTGGCTCCACCCCCTCGGGCAACCGGACATCGATCGGCTCGAAGTCCTCGGTCGCAGGTTTCGCCGGCGACACGGTCTCGGGCGTCAGGGTGAGATCGTCTTTGACGGCGAAGGCCTGAAACGGGGCAGCGCCGTTGATAGCGTCCCGAATGAGCTTGTTGCGGGGATCGAGCTGGTTGCGGGGGTCGCCGGGCACATTCATGAACCCACCTCCCATACCGCCCATACCGCCCATGCCACCCATACCCATGCCACCCATGCCACCCATGCCACCCATGCCACCCATCATACCGCCCATACCTCCCATGCCACCCATCATGCCACCCATACCTCCCATGCCGCCCATGGACGATATGGGAGTCGCGGGGACCACGAGGTCGGCGACAGGATACACCTTGGTGGTCAGTTGGAGTTCGGCCTCCTCGGGCGTGGTGATCATCAACACTTCATCGCGAATCACGTACGTCAGCTCCAGGTCACTCAAAATGAGTCGGAGCGCCGAACGCAACGAGACCCCGTCGAGTGACTTGGCAACCGGAGTGTCGGTTCCCATGCTCACATCTTCCAGCGCCTTGGTGTCGATCTGAATCTCGATGCCATGATAGTCCTTCAGGTACTGCACGACGCCGCTGAGCGGTTCGTCGATGAACTCCACCGTCGTCTTCTCGTCCAGCGCGTTTCGGATCTTCCTCTCGTTCGAACCAGGCTCGGACAGATCCATGGATCGATACCGGTCCTGACGGCGCTCGGTCAACTCTGCCCACACTTCAGCCGGCGGATACAGAATTGGCGGTTCATCCGGGAAGGGAATGTGGGCGAGCTCTGCCTGATAAAGGGCGTCGACCACGCCTTTCTGACGTTTCACTCGCAGCATCATGAAGTCGGAGAAATAGCCCTCGGTTCTCGCATTCATAATTCCGGCAACGCCGGCAACATTCCCGGGATCGATCTTCTGCACCTCCCACGCGGCGGCTTCTTCCGCATAACGATACTTGCCTTCCTCCATTAGCGAATTGAACCGACGCATGAGCTGCTTGATCTTGTCCTCGCGTTGCTCGATCTCGTCGAGGATGTATTCCTGTTCGCGAGCGACAGCAATCCGTTCCTGCTGCTCCTGATTTCGCTTCTCGACAACCGCCTTTCGCTGCTGCGCCTGGCGAACTGCCGCCTGGAGCATATCAAGCAATTGGTCCGCGCGATCGGGGTCCAGTTCCGTCAGGCCACGGACCGTCTCGATCTGATTCTTGAGATTGTAGATCGAGAGTTCGGGATCGGTTTCCAGACCGCGGCGAGCCTGATCGATGATATTTCGAGTTTCGCTCTCGATCATCTGCTGGAAAGCCTTATTCATCGCTTCGACTTCAAAGGCAAAGTTGCCTGCGTCATCCAGCGGAGCGGTTTGGGTGGTCGCGGCCGAGGTATCTGCAGCAACGTTCAAGGCTTCCGGTTCACCCCGCTTCTTCTCCACTGCTCGCAGGATCGTTTGTGCCTCGGGACTGTCGGGATCCTTGACCAAAGCACTTCTTGCCAGTTGTTCGGCTTTGTCCAATTCACCCGCACTGAGGGCCTGAGCACCCAATTGGCCCAAGGTGGCTCCGCCCGTGTTGATGTACTTGCGAACCGCGTCCAGGCTCGACGATCCGACGACCGGCAGGGTCAGTCCACCGTCCAATTGGGCCATATCGACGAGGGCTACCAGATAGTTGTTGTCGCCACTGGAGGGTGCAGCGTTTGCCGTCCACTTGAGCGGCTTGGGGCCAGCTGCCGTATTCACCGTAGCGGCGATCTCGAACGGTCCCTTCTGAGCTGCTTCATATTTTCCGATTAACACGGTATCGCGGTCGCTCCGCAACGGGGGCATCTTCATGGGGAAGACTTCGAATCCGCCCGGGAAAACGACCTTATCTTGCTGGGGCCACACCACGGTGGCTTTTGCCGCAGCCGCAAGTTCCACACCAACCTGTTCAGGGAGTGCCTCGCTCCAATCCGCAATCATGGCCCCGCCGGTTTGGCCCGCCAGTGCACTGAGGGCAGGCTGGTCGACTTTCGGCCCAATGGCATGAACCGTGACAGGAATTCGGTTGTCCACCAGCTCGGTCACAACGGCATCAAAAGCGTCGGTGCCCATGAAATTCGCGGCGCTGATTCCGTCGCCGACATAAATGACGGACTTCGGACGAGTGGAACTCTTGTCGAATGCCGCGACGGCCGATTCGAGGGCCTTCTTCATGTCCGTGGCCCCCAGGGGAACTCGATTATCGAGCTTGACCAACGCCTGGGCCATCGCCTCACTACCAGGAGCAGTGAAGCCCTCGTTCATCGGCACTGCATTGACATCGACGGCCATGAGGTGAACTTGCGTCCCCTCACCCAGGTTTGCCAGCATCGAATTAAGGGCAGCCAAGCCATCGGCACGGATCTGGCCCGCCTGACTGGCTGATGTGTCAAACAGGACGACGACCTCAGGGGTCTCAGCCGACGCGGGCAAGTCCGCTTCCAGGCCAAGGGCAAAGTAGTTCGTCGCCCCGTCGGCATGGGCGTAAGTTTCGAGCCGAGCCGCCTCGGAGCTCGGGTCAGCGCCCAAGGCAGGGAAAGCGATCACGGCGGTCAAGACCGCAACCACCAGCACAAGAGCCAATCGGAAACCACAGTGTTTCGACATCTTTGGGAACTCCGGCGCAGAAAAGCGATAGGACCGTCGTGTTCCGCATCGACAGCCCGTCCCTATATACGGATCGCACAAAACGAACTACCTGGCATCGACCAGCAGACTTTCTCTGAAACCACACACTTGGACCCATTCAACCACCCTAAATGGGCACTGAACGACGTTTTTTGGTCCCTGATGTGCGAAGAGAATGCCTGTCGATACTACGGATTCATTCTACTCAAGCTCTGCGAGCGATGCCAAGGAAAATCTCGCGTCTGCGCAAAATTGGTGGTCTGTGTGAGTTGGTGATGACGGGTCGTACCGGCAACCCCCACATACGGGTTACAAAAAACAAGCCTGCCGAAGTAGCTCCGGCAGGCGGCGATTGGCTCTTGCTCAAGCCGTTCTGATATAAAGATCGGTCTCAGTAGGTGAGGCCGTCATCACTTCCCAAGGGCCGGAATGCCGAGCGGATTTCGCGCAAACGGCCCGAGAGTTCGTCCCACGGGACGTTCGCGAGTCGACTGGAAATCGCGGAGGCCAGAGCGTCGAGACTTGCCGCGGAGCGGTTTGCGGCTGCCACGATGGCATCAACCACGGGGTGTGATCGGGAAACCGTAGGTTCCGACGGGGCGGTCATACTCCCCACTGCCTCAATCCAGCCCGGGCTCAGTTCTGAAAGCGAGTTCTCCAGGAGTTCTACCGCTTCATCCATGCCGATTGTGTCCTGCTGGACCAAGCGATAGGAAGCCAGAAGAGCCGCAATTTTCGAGCGTTCGGCGGCCAGACTGAGCACGTCCATTCCGGTGGCATCTTCGTAACGGTAGACAAAATCAATCGCCTCGAAACCGAGCCCTTCGATGTACTCGTTCAACTGGGCTCGTCGCAGCGTGCCCGCCGAGTCCGAAAGCCGTTCGAGCGATTGGATCAGCCCGATGTCGGCATCCTTGAGCAAATCAGACGGTTGCCAGGCACAGAGATCGAGCTTCTCTTCAGCGTTTTCCTTGCTGTCGTCACAGATGTCGGTACCGTAGTCGTATTCATATTCTTCGACCCAGGCTTCCTCAGCACATACCTCGTCAACCATTGGCTTCACAGCGACTGTTGCTTGGTCTTCGGTTGCCTGTCCGGCATTCTCGTAGTCGTCTCCGTAGTAGTAGTCCTCCCAGTCCGACCCGTATGACTTCGCACTCTCGCTGGCAACTTCCGCTTCGCTTGCTACCTGCTGCACAACGTCACTATCGCGTGTTCCATAAACCTCACCATAGTCGCACTCAGAGTGTTCGTCGCCAGATTCCAGATTCCTGTACACCGACAGTGCAGGCTTGTCGACAAGGCCGTCGGCACCGCCGGTCGCTGCCACAGACGAATCATGTTCGCAGTGATCGGAGTCTTCGGAATACCAATCGTCCTGTACAGGACCGTTGTCCCAAAAAGTGGCTTCATCTCCGGCCAGAGAAGCCGCGGGCAGGATCGAAGGTTGGGAGGAATGTTCGGGGACGCCCAAAGCATCCGGCGCACTGGCCAGTTTGGGCGGCAAGTCCAACTCGCAGGAACACAACGGACTGGCGAAGGCGGTTCCCATCCAGATTGCTGTACCGCCGAGCAGAAAGTGTACCAAACGTCTTGGGCTGAAATAGTGACTCATTACCTGTTTCCTCCCAGGAATGCCTCGACCACGTGAACGGCATGTGCCTCGCGAACTCGGTTCGCGTTTACGACTACTTTTGTCCAACGTATCGGAGCAGGAAAACTGGGGGCATTAGCGAATCACATACATATAAGTCAATGAGGCTCTCCAGGTGTTATGGGAAATTAAATCGCATGATCCGGTCTGTCCGGTTATACGGCAAGATTGCCGAGAATTCGTCGTCTATTTGGCAAAGTATGGCGGTCGTGCCGCGGAAAATAGGCAACTTAGTACGAAGGGGAGGCATGCGCCGATTCGCGGGCCATTGACCGCAAAGTCCCACATGTTATCTCTTCGTGAGTGCCGCGACTGGGTATACAATAACCTCGATCCTCTGCCAGAAACTGAATTAGGGAAGGACGGATGCATGGGGAACAGACGAGCTTTGGCGATGTGCGTTTTTTCGGCATTGATTGGGGCCATGGTGGCCGTTTACATAACCGGCGAGCAGACGCCCATTCCGGTGACGATTGCCCAGGAACCGGGAAAGGCTCCAGCTTCTCCCTTGACCACGATTGCAGTAACACCACCTCCGGCGCCGGATTATGGGGGACTGACCGAGGAAGAGAAAGTCCACATTCGAGTCTACGAGGGCGTGAATCGCGGTGTCGTCAATATCAGCACAAAGAGCGTCCAGTCGGACGGCTTCTTCATGTTTGAGGTACCTGCCGATGGAGCCGGCAGTGGAGTCGTGCTCGACAAACAGGGGCGTATCCTGACGAACTATCACGTCGTCGAAGACGCCAGGCAGATCCAGGTGACCTTGTTTGACGGAATTACCTACGAGGCCGAGGTGCTCGGCATCGACCGCAACACGGATGTGGCTGTTCTCCAGATTGCAGCGCCCGCCGGATCGCTTTTTCCGGTCGTTTTTGGCGACTCGTCGAGCTTGCTGGTGGGACAGCGAGTCTACGCGATCGGCAATCCGTTCGGGCTTCAGCGGACCTTGAGCACAGGTATCATCGCGAGTCTGAACCGGCAACTGCCCAGTCCGAGACGGAACCGGCGCATGGAGCACATGATTCAGATCGACGCCGACATCAACCCTGGTAATTCGGGTGGTCCTCTCCTGAACACATCCGGGAAGATGATCGGGATCAACCAGGCGATTGCCAGCAGGTCGCAGGAGAGTGTAGGGATCGGCTTTGCGATCCCCATCAACACGATTGCACGGATTGTGCCCCAGTTGATTGAGAAGGGGCGAGTTGTCCGCGCAGATATCGGAATCGAAATTGTCTCGGAAACACCCAACGGCCTCCGAATCGTGCAATTACTGTCGGGCGGAGCAGCGGAACGGGCCGGCCTGAACGGACCGAAGTATGAACGGCGGCAGCGCCGTCAGGGCCCCGTGGTTTTTGAGTATACGGAAGTGGACCGGACTGCAGCCGATATGATCGTGGGCGTCAACGGCCAACCGGTACGTACCGTGGAAGAACTCCTTGCCGTGGTCGAGAGTTATCAGCCCGGCGACCGGGTTACGGTGAATATCCTGCGCGACGGCCGACAGACGGCGGTGCCGGTTGTGTTGGACGCAGACGAGTGAGTTGACCTTTCGGCTGTCTCCTCGCCAATAGATGCTGCGATGGCGCCATCCGCGCAATCGGTGGAACAAGACCCATCGCCGGTCTTCTTCGGTGGAGAAAGCCGGTAAGGGCCGGAGCGAGCTTTCCGGCCCCGCGACGGAGCGGACGAGAGCTATTCCTCGCCGTTTGCACTCCAGTCGGGGAAGTCATCCTTTCCGACATCGGTGGAACCATTCAAGACAGTCCGCAGATACCGCCCTGTATGGTTGTCTGCCAGCCCGGCCAGCATTTCCGGGGTACCGGTGGCCATGACCCGCCCCCCCCCCTCGCCACCTTCAGGTCCGAGATCGATGATCCAGTCCGCGGTCTTGATCACGTCGAGGTTG
>CAYSCH010000204.1:3012-16688 GCA_964429355.1 uncultured Planctomycetaceae bacterium | reverse complement strand
GTTCTACGCCTACTCGAACCGCGGCGGAGCCGACACGGCCACGTTGACCGGCTCTCTATCGGGTGGCAATATCTACCGCGGCTATCCGACCTACAGCACGTTGACTGATACGGCTGGATCCTTCTACCAATACGTGAGAGGCTTCCACTTCGTGACGGCTGCAGGTTCCAGTACCGACGGATCGAGCGATCGGGCCTACCTGTACGATGCGAGCGGCGCCGACACGCTCCTCGGCCACGACAACTCGGCGATCCTGCGAGACACGGCCGCCACGGTCTACCAGCTCGAAGCCGTCTACTTCGACATGGTCTACGCCCGTTCGTCCGACGGAGTCAAGAACGACACAATCGATGTTGATGACAGCCTCGCCTACAACCTGATCCGATACGGCACCTGGTGACGGGCGCGGGCGGGGGTCGGACTCGCGTTTTGTGACAGCCAAGGCCGTTAAAACCGAATCTTCACTGGTTGACTCCATGGGTGGCGGGAGATAGTCTTGGAGTCGTTGCCATTGATTCCTGCGTGGGTGCGGCGGGGGCAGCATGCGCGCCACGCGGAGGTAGCGTCTTGTGAAGGGGGGACGATCATGCCGAAAGGGTCATGGTTCGGTCGTTTGTGGGGTTCTATTGCATGTATGTCGCCAAGCGGGGCTGGTCGAGGGCGGCTGCTACCCAGTCGGCGGAGGATTGCCGTTGAGCCGCTGGAAGATCGGCGGATGCTTTCGATAGACGGTTCACTCTCGTTCGGCGCACCCGCGGTGCTGAACACCAACGCCACTTCGGATTCCGGGGATGATGGGTACGCCCAGGTAACCACCGACGGCGCGGGCAACTGGGTCGCGGTGTGGCACTCCCTTGATAGCCTGGAGGGGACGATCGGTACTGATCGGGATATCCTCATTTCGCGTTCGGTCGACGGTGGCGCGACATGGACCGCTCCGGCAGCCTTGAACACTAATGCGGCATCCGATACCGGATCGGACTCTGTCCCCCAAGTAACGACCGATGGGGCGGGTAACTGGGTCGCCGTGTGGGCAGGTCAGCACAGTGCCCCTTACGACTTTGACATCCTGGTGTCGCGTTCGAACAACTCCGGCGTCACCTGGACCGACCCGGTACCTCTCAACAGCAACGCCGGTTCGGATTCCGGACACGATCGGTACCCTCAGCTCACCACCGACAGGGGAGGCAGTTGGGTCGCCGTATGGGAGTCCACAGACAGTCTGGGCGGGAGCATCGGCACCGACGTGGATCTCCTCGTCTCGTATTCGACCGACGCCGGCGTTACCTGGACTGCTCCGGTGCCTTTGAACAGCAACGCCGGTTCGGATTCCGGAAATGACCGTGCCGCCCAAATAACGTCCGACGGGGCGGGCAACTGGGTTGTCGTATGGGAGTCCGATGACAGCCTGGGCGGGACGATCGGCACCGACGTGGATCTCTTCGTATCGCGTTCGACCAACGCCGGTGCCGCCTGGACCGCGCTGGCTCCCTTGAACAGCACCGCGGGATTGGATTCCGAACCCGATTCCGGTCCCCAAGTGACGACTGATGAGGCGGGCAATTGGGTCGCCGTGTGGTACTCCTGGAACAACCTGGGCGGGAGCGGCAACGACTACGACATCCTCATGTCGCATTCGGCCGATGCCGGCGCCACTTGGACCGCAGCGGCACAGTTGAACAACAACGCCGCTTCGGATTCCGAACATGACTGGAGCCCCCAGATCGCGACCGACGGGGCGGGGGATTGGGTCGCCGTGTGGGAGTCTCTCAGCACCGACTGGGACATTCTCGTCTCGCATTCCGTGGACGGCGGCGTCACCTGGAGCGCCCCCGCACCCTTGAACAGCAACTCCGGATCCGATTCCGGAGACGACCGGTCTTCCCAGATAACCACGGACGGGGCGGGTAATTGGGTGGCGGTTTGGCATTCCGATGACAGCCTCGGCGGGATGATCGGCGACGACCAGGACATCCTCTTCGCCACGTACTCGGAGCCACCTACCGAAATCCGCGGCACCAAGTGGGAAGACCTCGATGCGGACGGCGTCTGGGATGCCGGCGAGCCCGGACTGGCTGGTGTGATGATCTACCTCGATCTCAACCGCAACGGTCTGCTCGACGACGGCGAACCGAGCGCGGCGACGGCAGAGGACGATCCGCTCACGGTGGGCACCGACGAAACCGGAACCTATGCATTTTCGCCGCTCGATGCGGGGCGCTATGTCGTTTCGGAGGTTGTACCCGCCGGCTACGCCCAGACTCACCCGAACGTACCGGACACGCCGCCGGGCGGGCTTGCTCATACCGTGACGTACCGCGCCCCCAACGTGGGCATGACCGATGTCGCGGGTTCGAGCGGGATCAGTTTCAGCCCGGACGGACGCCACCTCTACGTTACCTGCAAGCACATGCCGACCGGCAGCATGGCGGTCCTCGTTCTCGCCCGCGATGACGCCACGGGATCGCTTTCGTTGAGCCAACTGGTGAAGGGAGCCGACATCGGCCTGCCCACCGTCGAGTCGGCAAACGAAGTGCTGATCAGTCCGGACGGGGCGCACGTCTATGTGGCGGCTCTTTCCAGTACTTCCACGGGCGGAGAGGTACTCGCCGCCTTCAACCGAGATGCAGTTACCGGAACTATCTCGTTCATCCATGAGCTCCAAGACGGCGTCGACGCCGACAAGTTGGATAATGTGCTCGAACTGGCCGTCACCCCCGACGGGGACCACATCTACGCCGTCAGCACCGAAGAGAACGCGCTGAGCGTGTTCGGTCGCGACGCCCTGACGGGACGATTGACCCAGATTCAAACGGTTACCAACCCTTACGCAAGCGACGTAGTCGTGAGCCCCGACGGTCGGTTTGTGTACACAACGAGCCGAAACAACAGCTTGATACGAGTGTTCGAACGCGACGTTGCGGCCGGCACAGTGACAGAGATCGGCACGGTTCACGGCGATACGGAAGACCTCGAGCTGTACTTTCCGACGTACCTAGCCATGAGTCCTGACGGCAGCCATCTCTACACCACGAGCGATGTGGGACGCAACCTGGCAGTGCTCCAACTCGACCCTGTCAGCGGAATGGCTACCGTCGTTCAGAATGTGAAGAATACGATTTGGACCCATGGCCTCGACTTTCCCAAGGAACTCGTCGTGAGCCCCGACGGCTCGCGGGTCTATGTTACGGCCTACTCCGGCAATAGCGTGGCGACCTTCATTCGCGATCAGGACACCGGCAAGCTCCGCGAGCTTCAGATCGTCCGGCAAGGCGATCCGGGGGTGGATTGTCTTACGTATGTGGGAACGATCACGATTTCTCCAGACGGTCAACATATCTACACCAGCGCCCCCTATCCCGACTTCAACGTAACGCTGTTCACACGCGACACGCTCCGCGGGCAAGTCGTGGACGTCGGACCCGGTGACACCCAGGTCGCCGACTTCGGCAACCAGTCGCTTCACGGCGAGATTGGCGGTACGAAATGGGACGACCTTGACGGCGACGGTATCCGCGACGAAGGCGAGCCCGGCTTCCCCGGAGTGACCATCTACCTTGACCTCGACGAGGACGGCCGGCTAGACGACGGCGAGCCGACAACGATGACTGGCGACGACGATCCCGCCACCCAAGGGATCGACGAGGCGGGCACCTACATTTTCACGGACGTCGTGCCGGGTGACTACGCCGTCCGCGAGGTCGTCCCCGACGGCCAGGCGGGCACGCATCCTTCTTCGCCCGACAACGGCACCGGCAGGCTCACGTACGCCGGATACTTGCGGGACGGAGCGGACGGGGCCGACGGCCTCGACGGCGTCCAGGAAATCGCTGTGAGTCCGGATGGAAGGCACGTCTATACCGTCTCCTCCGGCGATCGCTGCTTCAGCGTCTTCTCGCGGAATATGGTTACCGGTGAACTCCAGTTCGTCGAAATGCACTCGCCTTACTTGTGGGTCACTTCCATCACGGTCAGCCCGGACGGAAGCCACGTCTACGCAACGGCTGCCCAGAACGGCCAACTCTTCGTCGCCAGCCGCGATTCAACAACCGGAAGGCTGACCTGGATCCAGACGGTGCGAGACGGGGTCGGCGGCGTCGACTACTTCGGTTGGCCCATGGATTCGGTCGTCAGTCCCGACGGCAAGCACGTCTATGTGGCCACTTGGGACGACGGGCTGCAGATTTTCAGCCGCGATCCTTCCACGGGGTTGTTGACTTATGTTTCGCCGAGCGTTCTGCCGGGAAGACCACGCTATGCGAGCGGGGTCAGCATCAGTCCCGACGGCATGCACGTCTACGTCACGTCCGACAACGGCCACTCGCTCGGCGTTTACACCCGAAATCTCTCGACCGGACGTCTTACGGTGATTCAATCATTCGCCGATGCTGCCGTTTACGGTCTCTCCTTGGCCAGCAGTGTCGAGGTCAGCCCCGACGGCCGCCACGTCTACACGACGGGGACTGCCAGCGACGCTGTGGGAATTTTCGCTCGAGACATCGCCACCGGACTGCTCACTCTCGTCGAGGTACTGAGGGACGGCGTCTGGGACATGGACGGAATCGCCAGCCCGTATTGCCTGACCTTCGACCCCACCGGCAGGTACGTTTATGCCACCGGCAACGGCGATCACGCCGTCACCGTGTTCCGACGCGATACGCTGACCGGCAGACTCTCGGTGCTGGAGATTCTCAAGGACGGGGTGGACGTGCCCGACGGACTCGGCTATCCCCACGGGGTCGCCGTATCGCCTGACGGCAGCCACCTCTACGTGGCCGGCGGCGGAGATGACGCCGTGGTCGTTTTCTCCCGCGACAGGACCTCGCACCTGGTTTCCCTGGAGCCTCACGAACTGGTGGAAGGCATCGATTTCGGCAGTCGTGAGGTCCACACGCTCCACGGCACCAAATGGCACGACCTCGATGCGGACTCCGTCTGGGATGCCGGCGAACCTGGGCTGGCCGGCGTGACGATCTACCTCGATCTCAACGAAAACGGCGAGTTCGACGACGGCGAGCCGATGGCAATCACCTCGGTGGACGATCCGGGAACGACCGGTACTGACGAAACCGGGTCTTACCAGTTCACAGGTCTGGCCCCCGGCGCCTACACCGTGGCGGAAGTAACCCCCGACGGATTCCGGCAGACTTACCCGCTTGCCTACCCGAACCCCACGGGCGATCTGACAGAGCTACAGATCGTGGAGGACGAATACAACGCCGACGGACTCAACGGCGTCCGCGACGTTACCCTCAGCCCCGACGGAACGTCCGCCTACGCGGTCGGCTACCTCGAAGACGAACTTGCCGTCTTCTCGCGAGATCCGCAGACCGGACGTCTCACGTTCGTGGAGGTGGAACGCGACGGCACGGGCGGCGTCGACGGTCTCGATGATCCGATCTCCGTCGTCGTCAGTCCCGACGGCAAACACGTCTACGCCGCAGGGGTCCTCGATCATGGGATCGCCGTGTTCAGCCGGAATGCGGCGACGAGCGAACTCGCGTTCGTCGAGACGGTCAAGAATGGAATGGCCGGCGTCACCAACCTGGTTGCACCGAACGACCTGGCATTCAGCCCCGATGGAACGCAACTCTACGTCACGGCCAACGGCAGCGATGCTCTGACGGTGTTTTCACGCGACAGCGCGACGGGCCAATTGACGCAATTGGAGTCACAAATCGACGGCTCTGGTGGCATCGACGGACTTGTGGGCCCGATTTCCGTGACGGTCTCACTTGACGGAGCCCATGTCTACGTCAGCAGCGGAGAGGATGCGTTGGTCGCCTTCCAACGCGATTCGGTCGACGGCAGCCTGAGCTATCTGGCAACCACGTGGGGCGGTACGGGCGGCGTCGACGGACTCGATGGCTTGTTTGCCATCGCCTTGAGCGACGACGGCGAGAACCTCTATTCCGTCGGCAATCATGCCCATGCCCTGGTCGTTTTCGGCCGCGATCCGGCGACCGGAATTCTGACCCATCTGGAAACCCACCGCGATAGCGACCCCGGAGTCGACGGGCTCTTGGGCCCCTGGGCGCTGGATGTTTCTCCTGACGGACTGCACGTTTACGTTGCCGGCACCTACGATAATGCCGTCTCTGTCTTCGATCGCGACATCGCTACCGGACTGCTTTCCTATGCTTCCGTCACCAGGACGACCACCGGCCTTGGTTGGCTCCACGGCGTCGAATCGGTGGTCGTCAGCCCCGACGGCCAGTTCGTCTACGCCGGCGAGTACGATGTCGATGACCTGACCGTCATGCATCGTGCTCAAGGAATCCCGGCACCATCGGTCCATGTCGTCACGTTGGGAGGCGGAGAAATCGTCGATGGCCTCGACTTCGGCAACGTCAGCACCTCCGGAGAGATCCGGGGCGTGAAGTGGAACGACCTGGACGGCGACGGCCAACAGGACGGCGACGAAACGGGGTCGGGCGAAGTGACGGTCTATCTCGACCTGAACAACAACGGCCAACTCGACTCCGGCGAACCGAGTCAATTGACCGCCGGCGACGGAGGCTACGCTTTCACCGGCCTTGAACCCGGTACCTACACCGTGTCGGAAATCGTCCCGGCGGACTCCACGCAGACCTGGCCCGATCCCGCGGAGGGCGGCATCGAGCGAGTCAGCGCGAAGTCCGACGGGACTTCGAGCAATAGCGATTCGCTTTTCCCGTCTCTCAGCGCAGATGGGCGCTACGTCGCGTTTGTTTCGGCGGCCTCCGACCTGCTGCCGGGAGACATGGCGGGGTTCGCCGATATCTACCTGCAGAATCGTCAGACTGGCCTCCATCAACGGGTCACGATCCTGGCCGGCGGCATGGAACCGAACGGGCACTCGCTGTATCCTGCTATCAGTGACGACGGTCAGATCATCGCCTTCACTTCTGAGGCCACCAATCTTGTCGCCAGCGGGGATACCAATGGCATGCAAGATGTATTCGTTGTCGACCTGTCGACAGGCGTGTTTGAACGAATCAGCGTACATTCCGATGGAACCGAGGCGAACGGCACAAGCTACGCTCCTTCGATCAGCGGCGACGGACGCTACGTGACTTTTGCATCCGACGCCACCAACCTGGTAACGGGCGACACAAATGACGTACGCGACGTTTTCGTCTACGATCGTCAATTCAAAACGACGACTCGCGTAAGCGTCGACGGCACCGGCAATCAAGTGACGGGAGCCAGCGACGAACCGCAGATCAGTGACGACGGTCATTTCGTCGTGTTCTGGTCCGGCGCGGAAGACCTCGTGCCCGGCGACACGAACGGATTCTACGACGTGTTCGTTCACGAGTTGACCACGGGTACGATCGAGCGAGTCAGCGTGGCCCGCGACGGATCCCAGATCGACGGCGGTGTCTCCTATTTTCCCGCCATCAGCGGTGACGGACGCTATATTGCCTTTGTCACGACCGCGTACGACGTCGTACCGGGTGATTTCAACGCCGTCCCCGATGTCTTTGTTCGGGATCGACTGACCGGCACAACGGAATGGATCACCCGCGGCATGAGTTCCCTGCCCACGAACGGCGGAAGCTACGCTCCCGAATTCAGCGACGACGGGCGCTACGTTGCCTTCTTCTCTGCCGCGACAAATCTCGTTCCGGATGACACAAACGGGCAGATCGATCTGTTCGTATACGACCGGCAAGCTGCCAGCACCCGGCGCGCCAGCATTGCGGCCGATGGTACGGAAGCCCTCGTCGCACCCTACTGGTTGTCCGGCCTTGCCATCAGTGACGACGGAATGTCGGTGGCCTTCAATAGCCTCGACACCAACCTTGTTTCCGGCGACACGGGCGGATTTTACGATGTGTATGTCGCGTCGGCCAACGCTCGCTTGCCCGGCACCCATGCAGTCGCCCTGATGGCCGGCGGCCTCGTGGATGAGATCGACTTCGGTAATCGACTGACGCCCGTAAACACCCCGCCGACCGTGTCGCTGACACCGACGCTCACCACGCTGCCCGAAAATACCGACACTTCCAGCCGCATCAAGCTCGCCGACATCGTCGTCACCGACGACGGCCTGGGCACCAACGTGCTGAGCCTCGCCGGCGCCGATGCGGCCATGTTCGAGATCCTCGGTAGCGAGCTCTTCCTGGTTGCGGGTGCGGCGCTCGACTTCGAGACGAATCCGCAACTCGACGTTACCGTGGAAGTAGACGACGCGACGATCGCAGGTACGCCCGACGGCACGGCCGTGCTGGCCATCACCGTCACCAACGTCACTGAATGGATCTACCTCTCCGGCAATGCAGCGGCAAACGACGTCATCGTTGTCGAGCCCGGTATTGTCGGCAGTTCCCTGCATCGGGTTACAGTCAACGGTGTGCTGGCCACCTACGACCCGGCCCTTTGCGACGCGATCCACATCGACGGCCTCGGCGGCACGGACAGTATTGTGATCCACGGCACGAGCCAGGACGAAACCGCCACGCTCACACCCGGCTCCGCCGACGTGCTCGGCCAGACCTACCAGATTCATGCCGCGAACATCGAAACGATCACGGTCGATGCCGGCACGGGGGACGACTCGGTCACGATGACCGGCTCGGCCGGCTCCAACCGCCTCTACAGCTATACCGGCTACAGCCGCCTGATAGACTCGACCCGAACCTATTCGTATCGGGCCAATGGTTTTGATGAGGTGGACATCAACGCTCCCGGCAGCACGAACAACTACGCCTTCCTCTACGACAGCCCGCAGGGCGACACGCTCGAGGCCGACCCGACCGAGGTGATCCTCACTCGTGGGATCGGCACCCCGGAGGCCACCACGACAACCGCCACCGGCTTCCGCCGCACCTATGCCTACGCCACCTACGGCGGCAGCGATACGGCCACCCTGACTGGGGCTGCCACGACGGCGAACCGGCTCTACGACTACCCCGACTACAGCATCCTCACCGAATCGAGCAGCTCCTTCTACTTCTACGCCCGAGGCTTCGATACGGTAACGGCCAGTTCCCCCAGCACGGCCATTACCTACGCCTACCTCTACGACAGCACGGGTACCGATGCCCTGACCGCCGACCCGGCTACGGTCGCCATGGACCGGGCGGCGCCGTGGTCGGACACAACGGCCAGCGGGTTCAAGCGGTTCTACGCCTACTCGAACCGCGGCGGAGCCGACACGGCCACGTTGACCGGCTCTGCTTCGGGTGGCAATATCTACCGCGCCTATCCGACCTACAGCACGTTGACCAACACGGCTGGATCCTTCTACCAATACGTGAGAGGCTTCCACTTCGTGACGGCTTCAGGTTCCAGCACCGACGGGTCGAGCGATCGGGCCTATCTGTATGATTCAAGCGGCGCCGACACTCTCCTCGGCCACGACAACTCGGCGATCCTGCGAGACACGGCCGCCACGACCTACCAGCTCGAGGCCGTCTACTTCGACATGGTCTACGCCCGTTCGTCCGACGGAGTCAAGAACGACACAATCGATGTTGATGACAGCCTCGCCTACAACCTGATTCGATACGGCACCTGGTAGGGCCAGCCGGTTGCTTCCAGGCGTTGATCCAGCCTTGCACAGGACGACAAGCTGGCCCCATAATCGCGGGGAGGGGAATCTGCCTGTTCGCGGAGTCGATTTGGAGTCACACGGGCTGTCGCGGTTGGAGACGGAATCATGTTCTCATCGCGTAGATCGATCGCTTGGCTTGCCTGCATCCTCAGCATTTCCTGGATCGCGGAGTCCGCGGCGCAGCGGGTCGATCCGCCCCAGCCGCCCTGGGCGGATCCACAGTCGATGTTCGAAGCCATATTCGGCGAGGAAGGTGAGGTAGATGCGAAAACCTTGGCGGAGATCGAGGTTTCGCCGCAAGAGGAGCGACAAATCGGCAAACAGACCGTCGACGCCTATTTGGATCAGCTCCGAGCCGAAGGGCTCCGGGTCGTCAAGCGAGGTAAGGACGTCGACTATCTGCGCTCGCTCGTCGAGAAGATCCATCCGAGGATGAGCCAGCACGATCGCTATCCACAGATCGATGTCAGTCTGGTCTTGTCGGACCGGTGTGATGCTCGCTGTTTTCCCGGAGGTTACCTGGTGTTTTTCCGAGGATTGCTGGAGTCGGCCGAGAACGAGGCGGCGTTAATCGGCATGGTCGGGCACGAGCTATCGCACCTGGATCGGGGGCACCAGACACGGCGGATCCAGCAGATAAAGCTGGCCGAGCGCACGTTCTCCGGGCGGAGCGGTGCGATGGCGCCGGAGAAGTTCTTCGCCGTCGGCGGCGTGATGATGCGTGCCTGGCTGCGGCCTTTCCGGCCCGACTACGAGCGTCAGTCCGATCTGGACGGCGCCCGTTGGTCCTATCAGGCGGGTTACGATTCCCGCGAAATGGCCAGCCTCTTCCTGCGGCAGGATCAGCGTGACGGAAATCTCGATCTGCGGATCCCCGAGTTCTTTCGCAGTCATCCGGCCGGTCGCGATCGACACCAGGCAATCATGGAGGAATACGAACGCATGCAGCGGGACAGTCCGAGGGATGATCTGGCAACCGGTGAAGAAAATCTGCGAACTCGAGTTGCCGTGCCTGGCAAACAGGAGAAATAGCCATCACACTCCGTCGTGATGAGCGCCCTTGAGATTGCCCCCGGCACCCGGCCAGACGTGCAAAACTACCCCGCCTGGGCTTGTCCCGGATGGGGAGACGGACGAAAACAGCGATGTGAAAGTCGGTACCGCTCACTTGACCTTGCGGCATTCGTTCTGGGCTCCGCAGGATGGCCGGATCATTCTATAATGGTTGTGTGGGCAGCTCGTCGGATCCCTTGGCGGTGATCGGGGCCTGCCCGCGTGGTTTGAGACCCGCACGTGTCCGACTCCAGCTCGAACGAGCCCGAGAAACTGCCCGACGACAATTCTTTCGCGGCCCAGAAGGTTCGCTCCTTCCCCCATGCGCCGGGTGTGTACCTGATGAAGGACGAGGCCGGACGGGTGATCTACGTGGGAAAAGCCAAGGATCTCCGCAGCCGTGCCGGCAGTTACTTTCTCAAGGCGGCGGCCGAGGAAAAACGGACCGCCCGGCTGGTCCAGGAGATCCGCGATGTCGACTTCCTCGAGGCCGAGAGCGAAGTCGACGCCCTCCTCATGGAATCGCGGCTGATCAAGGACATTCAGCCCAAATTCAACCAGGATCTCAAGGACGGCAAAAGCTTCCCCTATCTGGAGATCACCACCCGGGAGGAGTTTCCTCGGGTGGAGATCACGCGGACTCCGCGGGAGCGGGGAACGAAGCTCTATGGACCTTTCGCCAACGTGTCGGGCCTGCGGGGCGCCCTGCAGGTGCTGCAGAAGATCTTCAAGTTCCGCACCTGCTCCCTCGACATCCATGAAGACGACGAGCGCTGGCGCTGGTTCCGGCCGTGCCTGCTGGCGTCGATCCGCCAGTGCACGGCCCCCTGCAATCTGCGAATTTCCAAGGAAGACTATCGCAAGGACATCCACCGCCTCCAACGGGTTCTGGAAGGGCACAAGACGGCCTTGATCCAGGATCTCTATCGGGAAATGACCGCGGCCGCCGAGAATCGGAACTACGAAGAAGCCGCTCGCCTGCGCGACGAGATTCGAATGCTCGAAACGCTCGATCAGCGGGGCGAACTCGACACCCACGTGCAGCCCGAGGTCTTTCCCATCGACCCGAAGAGGGGTCTGGCCGGCCTCCGCAAGGTGCTGAAGCTGGCCGAAACGCCGCGAACCATTGAGGGCATCGATATCGCCCATCTGCAGGGTTCCGAAACGGTGGCCAGCCTGGTGCAATTCCTCGATGGGCTGCCGTTCAAGCCGGGCTACAAACGCTTTCGGATTCGGCAGGTCGAGGGGGTCGACGATTTTGGCAGCATCCGTGAGGTGGTCGCCCGTCGGTTTCAGCGGCTCCACGATGAAGAGGCCGTCTTCCCCGACATCCTCCTGATCGATGGTGGAAAAGGGCAGCTCAATTCAGCACTCAGCGTCTTCTCCGCCCTCCAGATCACGCCCCCCACGGTGATCTCCCTGGCAAAGCGGGAAGAGGAAGTCTTTGTGATGGACTCCGATGAACCGCTGCGGTTGAGCCGGCACAGTTTCGCCCTGCGGCTGCTCCAGTACGTTCGCGACGAAGCCCACCGCTTTGCCCAGCACTACCACCACATCCTCCGCCGCAAGTCGACCCTCGGCGAGTAACCGCCCGCCAAATCATGAATCTTCAAAAACGACGATCCTTCCGCGAATCACGCAAGGCCATTCAAACTCCAAAATCGGCTGCGCCCGATCTCCCAAATGCTCGCCGGGCGGCCGGGCCCGCAGCTCCGCCGGACGGCGTTGACAGCCCTCCTGGCCACCGTCATACTGCCAGCCGGACTGCCAAAGGGGACGATCGCGCGTCGCGCGGTTGATCGGCAGCAAGTCGACTGGGTATCAAGGGGGATCAACATGCCGAAAAGAAGACTCGGTGCTGGACTCGTAACAGGCTGCCTCGTCATTTCCCTGGCAGCCACAGTATGGGGCCAGGACACTAGTTTTACGGCCCCGAATCCGGCCGGCGCGACGGCCGATGAGATCCTCGCCCGTGAGATCCTGCAAGCGACGGGCGTCTCGGGCGGACTCGTCGTGCACCTCGGCTGCGCAGACGGCAAACTGACCGCCGCACTCCGGGCGGGCGACTCGTACCTGGTCCACGGGCTCGATGCCGATCCGCAGAACATCGAGAATGCTCGGCGTTCCATCCAGTCGCTCGGCCTCTATGGCAAGGTCTCGGTCGATCAGTTCGCGGGCAACCGATTGCCCTACATCGACAATCTCGTCAACCTGATCGTTGCCGAAACTCCCGGCCAGGTTTCGGCGGACGAAATGATGCGGGTGCTGGCGCCGGGCGGCGTGGCCTACGTGAAGTCGGGCGCGGAGTGGACCAAGACGGTCAAACCCCGGCCGCAGCAGATTGACGAGTGGACCCACTACCTGCACGACCCGAGCAACAATGCCGTGGCCCACGACACGGAAGTCGGTCCACCCCGCCACATGCAGTGGGTGGCCGCTCCCAACTGGTCGCGCCACCACGACCACATGGCCAGTCTGAGCGCGCTCGTCTCGTCTGGCGGCAGGATATTTTACATCATGGACGAAGGGCCCCGCGAATCGATCCTCCTCCCTTCGGAGTGGTTCGTGATCGCCCGTGACGCCTTCAACGGCGCATTCCTCTGGAAACGGGCGATTCCCGAGTGGAACACCCAGCTCTGGCCGCTCAAGAGCGGCCCCAACCAGTTGCCTCGTCGCCTGGTGGCGGTGGGCGATCGGGTCTACGTGACCCTCGGCATCGACGCTCCTGTGACGGCACTCGACGCTGCCACTGGCACGACGGTTCTCGCCTACGCCGGCACGGACCATACCGACGAAATCCTGAGTGCCGACGGCAAGTTGTTCCTCCTCGTGGCTCATAGCGGGAACAAGTGGAAGGAGTACCGCCCCGTTTCGACCTACGTCTGGGATAACACGAAATGGGCCAACCGCGAGTATGCCTGGGACCAGGAGGCCCGAACGATCCTGGCCATCAACGCCGAGACCGGCAAACCGGTCTGGCAGAAACAAACCAAGGTCGCCCCGCTCACCATGGGGCTGGACAGCCGGCAGCTCTACTTCTACGACGGCGAGAAGGTCGTGGCGATCGATCGGGCGGACGGCT
>CAYSCH010000204.1:0-3002 GCA_964429355.1 uncultured Planctomycetaceae bacterium | reverse complement strand
TCCGAGCCCGTGCTCCGAAAGCTCCCCTTCCCGACCGGCTACGGCCCCACGCTGGTGGTCCACGAGGGGGTCGTGCTCCTGTCGATCGAGAACAAGACCATGACCGCCTTCTCGGCCGCCGACGGCCAGACCCTCTGGACCGCCCCGCACCACCAGGGCGGCCACGCGTCGCCCGACGATATGCTCGTGATCAACGGCCTGGTGTGGTCGGCCGATGTGGCCAACAGCCAGAACAGCGGACTGGTCACGGGACGGGATCTCCGTACGGGCGATGTGAAAAGTCAATTCCCCCCGGACGTCAACCCGCCCTGGTTCCATCACCGCTGCTATCGCAGCCGGGGTACCGACAAGTACTACATCGCCGCCCGTACCGGCACCGAGTTCATCGACCTGGAGGCCAAGCACTGGGACATCAACCACTGGGTCCGCGGCGGCTGCCTCTATGGATTCATGCCGGCCAATGGCCTGGTCTATGAGCCGCCGCAATCCTGCGGCTGCTTCCTGGAGTCGAAGCTGTTTGCGTTCACCGCCCTGGCCTCCGCATCGCCCAGCCGCCAGGTGCCGCGCGAGGTGCCCGATGCCGGCCGTGTCGAACGCGGCGAAGCCTATGGCCAAGCCGTCGACGAGCGCCCGGCCGCCGACGATGAATGGCCCACCTACCGCCACGACGCTGCGCGGAGCGGCTCGGTGAAGACCTCCGTGCCGGCGGACCTGAAGCAGGTATGGCAGGCAGACCTCGGCGGCCGATTGAGCAGCGTCGTCGTGGCCGGCGGCAAGGTATTTCTGGCTGCCATCGACGCCCAGACGATCCATGCCTTCGATGCCGGCACCGGCGTGCCCGCCTGGAGCTATACGGCCGGCGCACGGGTTGATTCGCCCCCCACGTTCTACCAGGGCCGCGTGATCTTCGGCTCGGCCGACGGCTGGGTTTACTCGCTCCGCGCGGCCGATGGCCGGCTCATCTGGCGATTCCGGGTGGCACCCGACGACCGCCGCCTGGTCGCCTACGACCAATTGGAGTCGGCCTGGCCGGTTTCCGGTGCCGTGCTGGTCGAGAATGGCTCGGTCTACTGCGTGGCCGGCCGATCCAGCTTTCTGGATGGCGGCATGCGACTTGTGCGGCTCGATCCGCGCACCGGGCAGAAACTCTCCGAGACAATCCTCGATGAGAAAGACCCCGAGACGGGCGAAAACCTCCAGGCCCGCATGCAGGGCCAGGATCTGCCGGTGGCCCTGCCCGACGTGCTCTCCAGCGACGGCCGTTCGATCTACATGCGGGCCCAGGCCTTCGATCTGAACGGCAAACGCCGCCACATCGGCCCCGTCAAGCTGGCCATCGAGCAGAGGCAACAGGCCGTCCGCCGCGGCGATCAGGCAGACCAGGCCGAAGACCTGTCCGAAGTCGGCAACCACCTCTTTTCCCGGTCCGGATTCCTCGATGATTCGTGGTTCTGGCGCTCCTACTGGATCTTCGGCAGGGCCGTCAACAGCAACTACGGCGGCTGGTTCCAGCCCGGCCATATGGCCCCCTGCGGACGGCTGCTGGTCTTCAACGACATCGACATCTTCGGATTCGATCGCAAGCCCGAGTACCTCTGCAACGCCTCCGTGGCCGAGTATTACGTGTACCGAGCCGATCGCCAGGTGAGCGAGGAGGGGATCCAGCGGGTCCGCATGGCCACGGGCCGGATCGACGCCGCGTCGCCCAACAAGAACCCGGCCTCCTCCGACTGGGCGCTCCGCAAACAGTTCCCGATCACCGATCAGAACCCGGCCACCTTCCGCTGGGCCCATGGCGACACACCGATCATGGTCCGCGGCCTGGTCCTGGCGGGCGACACCCTGCTGGTGGCCGGTCCGCCGGACCTGGTCAACGACGAGGAAGTTTTCAAGAACCCCGACGACCCGGCAATTCTCGCCAGGCTCGATGCGCAGGTCGCCGCGCTCAAGGGCCAGATGGGATCGCAGCTCCTGCTTTTCGAGGCTGCCAACGGCAAGAAGCTGGCCGCCTACCAGCTCCCGTCGATGCCCACGTTCGACGGCATGGCAGCCGCCAAGGGCCGGCTGTTCCTCACCACGCTCGACGGCAAACTGATCTGCCTGGGCGACCAGGGAACGCCGCTCCCCGCCGCGTCCGAGACCAGCCTGACGCCGCTGGATATCAGCATCCACCCCGCCCCACCGGCCCCGGCCGGCGAACCGGCCAAGGCCAAACCCAAGGGGAAGGCAAGAGGCAAAACCAAAGTAGCGGTCCCGAGCGGCCCGCTCGTCAATGATCAGTTCGCCGAGGTGGAGGGGGCCAATGTCACCGTGTCGGAACTCGGGTACCGGCTCTTCGCCGAGGGGGGAAGCATGGGCTTCGCACTGAAGAAGCTCGAGTCGCCCTTCAGCGGCAAGGTGGAACTCAAGCTCCGCATGAAGCTCGGTGCCGACACGGGCCTCGAAAACGGATTCCTCGTGTTTGGTCAGTCCGCTGAGGCGGCCGGCCTCGTCGAGTGCGGCCTCCGCGCCGTCATGAAAAAGGCCTTCATCGCCCAGGGGCCCATCAACGGCCCGACCGCTCAAAGCGCCAGTGCCGAAATCGACTCGGCCCAGGTCCAGGAGATCTCCGTCTCCGTGGACCTTGATTCGGGCGAGGTAACCATGACCACCGGCACGACAACCGTCCGCGCCACGCTCACACGCCGGTTGGGAAACATTTCCTATGTCGGCTACGGCGTCATCGACGCCGTCACCGACTTCACCCCCATAGAACCCCGACGCGTAAGCGAGGCCCGATAAAAACCCGATGCGTAAGCGAGGCCCCATAGAACCCCGACTCGTGCGCGAGGCCCCATAAAACCCCGACTCGTGCGCGAGGCCCAATAAAAACCCGATGCGTAAGCGAGGCCCCACAGAACCCCGACTCGTAAGCGAGGCCATACCGAGCACGAATTGCCAATTCTTGAGTTCCGCTATTCGTAGCTCTTGGCCGAAGGCCTTTGTCCACCCGGCGTCGCAGG
>CAYSCH010000203.1:0-16732 GCA_964429355.1 uncultured Planctomycetaceae bacterium | reverse complement strand
CCGGCCAGGATCCGCCCGGCGCCGTTGCCGATGGCCATGCCGGCCACCAGGATGGAACCGTCGGTCAGCCCCGCCTGCAGGGTGCCGATGTCGGCCAGCTTGCCGATGACCATGAGGCCGGCACCGGCTCCGCAGGCATACATGAACCAGAGGAGATAGAACTGAACGGTCCCTAGCATCTCCAGGGGCGTCGAATCGACAGCCTTTCGACGGGAGCTTGTCGACGAGCTGACCGCGCCCGCCGGTACATATCCCTTCGGTGGAACCACGAGGAGTTGGGCAAGTGCAACGACAACCACGAGAAAGCCAATACCCAGAATCATGACCGTCGTGGGAAGACCGCAGACCGCGATCAGCTTCCTGGTCAGTGGGGCCGCATAGGCCGGCGCCAGGCCGAACCCCGAGACCACGATCCCCGCAATCAGTCCCGTCCGAGTGGCGCCGAACCACTTGACGGCCGGAGGTGTGGCGGAGGCATAGCCGAAGCCGATCCCCGCACCGGCAAGAATGCCGAAACCAATGATATACCCCACGGGAGTCGTCGTAGTGCTGGCCACGACCATGCCGATTCCCACCAGGATCCCCCCGAGAGTAGCAACCAGCCGGGGGCCGATCCTATCTTGCAGTCGTCCCGCAGGAACCATCACCAGGCAGAAAACGAGGCAGGCGATGGAGTAGGGCCACGACTTGTCGGTCTGGGTCCACTGCCAGTCGGCGGGAACACCCTCGCCGATCACGCTCCAGGTGTAGAGGATTCCGAGCGCCAGGTTGATGCCCATTCCGGCGAATGTCACTCGCCACCCCAGGTTCTTTACCCCACTCGCGACCGCCGGGTTTTCCGCACTCATCAGGCTTCTCCCCATATAGAATCGGTTGTTGAGACGACGCGCCCGGGATTGCCCCGAAACAGGGCAGGCCGTCGGCGCACAAAACGCTATCCCCGCATGCGTTGCGTCGATGACGCACCAATTCACATCCGCCCCGTCGACCAGAGCATCCCCAGCTCGGGCCAACGGTCCGACACAATTTCGCAATTGTGCCGCAAAGCGTGGCATTATAGCGGTCCGGCCAAGGCGATGCCACAGGGACGCGGGCGAAACGACGAGGCTGCGTCCCGATTCCGGCGGCGGCCTGAAACGTCTCCGAAGCGCCCGGCGGCAGACTTTCGTGCTGATGGGGGGAACCGGCCCTCTCAAACCCCTCTTGCCGGGCCGAATATTGGGGGTCAGACGAGATCCTGGCGAGAGAAGAGGGCTGAAGTGCCGGTCGCCACCCACGGCGCAGCCGCCGAGGCAACCGCACTTCCGAATCCTCATCCTCTCAGCACCCCGCGTCTGGATTCAGGGTCCGCCCTGACTCTCTCAAGGTCCCAGGCCGACGCTGTCGGGGCCCGAAGTCAGTCTCCGCCGGCGGTGGCAATGGGGGGCTGGTAGGAGAAGGAGTCCCAGTAGGCCTTGTCGACGGCATAGACATCGACTGGATCGGCTGGTCCCAGGTCCTTGGGGAGAAAGCCGAACCGCTGCATTTCCCGGATGTAATGCTCGGTGGGGCGGAAGCCGGGCATGTCGAACCGCTTGCCGGCCATAAGGCGGTTATGTCCGTCGCGAATCGCTTCGAGTATGGCCTGGTACAGGGGGTCGGTCGTGTCTTTGAACACCGTTTCCTCACAGAGCTCCAGTCCGCCCGCTTTCTTGGCCAAGGGCGCGCGCACAAACAGCGATTTTTCCGGATAGGAAAGGTTGAACCAGGGGGAACGCCAATTGAGAAGGCGACCGGCGAAGCGGAAGGTCTTCACCTCGCCGAGCGTTGGGTCCTTGTGCTCATGGTAGTGGCAGTTGCCGCAGCGGTCTTTGAAGAGGGCAGCCGGCGTGGCAGCCCCCACAGGATAGGCTCCGCAGCCCAGGGAGGCGTATGTGCCCGGGTAGGTTGCGCTCGTATCGAGCCAGAGCCGCACGAGCGTTTTTTCGTGGTCTGAGAGTCTCGCGTCGTAGTGAGTGCCATCGATAAATCTCATCAACCGGCTGGCGGAACTACCGATCTGGTAGGGTTCGTAGTTGCTCTGTTCGCGATTCCGCCCGTCGGCCACCAGCCCGCGAGTCTGCATGGTCCAGTAGCTGATGGTGTACATGGGGGTCTTGTCGCCGACCAATTCGACGCCCCCGTCGCGGCGGTCGGGGTTGTGGCAGGCTACACAATGCTTGTCGAGGATCGGCTGAATGTCGCGAGGAAAATCCATCACGTCGGGGATTTCGGAGGGCTTTTCGGGCCGGCTTGGCGGGCGTTGGAGGGCGAGCATGTCGGCGGGGGGCTCGTGGGGGGCTTCTGTCCGCTGCTCGTGGCAGCCGACGCAGCTCAAGGTCTCGCCCGGCTGAAGGATGGCATAACTGTGCATACGTTTGACTGCCAGGTCTTTCTCGTCGAGGGCGACGAAAAACAACGACTGCAGGGCCGGCAGTTCCATGTAGGCCGAGCCATCCGGCTCTACCGGAACGGTGCCCAAAATTTGGGCGAGCGTGAACGTACCTCCCATTGTGAGGGGCTCCATTCCGCCCGAATGGTTGATGGGCTTGGGTACCTGTTTGAGCACGAGGAGCTTCTTGACCGTGCCGGGCTGGACGGACGCCATCTTGCGGCCATGGTAGATATTTTCCAGGACCAGCCGGCCGGTACTTTTCGTGAGCTGAGCCTTGGAGGGAATGGTTCGTTCCAACGGACGGCCGATTAGCGGGCGGGGTTCGTGGCATTCCCACTTTTTGCGGTCTTCCTGGGACAACTGGTAGAAGAGTTCGTTGTTTCCCTCGCCGTCCATCACGTGGAGCCCATCTCTTCGGGCGACGAGAAAACATTCCTCGCTCAAGGCATAGGGGTCTTTCCAGTCGGACCGTTTGGTGATTTCTCGGGCCGCAGCCAGATTGTCCGGTCCGGGACCGGGGTCCAGGATGGTCACATTGCCGAGGTGTTCGGGACGGCCGTGGCCGGGGGAAAAGGAGGCCACGATCTTCCTGGTCCCAGGGATCGGCTTGGCATCGAGCATGGCGATGCCGCCATGCATGTTGCCGTAGAACACGGTCTGGGCGGTGCCGTCGGGATTCATGGTCCAGAGGTGATGGAAATGGACCTGGCTGCGATCGACGTATTCCCAACGCATATAGAGAATTCGGCCATCGGGAAGGACCCAGGGGGTGTTGTCGTGATCGTTGTTGCTCGACAGAGGCCGGATGTTGCTGCCATCGGCATCGCAGCGGTAGAGGACTGCCACGCGGGTATACCAGCAGTTGACGAAGCGGCGGCAGCGGGAAGAACAGAAGACGATGCTGCCGTCGGGGCAGTAGGTCGGTTCGATATCGTCGTCGGGCCCGTCGGTCAACTGCACGAGGTTCTGCCCGTCGATGCCGATTTCGTAGAGATGGAAGGTATGGGACCCGCCCGGGCGATAAGAGAAGAGGATCTTCTGGCCGCCGTAGTGCATCTGGGGATCGCGGACACCACCGGTGGGATCGTCGATGAGCAATTGCATCTGGCCGGTGCGAAGGTTCAGCCGGCAGAGCTTCCCTCCTTCCCCGTAACCCCAGTAGACTCCCTCCTCAAACTTGAATCCCAGCTTCTGGGCGGGCTCGGGCGAATGGTCGGAGTAGTTTCCGAAGGTCACATACCAGTGGTCGCGTCCGGGAACGCGGACGGCGAATACGATCTCGTCGACGTCTTTCATGGGACCGTCGAGAAACCGCTTGAGCATGGGTGTCTGCTGGAAACCCTCGGCGGGTTTCCAGGTCAGATCCTGGCGGGGCAGGCTCGGCTCCGCCATGGCCAGGGTTGAAAGAAACAGTAACAGGGCGAGAGGGCGGGTGGATGCGGGCATGGTGCGGAGCTCTCCTGATTCCGACCAGGGGGAACGGATGGACGGCTCGCGCAGCAAACCGGGGAGTCGGCCACGTGAGTCCTATCGACGGCGGGCGGATCTTCCAAATCCGGCGGCCATTATACTCGCATTCCTGAGGGAATTCGCAGATGGCACCCGTCGTTGGCAGAAAAGATAATCATGGAGATGAGATTCTATCTCAATATATGAACCCAGAGTTTTGGGAGAATTCAGACGGCCCCCTCGCATGCTCAGCCGATTATCCCCCCCGAATTTACGGAAAGAGCGCCGAATTCTGATGTTAGCTGCTATAATCGAGACAGACGGGGCGAAACTCTTCTTGGGAAGGGAGTGGGCTTGTTCGAGCCAAATTTGTCTTCCGTTCATGATGAAGGAGGAACGAGCGATCTGCCGGAACTTGTAGCTGCCGGCATCTGAGCCTGCGGGTTTCCCACGCCCAGGGTGAATCTGCAGGCGCAGGAAAAAGCCCCCTTCCCTAAAGCTTCCGTCCAACTCCAGGAAAGGAGGTGGATTGTGCACGATCAAACCTGGCTAGAGCCGAAAACGGCTGCGGCGGCCGAGCGCAAGATGCAGGCGTTTGCGAGGACGCAGGAGATTGCCGATCGGACGACACGGATCGACCAGCCCGATGCAATCCATGAGCGTGTGGCCAGCTACATTGCCCTATCGCGCGAAGCCGGAGCTGGGGGAAGCAAAGTGGCCGAAGTGCTCGGCAAGAAGCTTGGGTGGGAGGTGCTGGATAAAGGTGTGCTCGACCAGTTAGCCGACCGATACCAGGTCTCGCGGCCAGTGCTCGAGGCGGTCGACGAGACGACCATGAACTGGGCCTACGACATCTTCGGATCCTGGCTGGACCGGGAAATCATCTCCCACGAGAAGTATCTGACCCGGCTGAACCGCATCTTCCTCGCGGCAGCCAAGAAGGGCAACGCGATCTTCGTGGGGCGGGGCGCGCAGTTCCTGTTGCCTCGCGATCACGGACTTGCCATTCGCCTGGTTGCGTCGGAGTCGTACCGGATTCGGCAGATCATGGAGTATCACGAGCTGCCGTTGGCGAAAGCTCGCCAGTTGATGCACCAGCTCGACCGCGGGCGGCGCGAGTTCGTGCGGCATTTCTTCCACCAGGAAGTGGACGACGCGAGCATCTACGACATGGTGATCAACGTCGAGCGGTTTGGAGTCGAGAAGTCGGCAGACCTGATCATGCGGGTGATGGGTTGACTTCAGACGGGTGTGGCGATTCGCGGGTCGCCGAGATGGGAAAGAGCCCCTGACGGAAGATCCACAGGGCCACGCCGATCCCTGCGATGAACAGCATTTCGGTGCCTTCCTCCCAGAAAAGGAACCAGACCCGGTTCTGATCGTAGGCACTCCCGAGGATCATTCGCAACATGCCAAAGCCCAAGGCTCCGACGCCGGCGGCGAAGGGAATCTTGGCTCGGGCGACGTCGCCAGACCACACGAGAATCGTAAGCGAAGTTGCCAGGCAGAGGACCGCTGCCAAAGGGCAGTACCAGTTCTCGAACTGCTGGAACACTCGCAGGTGGGCGTAGTGGTAAAGTTGGCCGAAGACGTAGGTGTTGTAGGAACCGTCCTGCCAGTCGGCCGTCGGAACCATCATGGCGACGATTATCAGCCCTGCGGTGAGGAACACGAACGTGCGTTGGAGTCCGCAGGGGACACCCGTGTGTTTGGCGCCGGTCCCAAACGTCCCGTCGCCCCTGTTGATCTCCGCCCGTAGAGGGCCTTCTCTGTGGCTGTGGGATGGGTTCTTCATGCAGCGCCGGCAGAGCCCCAGAGCGGCGCAACGCTGGTCGGAGGCGCTGATCCTGAGGATGCGGCGATCGATGCCCTCCAGGAATGCATAGAAGAAGAAACCGAACGCGCACAGCATGCCGAAGCTGTGCAGGTATTCGAACAGGTAGGATGTCTCTCGGAAGAGCCCGTAGTTGACCGCGCAGGCGCCCTCTCCCAGGAAGAATGCGAGCATGCTCCAGCGAAGTGCGGTGAGATCAGGCTCTTGCCGTTTCCAGAGGAGGACGGCCAACGCAAGGGAGAGCAGCATGTAGACAGGTTTGATGAAGAAGTAGGCCAGAACGGCGGCCACCTGCTCGCCCAGGGGCGACAGACGGAAGGGGAACTCTTGGACTCGATCCGCACCAATCCTCCAGCGATCGAACAGCTCACCATGTGGGGGATCCGTTTTTCTGAGGAGCTCTGGGAAATCGGCCGGAGTGGGGCGGAACCGGGCTCCGATTTCCTGGGCATAACTCCGCATCCATTCCTGGTTTCCCCCGCGAACGTTGAACACCTTCGCCAAGCCAGAATCGCCGAGCCGCCAGGCAGCCAGTCGACTGGCCATTCCCACGTCACAAACCAGCAGCAGCGTCTGGTTGGCGAGGGACACGGGAACGTCGCCAGTGTTGTTGGCCGAAACGATGTCGGACAGTGGCCAATTGACTGCCCCGTCGATGTGCCCTGCCGCGAAAAGCGCCGGATCACGGACATCGACGAGTGCGGCAGCACTCTTCGGTTCGCGAAGCATCCGTTTTGCTTCATCGGGCGTGACCGTGGGAATCCAGCCGAACAGCAACCAATACAGGAGAACAGGCGCAGCCCCGCCTGCCACCACCATCATCGCGACGATCCAGGTCAGGCTTCCTGGGCGACCAGGATCGTGAGGGAATTCGCCGACACGAATTTCACTGTTGTGCATCGACAACCTCGTGAATCGGGATGTCACTCTTCAGGAAAATTTCCGCCGAGGGGACGTGACGCTGGAGAACATTGAACCGGCAGAAGGAGACGGCCTCACCTCCCGGCCGAATCACGTGGATGCAGCACTCTTCAGCACGCTCCGCGTCAAACGTGTGGGCATCCATGAACGGTTTGATGAACACGCGGAAGAAATCCGCCGGATCCGCTGCCGGACTGCAGCACCGGCGTGCGTCGTCCAAATTGAAATTCACTCGGTCGGCCAATCGATTGACATGATCCTCGAGTCGAACCGTTCGCGTCAAGGGGAGTAACGGCTTGCCACGGCGCCGGGAAATAACCGTGAAGCTGCAGCAGTTTGGGTGAGAGCAGGGAAGGGGCTTGAAGTCGGCGGGGGCAAGCAGCCCGTTGGCTTGTTCACAGGCGAGACGGACCACGTCTGCCAGGGTGATTCGATCAAGAGGATCTGTCTGGGATTGGAAACGACCGGTCCAGGTGGCTGCCTGAAAACAGATGCCTCGCAACGTGGGAACCGAGAGACCGAGTCGCAGTAACGGCCCCAACTGGTCTTCGTTGACCCGCCTGGCGACTGTGCAGACGAGCGTTGTCGGGAGGCCGCACTCGGCAGTTTGCCGGAGCACCGCCAGCTTCTTCTCCAAGAGATCTGTTCCGCGGAGGGTCTTGTAGTTTTCCGGTTTCAGCCCGTCGAACTGGAGATACAACTCCAGTCCCGGCGTGCGCCGGGCCAGTTCCGAAGCGAGTTCCGGCCTGCGGAGGAATTCCAGCCCGTTGGTGTTGATCATGATCGCATCGATGGGCAGCGTCTTGACGTGATCGACGATCCGCAGCAGATCGGGATGCAGGAGCGGCTCACCACCGCTGAGCTGGAGGACCTCGAGCGGTGCCCGTGTGTGGAGAAACCGCTCCAGATCCGAGCGCAGTTCTTCGAACGACCGGTGTCGCCCCTTCGAGCTGTCGGCGAAACAGACCGGGCAGGTGAGATTGCAGGCACCGGTTATTTCAAGGAGGGCAACGCACGTCTTATGCCCCGGCGAAGTGGAACAGCAACTTGTCTGGCCGGGTGGCGGATGGATCACCTCGTCGCGGAGATAGTAGTGCTGCCGGTTCGAACTGACGAGCGACGTTGTCTCGCCATGTTTCGGACAGTTGCGCCGCAGGTAGACTCTGCCCTCTTGTTCGTAAGTTTCACCGGCGACCGCGGTGAGGCACGCCGGGCACAGGGCCCGAGTCGCCTTGACGAAGTGGCCGTTGTCTTTCCGCGGTGGTGCCGAGCCTTCGGCGAAAAAGGGGAGCATCCAACGGGCGAGCCCGCGTGCCCCTGACGGCTGGCAGCCCCGACAGCACCACACGGTGAAGAAAACCGCCAGGAGGAGCACGGCATACTGGTATCCGGTCAGGCCAAGCCATAAGGGAGGCTCCGGCCGGATGAACTCGGTGAGAAATCGATAGACGAAATAGGAGACAAAGTAGAGCTTGATGAGTTGACCGCGAAAGAGCTCGCGGCGCTGGAGCTGGAACAGCACGACGGCGGCGAGCAGATGAAACAGGGACTCGTAAATCTGCGTTGGATGGCGCAGGAAGCCGTCGCCAAAATCGACACCCCAGGGCAGCGACGTCACCTTGCCATAGCAGCACCCGCCGCTGAAACAGGCCAGCCGTCCCACAGCCATGGCGCCCGCCAACGGTACGGCGAAGCTGTCGCACATCCGCTGGCGGATGCCCATGGCCCACTCGGCAATCTGCACACCCAGATAGCCGCCGACGAGGCCGGAAACAATCGTCTTGCCATTGGCCAGCCAAGCGGAACCATCGAGGAGCCCCTGCCAGTCGGCCAGAAGAAACGGCAATCGGGCGCCGATCATACCCCCGCAGAAGCCGCCCAGGAACACTGCCAGTTTTTCCCGCCCGGTCATTGCCGGCGGTTTCTGCGCGAACCGGAAGAGGAGTAGTCCGGTCACGACGGCAGCCAGCATGAGGGCGGGGTAGGTCCAAGGCATTGGAGGATCTCTATTTCATTCCCGAGCAAATCGAAAACAGCGCGGAGAGCACCGCCAGAATGAGGAGCAAGATAACGAGGGCAGCTATCGCCAGGGAGATCGCAAAAACGCCGCCGGCAGCCAGGCAGCCGTTGCGAACTCGATTGCTCGGAGGTTGGACCCGGAACGGAGACTGAGGGGGAGAGGGATCCTGCCATCCACCATTGCCTGCCATGACTTACTCCCCTCTTGGCCAGAAACGACGAGACTTGCGGACTAGCACCCAGAGTACGAAGATTGCGACGCCGATCCCGGCAAGCAACGCAAAGCCGATCAGGAATCCCGATTGCGCACCAAAACCGGCCGCCCCCAGCGGAAAGCAAGTGGCGACGAACGCACCCACAACGGAAATTGCGATCGCGGCCAGAAGGCCCATCGTTCCCAGGAACACCCTGGCTTTGGTTTGCATGTCCAAGGGGCGGCCGGCAGCTCCGCGCTGCGCGGCAAGGATTGCCGTGCGGATGGCCGCCGGCATGGCCAGGATCAGCAGAACGACACCCAGGGGGGGAAACACGCTGAACGCTCCCAGGACTACGGCGGCCAGCGTTATCCAAAGCATCATGCTGGCCAGGCTGAATTGGACTGGGGCGTGGCTTTCGGTCTGGTCGAAGGGCGATTCGCCGGTCGGCATGGCGGGGTCGGGGCGGCCAGGACACAGCGGGCACGTATCGGCATCCGGAGGGAGGGGGGCTCCACAGTGTTCGCACACTCGCTGGCTTTCTTCAGGTTCGCTCATGACGATGGTGTCTCCATGGAGCCAATGTGTGCGGCACACCGCGCCGCCACGTGGCGCACCCGGCGGATCCGCCCCAGCGCAATGCCGGCCAGAAGCAAACCGAGGACGAATTTGAGTGGGGTTCCCATTTATGCCTGCATGTGCGACCCGGACTTCTACTCCACCGCAAGCCCATCATTATCCCGATTCCCTCAAGGTTTACCACAGGCGGGCGTCTGACAAATGAGGCTCCCGAACAGGGCAAATATAACACGGGCGGGAGGCGGGGTCAGAGGAACACTCCGACCGGCTGTCGACCGATCGCGCGCCGCCAGACTGCCAACTCGCCCGCGTGATAGGCCGTGTGTGCGGCGATGACCTGAAGAAGGGCGTGGCCTTTGGCCAGCAGCATTTCGCGGACAGCCTCGTCGGGCAACGGTTCCGCCGGGGCCGCTGCATCCATTCGAAGGAGTGGGGTTGGCAATTCCGGGACCATCGATCCCTCCCTCTACTGACGGCCGAACGTTGGGAGCCAGGATTCACCGGGGCGGTTCGAGGCCGCGATCATCCTGGATGTTGCTGGTCTCCGCCTGCGATCTGTCGACAGTGAACAACCACCACCGGGTCGTGTTCTTTCGCGATCTGGCCTGACGCTCAAAATAGATCTTCATCGTTTCGCCGGAGTCGGTCACCACTTCGAACCAGTGCTTGCGAGCGTAGGCTTCGCCGCTGCCGTGATGGCAGGGTCCGGTTTCGCGCCAGGTCTTGAGCACCCGGGCGACTTGAATGGTTTGCCGCCTCCAGCGGAATTGCCGAGGAAGGCCGGGCCCACCCGTGCTCATGGCGGCCGCGTCCATCGTACCGGCGACCGGCTGAATGGCTTCGCCTACGAATTCCTCGGCCATGTCACAGCTCCCGCAGTCTCACTTGCCAGCTCCATGGCGGATGATCGAGCCTTCCACCATGTAGATGACGTCTTCGGCAATATTGGTGGCGTGATCGGCGATGCGCTCGAGATTGCGTGCGGCTGCCAGGAGAGTCAGCAAGGGGGGGATGCGGTCCGGTTGGGCGATCATCATTTCCACGGCATTCTGGCGAATCTCGTGTTTCATCTGGTCCACTTCGTCGTCGCGGGCGCACACGCTACGTGCCAGTTCGACGTCGCGATTGATCAGCGACTGGATGCTGTCGCGGAGCATCCGGCGGGACTTCTCCCACATGCCGGAGATATCGAAAGGAATCTCCATCGGCGTGGCACGGGCAAAGGAAACCGCCTTGCGGGCGATGTTGACTGCCAGATCGCCGATTCGTTCCAGGTCGTTGTTCATCTTCATGCCGGCGACCACGAACCGCAGGTCGACGGCCACCGGCTGGTGGAGAGCCAGGGTTTTCAGGCATTCCTCCTCCACCTCAACCTCGCGGCGGTCGATATCGTTATCGCGGTTCTTGACCGCGACGGCCAGCTCGATGTCGCGCTCCACGAGCGCCCGGATCGACATCTCCACCTGTTCTTCGACCAGGGTGCAGAGCGACAGGAGCTGCTTCTTCAAGTGCTCCATTTCCCGCTGCAAGTGCAATGACATGATAGACTCCAATTTCTCGACCGCTGCAGGACACGTTCTCGTGCCGCAGGGCAGGAATGCACCCTGCGCGAGACAGGTTGCAGGTTACAGACCTGTCCTGCGAGACGGATATGATTACCATCGCCAAATGGCCTTGCGTGATTCCGGTACGAAACTGCGCCAGGGCGCTGGAGGATCTCAATGGGACAGGGCTGACAGAGTTCGTGGGCAAAAAAACGGACGGAACTCGAGCGCGGGCGACCGGGGCTACCGGCCACACAAACCACGCCCTTCGCTATTCTCAGGGTCGTGCCACCGAGGGGCAAGCCCACGCGGCTACCTTCATAACGACGATCTTTCTGCGAATCAGGCAAGGTCACTCAGCCGTACCGGCCGGTCACATACATTTCGGTTTCCTTCTCCCGTGGATTGAGAAACACCTTCAGAGTGTCGTCGTGCTCGACGATCCGGCCCATTAGCATGAAGACGCACTCGTCGCTGGCGCGACGGGCCTGGGCCATGCTGTGGGTGACGATCAGGATCGTGTAGGTCTTCCGCAATTCCTGCAGGAGCAGCTCGATCTTTTCGATTCCTTCGGCATCGAGGGCCGAGCAGGGCTCGTCCATGAGCATCACCCGCGGCTTGAGCGGCAGGAGCCGTGCGATGCAGAGCTTCTGCTGCTGTTCGAGGGTCAATCGGGTGGCGCTCTTGCCAAGCCGGTCCTTGACCTGGTCCCACAATTGTACGTCTCGCAGGGCAGTCTCGACCAGCGCGTCGCGCTGGCTGCGGCTGAACTGGCCGCGCGATGTGTGCGAACGGATGCCGAACAGCACATTCTCGTAGATCGAGATGGGGAGCGGGTTGGGCCGCTGAAAGACCATCCCGACGGTCGCGCGGAGCTTGGTGAGGGAGACGTCGGGATCGTAGATATTCTTGCCGAGAATAGTGATCTCGCCCGTCGTCGTCACGTTGCCGTAGCGTTCGTTGATGCGGTTGAAAGAACGCAGCAGGGTGGTCTTGCCGCAGCCCGAAGGGCCAATGAGCGCGGTGACGATGCCCGGCTTGATTTCCAGGCTCACGTCGCGAAGGGCCTGGAATGTGCCGTACCAGAGATTCAGATTGCGGGCGCAGATGCTGGGGGCCGCACTGGGCGCTGCCTCGGTGGCGGTCATCCGAAGTCTCCGTTTACATAGCGCTCGGTCAGCCGGTTGGCCGGGTGGGTGAAGAGTTTTTCGGTCTGGTCGACCTCGATCAGCCGCGAATCGCTGAGGAAGGCCGTGCGATCGGCCAGCCGCCGTGCCTGCTGGACGAGATTCGTCACCAGCACGATCGTCATTTCGTTCTTCAGCTCGCGGAGAATGTCCTCGATCTTCATGGTCGTTACCGGGTCGATCGCGATGGAGAACTCGTCGAGGCAGAGGATTTCCGGCTGCAGGGATAGGGCCCTGGCGAGGGTCAAACGCTGTTGCTGGCCGCCGGAAAGTTTGGTGCCGAGCAGGTCGAGGCGGTCCTTGACTTCGTCCCAGAGCATGGCCTGGCGAAGGCATTTCTCCACCAGCTCATCGAGCTGCTGGCGGTCGCGAATTCCCTCCCGGCGCGGGGCGTAGGCCACGTTCTCGTAGACCGACAGGGGCAACCCCACCGGCAGCGGAAAGACCATGCCGATTCTCCGGCGCAACTGGTACACATTGCGGATCCGGAAGACGTCCTGGTCGTCGACCAGGACCTGGCCCGTCACGCGAGCCGAGGCTACGAAGTCGATGGTGCGGTTGATGCACTTCAGCAGGGTCGTCTTTCCGGAATTGGCCGGTCCGATGATTCCCAGGATCTCGCGACGGGGGATCGTCAGAGACAGATCGCGGAGGGCCGGTTTGGGGCCGTAGGCGACGTTCACGTTTTGGAAATGGATATGCACGTCCATGGGGCTTTTACCATCGCTTCTGCGAGCGCAGGTACCCCCGCAGCCCGATCGAAAGGCTGTTGACCGCAAGAACCAGGGCAATCAGTACGACCGCCGTGCCGTATTGGGTCTCTTCGGCGACCCCCGACACCTGGGTCACGAGGGTGAAGAGGTGCATGGAAAGGGCCATGCAGCGGTCGCCGGGTCCGTAAGGAAAAAACGACTGCCAGCCATGATCGGCCACAGGCACGTAGAACACGGCCCCGGTGAACAGGATCGGCGCTGTTTCGCCGGCCGCCCGTGAGACCTGCAGGATCACGCCGGTGAGGATTCCGCTGATCGAGTTGGGCAGAACGATGGTGCGGATCGTCTGCCAGCGGGTGGCCCCGAGATTCCAGCAGGCTTCGCGAAACGACATGGGCACGGAGGCCAGGGCTTCCCGCGTGCTGGTGATGATCACAGGGAGTGTCATCACCGCCAGTGTGCAGCAGGCGGCCGCCAGCGAGCGACCCATGTGGGCTGCCAGCACGAAGGCGCCCACACCGAACAGGGCGTGCACGATGCTGGGTACCCCCGCCAGGTTCACAACGGCAAGATTAATGATCCGAGTCAGCCAGCTGTCACGGGCATACTCGTTGAGATACACTCCCGCCAGAATGCCCACAGGGGCGGCCGCCAGCAGGGATCCCAACACGAGGAAGAACGTTCCCACAAGGGGCGCCCAGATCCCGCCCTTGGTCATATAATCCTTGGGGTTCTCCATGACGAAGGCCAGCGACAGAGCCGGCCAGGCCTTCAGGAGGAGCGTTGTGAGGATAAGGATCAAAGGCAGGATCAGGGCCAGCGTCATCGCCAGGAACACGGTCTTGGCAATGGATTCCTTCCATCGCTTCCACTTCTCCAGCGGTGTGGCGGCGAAGTAGTTCACGGCCGGACCGGCGTCGAGTTCAGAGGCGCTGTTCATTGCCAATTCCCTTGACCACGATATCTGCGATCAGATTGACGCAAAACGTGACGGCAAAAAGGACCAGCCCGATCACGAACAACATGCGGTAGTGCGGACCACCGTAGACGGTCTCGCCCAGTTCGGCTGCGATCGTGGCGGTCAGCGTGCAGACCGGGTCGAGGAGGCTGTTGGGGATTTGCACGGCATGCCCTGTGGCCATGAGCACGGCCATGGTCTCGCCGATGGCGCGGCCGACCCCCAGCAACACGGCAGCCAACAGGCCGTTCTTGGCGGCCGGAAACAACACCCGGTAGACCATCTCCCAGCGGCTGGCGCCCAGGGACAGGGCGGCTTCACGGTAGGAGTCGGGCACGGCCTTGAGGGCGTCTTCGCCAACCGAGACGATGATCGGCACGCTCATCAGGGCCAGCACGACACCGCCGTTGAGCAGGTTCACACCCACCGGCGCGCCAGTGAGGTCGACGATTATCGGGGCGAGGAGCATGTAGCTGATGAATCCCCAGACGACCGACGGAATGGCCGCCAGAAGTTCGATCACGATCTTGAGCGTTTCCTTGACCTTGCCCGTCGAGAACTCGGAGATATACACGGCGGCCCCCAGGCCCAGCGGCACCGCCAGGGCCATGGCCAAGCCGGTTACCGACAACGTGCCCACGAGCAGGGCGAGTATACCGTATTGCGGGCGGACTTCGGAGGAAGGGCGCCAGTTGGGGCTGCTGACGAATTCGACCAGGTCCAGTTTCCCGAAGAGCATCGGTGCGGCTTCGCGGAACACGAAGAACAGAATGGCGAAGACGAAAAGGATGGCGCTGTAGCCGCAGAGGCGAATCGCCACTTCGGCGACGGTCGATTCGGCCGAATCGAAAAGGCGGTGGAGCCGTGACGCCGTATGCGCCGGCCTGTTGGGGATCGGTCTTTCCGATTGTTCCATAGGGTACTCGCCCACTGCCACCAGCTCACTCCAGTTCCCGCATGGGCACGTAGCCCAGCTCCACGACAATCTCCTGCCCGGGCGGCGACATGATCCATTCCATGTAGTCCGCGGCCGGACCCTGGAGCTCGCCGGCCGAGTAGATCTGCAGGGCCCGTGTCAGCGGATAGGATTGGTTCCTCGCGTTGGCCACGGTCGGTGCGACGCCAGGCTCGCCCTTCCGCTTGGAGACGGGAAGCATCTTGACGCCCGGCACGGCGTAGCCCATCCCGCTGTAACCGATGGCCAACGGGGTTCGCGACACCAGGTCGACCAGGTCTTTCGAGCCGCTCCGGTCCACGGATCCGAGCTTGAAATCCCGTTTCTTGCCCAGCACCGCCTCGCGGAAGTAGGTGTAGGTTCCGGAACTGTTCTGCCGCCCGAGGCGAACGATCTCGTCGTGCCCCTGTGACTGGTGCGCGATGCCCAGTTGGGGCCAACGGGTGATCGAACCTCCGTCGCCGAAGATCTCGGCCAGTTCCTCCAGGGAGATCGACTGGATCGGGTTGTCGGGATGGACGTAAATGGCCAGTGCGTCGAAACCGACGATGTGCTCGACCGGATCGGTTCCGCGTTTGGCGCGGATCGTCTCGGCTTCCTTTGGGCTGATGTCGCGGCTGGAGTTAGCCATGTCGCAATTGCCGTCGGTGAGACTGGCGATTCCGACGCCCGCCCCTCCTCCGAGAACCTGCACGCTCACATCAGGGTAGCTGGCATGGTATCGCTCCGCCCAGGCCTGGGCGATGTTGACCATGGTGTCGGATCCCTCGACCAGGATTGCGCTGCTTTCAGCCGGTTTCGAGCCGTCCTCAGGCCCGTCGCAGCCAAGAAAGGTCGCCACCAGTGGGCAGACGAGCATCAGAATGGGCAGTGCGTATCTCACGACGGAAGGTTACCCGGGGCTCGAACTCCAGCCAAGGGGGAGGTCGGACGACGGTACCCGTCCCAGCCCGATCTGGTTGTTTGCCAAGGAGTTGTGTTGTGTTAGATTTCGGTGAGAGGTGCCATAAACCCCACTTTTAAGGGAGAATTGGCCAAGATCGATCGGCGGATGCTTCGTCGCGGTCGTTCCAGGCAGAGTGTCGGCCGCGTCAACATGCCAGGCGGGCAAGGACGGGCTGGACGGGGGAATTCAGAATCTGGCTCACGACGTCGAACTTGGACCAGCTTTCCCATCGAGCCGATGGCTGCGATGGCCCTGTCGTCTTGGGCCGCACCGTCCGCATTGAGAGCGTCACCGCGCGACATGACCTCCCATCGACCCGTTCCCATTGCCCATCACGTATGCCAATATCTCCAGGCTCTGCTTTCGGTTGGCGGACGCGATCTCGGAAATGGTCTGCGTCTCGTCCTGGACCTGCACTCCCTGGGTTCTCAGTTCGTCTAAAGCAGATTGCGGACTGCATTTGGCGACTTGAGCAACGAGGCACAGCGGGGATGACTCCAACGCCCTTGCCACTTGCAGAAAGGGGGGATGATGCCCCGGACCTTCGCCCGCGGGAAACAGCGAAATCGCTCCCAATAGAAACATGGCCGCCATGATGCCGACTCCGATCGGTTTTCGGAAGTACGCAAGGAAAGGTCTCCAATTCACCACCAGATGCGCGGCAGCTCCGATGACCAGAAGCCAGCCCAGCCACTCGTGGGCGACCTTCACCGCGCCGAAATTCAGATGAAAGAACATCAGAATTCCGGTCACCGCCATCACGACGAACGATCCGGCGGTCAGCGGGCCGGCCCAAGTTCTCAGTCGGAGATCTGTTTTCATGTTTGTCTCCTGGGATCCGCAACACTGTACGGAACCGTGAAAGGTTCTGTTGACGTCTTTAAGGACCTATCCCAAAACCACAAGAAAGGTCTCCCACGGGCGGAAAACGGTAGGAGCGGCAGCAGTTTTGGGATCGGCTCTAAGATATACCGCGCGTGGTCGGAAATGAGACATTCCCCGGGCGGGAGAGTTTTGGTA
>CAYSCH010000202.1:0-16945 GCA_964429355.1 uncultured Planctomycetaceae bacterium | reverse complement strand
TAAGAAGCCCTCACAAGACGCACGAGTTTCCCACGGGCATGGATGTACACAGCCGGTGGTCTTGGCAGCGGCACTAAGAAGCCCTCACAAGACGCACGAGTTTCCCACGGGCATGGATGTACACAGCCGCGCGCCACAGCACGGCCTTGTCGTCGTTGGCCATGACCTGCACAAAGCGGCAATCAATTCATGTCGTCTTGTATACTCGCGCCTCCGGCAGCCCCTGGCAACGGCCCGGCGGCAACCGTTTTTCGGACCGGCAAGTTGCGACGGGGGCAGTGCACGGCTATCATTCGGACGGCTCTGTTGGTCGTTCCCTTTCTCATGGCCCCCAAGTCTTTCCCGCTGATCATGACGATACAACATCTGGCAGCGGTGGCTGCCCTCCTGGCGTCTTCCCCACTTGCCGTTCTCCCCTCCCAGGCGGCCCCTGCCCAGGTGCCGCAAGTCCTTGTCGACGCCTGCTTCTTCCAAAGAGAGTCTCCGCCGGCGGTCGCCCGCTTCCAGACCCTTGACGGCCAGTGGGAGGTTGCCGACGGTGTCGTCTCCGTGAAACCCGCCGCAGGCCCGAAGCTCGTTCTCCAGGATGCGATCATCTCCACCGGCAAGGTCGGTGTCGACTTGTTCTTCACCGACAATCAGGGCGGCAACATCGGCCTCCTGGTCAAGGTGAGCCAGGCCGGTGTCGGCGCCGACAGGTGGAATGGGTACGAGGTGTCGCTCTACGCCGACCGGCAGGTCCTCCATCTCGCCCGTCACCGGCAGAACTATGAACCGATCGGCTACTTTCCCTGCAGCGTTCCGGTCGGCCGCTGGATTGCGCTGGTGGTGGAAATGACGGACACAACGCTGAAGGTCTATGTCGACGGCACCCTGATCCACACGTACCACGACTCGGAACACCCGCTCGCCAGTGGCCAGATCGCCCTTCGTCCCTGGCAGCGCGAGGCGCGATACCGCAACCTGTGGCTGGAGAAGGACGGCAAACGCGAGCTGGTCCCTCTGGCCCCACCCGCCGAGTCGGCCCAGCAGGTCTGCCGCGACTGGTTTCCCCACACGCAGGCAGACGCCCAGGTGACTCTGGCCCTCGAGCCGCCGTCGGCTCCCGGCCGGCTTCCGTCGCAGCGAATCGATTTCACCGCCGGCCAGGGAGAAGCGGGAATCCAGTACCGCGGCCCCGGCGCCGGCGGCCTTCCTCTCCGTGCCGGCGAAACTTGCCGAGGCTATCTGTGGGCCACGAGCCCCGCCGGCGACTCCGAAGTCTGGGTCGGCCTGCACGACGCATCCGGCTCGGTCCTGGCCGAGTCGAGACTGAGCGTCCCTTCAGGGTCGCTGGAGCCGCTGCCCTTCTCGCTGCAACCGCAAACCTCCAGCAGCAGCGGGCGTCTGGTCGTCAAGCTCAAGTCGCCCGGTTCGATCAACCTCTTCCGCGTGTATGCCGAATCCGACGACTCGGCGTGGCCCGAGGGCCTTCGTCGCCAGTCGCTGCCGCCCATGGCCCTGGTCACCCGTCATCCCCTGAGCGCCCCCAACGCCGTCGGGCTCGACCTCTGGATGTCGCAGCCGCGGGCGCCGGGCTGCAGCATCCGCATCGTCGATCCCACCGGGCCCGGCCTCCCCTCCCGAACGATTTTTGAAGATCCCGAGGGCTGCATCTACGACCTGAACATCTCCGACGACGCCCAGACCCTCTTCTTCTCCTATCGCCGCAAGGATGAGCCCCACTGGCACCTCTGGCGGATCGCAACCGATGGAACCGGTTTGAAGCAATTGACGGACGGCCCCTTCTACGATGTAAGCCCATGCCCCCTGCCCAACGGCGATGTCATCCTCGTCTCCACGCGCCGCTTTGGCCACACCGTATGCCAACCCGGGCCGGCCTCCAACCTCTATTGCATGGCGGCCGATGGCAGCCGCATCCGCTGCGTCAGCATGAACACCCTTTCGGATTTCAGCCCCCAGATGCTTCCCGACGGCCGGGTCCTCTTCACCCGCTGGGAATACATCGACCGCGACCTCACCTACCGGCAGAGCCTCTGGACCCAGTATCCCGACGGCACTGCCTACCAGCTCTATTTCGGCAACACCGTTCGCGACGTGGGCACCTTCTGGCAGGCAAGGCCCTTGCCCAACCGCAACGACCGCGTCGTTGCCACCTTCGCCCCTCATCACGGCTTTCCCCACGGCGCGATCGGTCTGATCGATCGCAGCGCCGGGCCCGAAGAACCGAAAGGCAAAGGTTTTCGCTATGTCACCACCGAATTCGATACCATCGCCGACAATCGGCAGGAATGGGCCTATCGCGACCCCTTCCCGCTCAGCGACCATGCCTTCCTCTGTTCGCATGGCGACGCCGAGCTGGAGCGCTACCGCATCTACCTCCTCAACGCCGAGGGGCGCAAACGGCTGCTTTACGAAGACCCCGTGCACGGTTGCTACTTTCCCCTTCCCCTCACGCCCAGATCGGCGCCGGTGTCCATTCCTCCACGTGCCGACGCACTCCCCGTGGCCCCCAGTTCCACCCAAGGCAACCCGACCGGTACCGTCATGTTGGCCGACGTCTATCTTGGCCTGGAACCCGCGATCGCCCGTGGACAGGTGAAGTCGATTCGTGTCATGGAACAGGTTCGCAAGACCGAAGACCTCCGCATCCGGGCATTCGACCAGTCGCCGCTGATGAGCTACGGAACCTACTACGCCAAACGCGATTGGGGCACCGTGCCCGTCGAGGAGGACGGTTCGGCCCACTTCCGCGTGCCCGCCCTCCGCGAGATCTACTTCCAGGTGCTCGACGACCAGGGACGCGAGCTGCAGCGGATGACTTCCGCCCTCCAGCTCATGCCGGGTGAACGCCTCAGTTGCATCGGCTGCCATGAGCCCCGCCAAACCTCGCCGCGATCCGCCTCCGGCCTCCCCATCGCGGCCCATCGTCCTCCCAGGAACCTCGCGCCTCCGACCTGGGGCCACGACGGCATTCTTGACTACCCTTCCCTGGTTCAGCCCGTACTGGACAGGTACTGTGTCGACTGCCACAGCGGGGCCGATCCCGGCGGCGGCTACGACCTCACCGGCGACAAGACCCGCTACTTCAGCATGTCCTACGACAATCTTCTCGGTCGCAGCCGGTCCTACCGGCAGCACAACATGGACACAGGTGAAATGCTCCTTGAGGAGGCGGCCAAGGGCAAACCGCTCGTTCACTTCTTCTGGCTCCTCCGCACTCCCACCGCCGTCAATCAGCCGCTGACCACCGGCACCTTTGCCAGCCGCCTGCCCGACTACCTCGAACAGTCCCACGTGGGACGCCCGGTTCCCCTGGAAGACAGGCAACGGATCTACGCCTGGATCGATGCGAACGTTCCCTACTACGGCACCTATGCCGACAGCCGGCCCGACTCCCCCGGCTGGCGCGATCTCTGCTGGGATGCTGCCACAGGGCAGCCTTCTGAGTGGTACGCCAAAAACTTCCTCGGCGTCTACGACCGCCGCTGCGCCGAGTGCCACGGCAAACTCGACACCACCATCGATTGGGAGGGCCGCTTCGCATGGATCAATTTCACAAACCCGGCGCTTAGCCCGGCGTTGACCTCTCACCTCTCCAAAGCAGCGGGCGGCCGCGGGATCAGCACGGACCCCGACGGCCACGCGACCCTTCTGTTCTCCTCTGCCGACGATCCGGATTACCGCACGATGCTGGAAGCGATCGCCGTCGGACAATGCCTCGCAGTAGAAACACCCCGGGCAGATATGCCTGGATTTGCAGGTCGCCGCCCGGAACCGTAGAATCGGGCGTGTCAGACCGTGCGGCCGTGGAACCACGAAAAGGGCCGCGGTCACAAATCACTTGAAACAACTGCCACCCTGGTGGCACCTCCCTGAGCGTAGCGAAGGGCGTGGTCTGCGAGGCACCACGTTCGACATGCGGGTACTTCGCAAGGGCGACACGGTTCAAGGCCCGAAAGGAGAGAACTCATGAATAGGCGTCTCTTTCTGGTGTGGCCGGCGGTTCTGCTGCTGGCCGGTCAGGTGCGGGCCGGCGATTGGCCGCAGTTCCGCTACGACGCAGGGCGTACCGCGGCATCGCCGAGCGAGTTGCCCGCCCTTCTCCACCTACGCTGGACACAAACCCTTCCAGTTCCCCAGCCTGCGTTTCCCCACGAGCTTCGGCTCGCCTACGACGCGTCCTACGAGCCCGTTGTCCTTGGCCGCACGATGTTCGTCCCCTCGATGGTCACCGACAGCGTCACGGCCCTGGATACCGAAACAGGCGAGCAGCGCTGGCGGTTCTTTGCCGAGGGGCCTGTCCGCTTCGCTCCTGTGGCTTGGGAAGGCAATCTGTATTTCGTATCAGACGATGGACACCTCTATTGCCTGGACGCCGGTGATGGCTCCCTGCGCTGGAAATTCCGCGGCCTGCCCGAAGCCCGCCGGGATCGCAGGGTACTGGGTCATGGACGGTTGGTCTCGTTGTGGCCCGCTCGCGGCGGACCGGTATTGGCGGACGGCGTGATCTACTTCGCCGCAGGTCTCTGGCCCACCGAAGGCGTATTCGTCCACGCTCTGGATGCCCAAACGGGGAAGGCCGTCTGGTCCAATACCAACAGCGACCGCATCCCCCAGAGCAACTGGGACCACGGTATCGGGTGTGACGCCGGCTTGACCCCGCAAGGTTATTTGGCGATCGTCGGTGACAGGCTGATCGTTCCGTGCGGTACCCAACTGCCCGCCTTCTTCGATCTGAAAACGGGCAACCGGCATACCTACACGACCGGCTGGGGAGGTCGCGTCGGATTGCCGAAAGGCTGCTGGTTCGTGGCGGGGGTCGGCAAGTATCTCAGTCACGCGGGCGACTTGTACGACATCACCCGCCCGAATGAGGAACGGCTCGCAAACACGAAATCCGGCCAGACGGATTACAAGCCCATGCTCTATCCGGGTGGCTGGACACGGTTGGATATCGAACGCGCCAATCAGCGCGAACTCGACCGCTTTTGCCAGCCCGTAATGACGCCCGAATGGATGTACGAGAGCGACCAGAGCATCGTGGCCCGGGACTTGACGGCATATACGATTCAAGAAAGAACCAAAGACAATATTCCCTCGTATCGCGCCAAGGATGAGGTCCCCGACAGTTTCGGCGGCATCTTTCGTCGAATCTGGGAGCTGCCGTCAGACCTTGCCGTTCATATGAAGGCCGGCACCCGGCTCTACGTGGGTGGCCCCGGTGTCGTCGAAGCCATCGACACGGCCGCCTCGCAGCCGAAGACCGCCTGGCGAGCGGAGATCGAGGGTACGCCGACGCGAATGCTGGCTGCCGACGACAAGCTGTTTGTCGTAACGGCGGAGGGAAGTATTCTTGCCTTTGCTGCTCCAGCGGCTGGCAACGTGACCAGGCACGTTATGACCGACGCCCCCCCGCTGTCTGCCGATGAGTCGACGGCAAGAACGGCTGCCATTCTCGACGCCACCGGTGTGCGTGATGGTTACGCACTCGTTCTGGGAATCGACAGCGGTCGTCTGGTCGAAGAGCTTCTCCGGCAGTCATCTCTGCACGTAATCGCCGTGGATGACGATGCCGGCAAGGTGGCCGCACTTCGCCAGCGGCTGTTCGTCGCGGGGCTGTACGGCACGCGCGGGAGCGTCCTGGTCGGAAATCCCGTGACCTATCCGTTCCCACCCTACCTGGCCAGTCTCGTCGTCTCGGAAACCCCGGACCGTTTAGCCCAGGCCCAGGAGCGAGCATTGGCGGAGGCCGTATTCCACACGCTGCGCCCTTACGGCGGGGTCGCCTGTGCATGGGGCCCGCTGGCAGATCGCAGCCGGATGGAAGAGATCGTCGCAGCCGATGCGTTTTCAGGCGCGAGCGTTCGCCAGGCTGGCGACTTCCTCCTGCTCGCCCGCTCCGGAGCGCTGCCGGGGGCAGCCGACTGGTCCCATGCGGAGGCCGATGCTGCCAGCGCTGGGGCGTCGGCAGACGAACTCCGCTCCCCCAACGCTGTGCTCTGGTTCGGTGCGTCGCAGCGTTGGCACAAGTACCCGGGGCAAAACCAGGTACGAGTGGCCGCAGGACGACTCGTCATCTACGAACAGGGCCTGCTGCGCGTATCCGACGTTTACACCGGCCGAAAGCTGTGGGAGGTCGAGCTGTCCCAAGAACCGCTTGACCGCCCCGGCACCCGTTACGCGCGGCATCGCCAGTGGGGACCCTCCCCAAGCCTCTCGCCCACAACGGAACTGGTAGCCCTTCACGACGCAATCTACCTGAGCGACGGCCCGACTTGCCTGGTGTTCAATCCGGCCACGGGCGAGCCAGAAGGTCGCATCCCCCTTCCCGAAGACCTGAACTCCCCCTGGGCCAATCTCCGCGTATCCGACGATTATCTGGTGGGCAGCAGTGACCGGCACATCCTCTGTGTCCATCGCCGCACGGGCAAACTCCTCTGGCGAGCCGAGGCCGCCCGTGCCTCCCTCCACCTCGCCGTGGGCCCAGACAAGGTATTCTGCGCTGAGTTGGCCGACCCGCGACGCGGCGAAGATGAAACCCGTGACGGCAGTCTGTTCGCGATCAACCTCGCTACGGGAGAACGCCTCTGGCAGAAGGCCGGCGGTGCCAGGTTGCGGTATAGCCCCTCGCTTGATATCGTCGTCACCCCCGCGGCCTTTTATCGGGGTAGTGACGGTGAACCTCTGCCTTGGAACTCCGCGCCGCCGCAGAAACGACTGGTCGTCACAGGGGGTGGACTGCCAAAGACGGGGCTGCCGGGATGGATCGCCGGGCAGAAACTGCTCACCGGAAACGAAGAGACCTTGGTCGTTTACGACCTTCCATCGGCCGAACAGCTCGGCGAACCGCTGAAGTGGGTCCGCCGGGGATGTACCGGCACGCGGGCGAGCACGAACCTGCTGACCACGCGCTACCGCGGCACTTCGGCCTGGATTGACCTGGCAAGCCGCGAAATCACACCGTTTCTGGGAGTCCGTCCGGGTTGCTCGGTGAACAATAACCTCTATCCCGCCAACGGCGTGCTCAATATGCCCAATCTCACTGGAGGCTGTACCTGCAACTACGCGCCCGTTTCGGTGGCTTGTGTACCGCCGGGCGTTGTCGAGCCTGGCACATCGGACTGATTTGCCGTGATGCACGTTCGCATCTCGACGCGACTGTCCTTGAGGCCGGCGGTTGATTGTGCGATTGCTCTCAGCCCAAATCTGCCTTGTATCTCCAAGAAAGCCTGACAAAGCATACGCGTTTCCCACGGGCATGGACGTGCCCAATCGGTGGTTTTGTTAGCCCAAGTTCGCCAGCTGTGGCCCGGAATTCATTTTTTCGGGAATTTTTTCGGGCGAAAGCAGGTCACTCATCGGGTGTAGTCTACCTGAATTGACGCCGAACTGGCAATTCATGGGGTGACATGTTTCAGATCGCGATGTAGTGAAGACCTTTCGGCTTGATTGAGGCCATTGGAGGTCTAAAATCTGGGCATGTTCATTCGCCCTTGTTATCGAACGAAAGACGGCCGCCGACACGCCTACTGGGCGCTGGTCGAATCGTATCGGACCGCTCGCGGCCCCAGGCAACGAGTGGTTGCCTATCTGGGGCAACTCAAGGAGCCTGAGCGACGGGGCGTCAAGCGGGCGGCTGAGGGCAAGCAGAAGACCCCCTACCAGCAATTGCAGCTATTCGATGACGACGCGAAGCCCGGACCCGAGTGGGTCGAGGTGGACACGGCCAACGTGCGGGTGGAAAACCAGGTCGATTTCGGTGGGCCGTGGCTGGCGTGGGAACTAATGCGGAAACTTCATCTGGACACACTGTTTGAACGCGTCATGCCGGTTGGGGGCGAAGACATTTCATGGGCCAAGATGGCAGCCGTGCTGGCGATTTGCCGGTTGTGCCATCCGTCCAGTGAACTTGACATCGCCGAGCGATACTACGGCCGTACGGCAATGCCCGAGTTGTTGGGCATCCCGATCGACAAAGTCAACGAGCAGCGGTTGTACCGCGCTTTGGACAAGCTGTTGCCGCACAAAGAGTCGCTCGAAAAGCACCTGAAAAGCCGCCTCGGCAATCTGTTTGGTCTCGACTACGATCTGCTCTTGTACGACGTGACGAGCACCTATTTCGAGGGTGAATGCAAGGCCAATCCCAAGGCCCAGCGTGGGCATTCACGCGATAAACGGCCCGACTGCAAGCAGGTTTGCATTGGGCTGGTGGTTAGCAAGTGTGGCATGCCACTGGGCTACGAAGTCTTCGCTGGCAACCGCAACGACGTGAAGACATGGCAGGAAATCGTCACCACCATGGAGGCTCGTTACGGCAAGGCCGACCGCATCTGGTGCGGCGATCGCGGCATGATGTCCAAGGCAAACATCAAGTTCATGGAATCGGAGAATCGGCGCTACATCATCGGTGCGTCGAAGAGCACACTGAAGAAATTCGAGCGCGAACTCCTCAAAGACGACTGGCGAGCTATCCGCGACGGACTGGAAGTCAAGCTCTGTCCGTCACCGGACGGCGGCCAGGAAACGTATATCCTGTGCCGTAGCCGGGACCGTCGCGAAAAAGAGAAGGCCATGCACCAGCGGTTCGAGAAACGAATCGACGAGGCACTGGAAAAGGTGCAGGCAAGTTGCCAGAAGCGGAAGTGGAAGAAGGACGTCATCGACCGCCGCATCGGTCGGATCATGGCCCAGAACAGTCGGGCGGCCAAACTCTTCGAGGTCGAGGTGAAGCAGATCGGCGATAACACCGTCGTGTCGTGGACGAAGAACAAGACATGGCGAGACTGGGCCGCCCTGAACGAGGGTTGTTATCTCCTGCGGACCAACGTGACTGACTGGTCGGCCGAAGACTTGTGGCAGGCGTACATTCAGTTGACCGAAGCCGAGGCGGCCTTTCGGATCCACAAGAGCGACCTGCGGGTCCGCCCCGTCTGGCATCAGAAAGAGGACCGCGTCGAGGCCCACATCCTGGTCTGTTTCCTGGCCTACGTGTTATGGAAGACGTTGCATCAGATGGCCAAGGCGGCAGGACTGGGCGACGAGCCCCGTCGCATCTTCGACGAACTTGGCGAAATCAGCTTGGTCGACGTAGTACTTCCCACCCGAAAAGGTCCCGAAATCCGCCGCCGCTGTGTCCGCCGGCCAACCGATCACCAGGCGATCCTTCTCGACCGTCTCGGCCTGACCTTGCCCCGACAAATCAAAAGTTGAAACCGAAATGTAGTGAAGACTTTTGACCGCCCACCCGGCAAAAACCGGGATATCATACCGACAGTTGGCGAACTTGGGTTAGCGGCTCGAAGAAAGTGCAACCATGAGATTCCATCGCGAACATCCTGCACGGATCTGTTCCATCACCTCCCTGCTCTGCCTCATCGCGGGGCTCGCCCCGTTAACCTCTCGCGCCGATACGGCCACCGTCCAGCAGCACAACGGCCGGCCGGCACTCTTCGTCAACGGCCAACCCGTGCCCCCCTTCGCCTACATGTCGTACCTGCCCAAGACGTCCTGCTATCGCGAAGCGGCCCAAGCCGGGATCCATCTCTTCTGTTTCCCAGCTTATCTGGGGGACCGGGGGATCAATCCGACCTCCGGAATCGGCCCCTTTCGCCCGTCGATCTGGAAGGACCATAATTCCTACGATTTCTCCAGTATCCAGAAGGACTTCGACACCCTGCTCGAGGCCGATCCCCTTGCCCAGGTAATCATCCGCCTCCACTTGGATCCGCCCCTGTGGTGGGAACGCGAACATCCGCAGGGCTGCTGCCAGCTTCCTGACGGAACCACTTTCCGGCAGTGCTTTGCCTCGCCTGTCTGGCGCGAGGCGACCGCCGAAGCCCTGGGAGCTCTCCTCGATTGGGTCCAGCAATCTTCTTACGAGAAACACCTCATTGGCCTGCACGTGGCCGCAGGGGGAACGGAAGAGTGGTTCTACCATCGCCGTGGCGATTTTCACGACCTGAACCCCGCTCGCACCGCCGCGTTTCGTGTCTGGCTGCGTTCGACTTACCACGACAGCGTCGACGAGCTTCGCGCCGCCTGGCAGAATGACGACGTCGATTTCGACTCGGTAGCCCCAGCCGATTTGAATCCAGAATCCGCCAAGACCTGGCGTAGCCCAAAGGACTCGCAGCCCGTCGTCGACACCTTCCGATTCCACTCGCAGACGATCGTTGACGACATCGCCTATTGCTGCCAGTTTGTCAAGCAGGCCAGCAATGGCCGGTTGCTCACCGGTGCATTCTACGGCTACCATTACTTCGTCAATGATCCTCGTAGCGGGCATTTCGCTTTGGGCAAGCTGCTCCAGTGCCCCGACCTGGATTATCTCTCCAGCCCCAACGCCTACCATCGCGTCATGGGTGAAGACTGGCCCCCCATGGTGGCTCTGGCATCGGTCGCCCGGCATGGAAAGCTCTGGTTGGCCGAGAACGATACCCGCACTTTCAAGACCACGCTGCTCAAGGACCAGGCTCCCGAGATCTGCCCCCCCGGCTACTACAACGGCGGCGTCTGGCTCGGCCCGGCCAGTGCCGAAGAGTCCGTCGCCATGTTGCGGAAGAATACAGCCCGAATGCTCGCCGGAGGATATGGCGGCTGGTGGTTCGATATGTGGGGCGGATGGTTCAGTGACCCCAGCCTGATCGCCGTCCTCCAGCGGACCCAGGAATTGGGCGAGCAGGCCCTCCACCAAGATGTGCCCGCGATGAAGCCGCAGGTCTGTGTTGTCGTCGATGAAGAACTGTCGTATCTCGACACCTCCTGCGGCGCCCTGGCCGCCACCATCATCCAGAATCGTTATCCGCTGGGTCGATCGGGCGTACCCTACGACCTCTACCTTCGCAGCGACCTCGGCGCCATCCAGGCCGAACCCTATCGCGCCGTCTGGCTGTTGGGACCGGTGGAACTGACGGACGAGGAAAACCAGATCCTCAAAGAGTGTCGCAGCGCCGGCTCCACAATCCTCTGGACACGCCCGTCGCTCACCACGCTCCAGCGCCCTGACGGCAGCCAGGAGTCCTTCGAGGGCAGAGTCGCATGGTCACCGGCCGAACTCCGCTCGGTCTGGAAGTCGGCCGGCGCCCATGTCTATCTCGACACCGACGACGTTCTCTACGCCGGGCGGGGCTGGCTGAGCGTCCATACGGTAATCGGTGGCAATCGAACCATCCACTTCCCATTCCCTGCCCGGATCGAAGACGCCTTCGAGCCGAAGCTCCTCTCCGAATCTGCCCGCAGCCTCAACTTGGACCTCCCCCCAAATTCGACCACCCTCCTGCACGTTACCCCCAATCAACGGATCGAGTGACTCGTGTCGTCTCCGGCCCCCGATGGCCGCGTCGGCTTGCCCGGTGGCACGTCCCTGAGCGTAGCGAAGAGCGTGGTTTGTGACACCAGTCCTTCGTCACCGCCACGCCACCACGCGTACACGATAGCCGCGTGGGCTTGCCCCGCGCTCCGTTCCTCTCGTCACGGACAAACCACCACCCATGATACCCGCGTGGACTTGCCCCGCGTTTGGCAACCCCTCCGCCCACGCTTGGACGACTGGGATCGAGCCACAGCGAGTCTTCAGTTCGCCCGGATTTCGCCGCACAGCCCTTTTGGGAACGTCACCCTTGTTGGGAATCCCATTCCAGAGTTGCAATTCCCTCCAGCGGCTCCAGGGGACCCTTTTATTGGTGGGAGAGAACAATGCTCTGGGATCAACTCGTCGACTTTTTCCGAGTGGTGATCGTCGCCTATGCCCAAGCTTGCGGTGGGAACCTTGGTGCGGGCATTCTGGCATTCTCGATTGTCCTTCGCATCGTGATGTTTCCCATCACGGTGCGCATCGCTCGTACTTCCGTGGCTCATCAAAAGGCCATGGAGAAGCTTCAGCCGGAACTGGAAGCAGTCCGCAGGCGATTCCGCAAGCAGCCGCAGCGGATTGCGGAAGAATCGCGCAAGCTCTTCAAGGATCGTGGCCTGTCACCAATTCCCTACGTCGGCTGTCTGGGTGGCTTGGCCCAGATACCGCTGTTTCTGGCCGTCTATTCGGCGGTGCGTCAGGTCGTCGTTGCCGGCGGCCGCTTCTTGTGGGTGGCCAATATCGCCAGGCCCGATCTCCTGCTCACGATCCTTGTGACGGCCGTCACCTACGCTTCCATCGCCTACTCCATTTCCGGCACACCCCAACAAGGCAAACCGGCATTGCTTCTTTTCCCGGTGGTTGCCACGCTCCTGGTGTTGGCCAGAACGTCTGCGGGGATCGGCCTCTACTGGGGCGTTTCTGCCGCCGCAAGTCTGATCCAGTCGATGGTGATTCGCCGATCTACACCAAATGGCCTTGCGTGATTCGGGGAAGAGTAATCGTCCGGAAGATACCCGCGCAGGCTTGCCCCGCGCTCATTGGATCACGGGCTGTCCTGAATCGGTCGCGTTCGCGCGACATGCCTTGCCGCAACTTCTTCCGGGAATCCCCCAAGGCCATTCAGGGCACAAAACGCCGATCATCCCGGATGGCTTTCATGCACTGAGTCACCGTCAGAGAGTCGTGGATCCTGCTCCATTCTTCCGTGTGAAGCATGATCGAGAGAGCGAACTCCGAGTTGCCGACGTACTCCATCCGCGCGAACCTCGATTCGAACGTCGGCGAAAGGGCTTTCGGCCATGGGCAGGCATAGGTTGAGATGAAATAGAGGTGATGCCCGTCCCACTTGGTCTTGATGTCGGTGATGTAATTGAATCGGTTGTTCTCGGCAGGCGGCTGAACGTGCTTGGGTCTCAAAGCTTTTGCAATCAAGTCCTTCGCTTTGGCATCCACTTCTGCCTTCAACGTACGAGGCACCGTCAATCTGGGTTTTTCGGCAGGAGGACTCTTCTGCGTATTACGTTTGGATGCCACCGTCATCACCTCCGTTGGTTGTAGCTTGTTCGGTTCGGCGACAATTATTCTTCCCTTGTTGTCGAGGGCCCACTGTTCGTCAGAGAACTCACCGTTGAGGAGACCAACAGTCCTGCAACCGCTCCAAATGGCGCCGAGGAACACCAACTCCTCGCTCTATAGATCGGTCACGTGCATCCGGTAGGGCAACGCTCCCATGCCACAGTGGAACAACCCAGCAGGCTGATAATGGGATTGCGCAAAGTTCAGAGCCTATATCATCCTACTCCGTCGAACCTCGCCGAAACAGTCGAAATCGCCAGCGGTTACCCCGAAGCATGAATGCCGGCTCTTTTATTCCCAGCCCACAGAGGGGTAAGCTCTTCGCCTGGACTTGCCGTAAAAGCCCTCACAACGGGCATGGATGTGCACAGTCGGTGATCCTGGTAGCGGCTCTGAAAAGCGCACACAAAACGTACGAGTCTCCCACGGGCATGGATGTGCACAGCCGGTGGTTTTGGTGGCGGCTCTAAATATACCTAGGTACATGAATGCCGCTGCCCAGAAACCGTACACCCCGTACCTCAACGCCCTCTTGTGCCTCAATCCGTAGTCGAGGGTCGGCAATCACCGGGCGGGTTGCGGCTGCCCCCGCGCGACTCGTCGTTCGGTGAAGATCGCTTGTCGCGCTGATACGCGCCGGCGACAACCTCCTCGCTTGTTTCAGTGCATCCAAATCAGGTCGCTTTCGTCGACCCGGCTCGCCCGGTCGCCCGCTGCCGCCATATATCTGCAGCTTGGCCTTGTTCTCGCCCGCAGATTTCGCTATGAGACGCACTCGCCGAGATATCGTCCAGGAGCCGTCCTGAAGAAGGGACTCTCTGGGCCAGGAGAAACCAGGGTCCACGAAGATGGGCAGAGCCAAGTCCCGATCGCCGGTTGTCAGTCGCTTTGTCGACATGTGGGCTTTCCTGGGAATGCATCCGACGAACGTGGATCTCGTGCAGCGGCTGCGTTCGGCCGACGATCGCCAGTTCGGCGCGAACATGGATGTATGTGGCGACATCTCCCAGCAGGACCCCCAGACCGGCAAATGGGACGAGAACTACATCGTCGGGATTCGCAGCGATATCTGGGATCCCAGCCAGGAAAAACTGCAGAAGGCCTTGAAGTCGCTCAAGGAAGATCGGGCTGAGGAGTTGCGGCGCGAGATCAAGCGGTCGGGGCGACTGGACAAGAGCCAGTCCTACAAGCTGGGCCGTCAGCTCAATCGGGACCGGTTGATGCAGATGAAGGCTTCGGACCTGATTCATCGCCGTCTGGTGATGAAGATGTTCCGTTCCACCGGGGAGCGGATCCATTGGGCGGGGACGATCGAGGAGATCACGACCCACGAGGTTCACAACTCGATCGGTTGCGGCCGTCCTGCCCTCTCGTTGGCGGTGCTCCTGCCCGGTTACGACTTCGTCGTCACCATCCAGCAGAACCACCGCCTGCTGCGGATTCCCTCGACCTTCACCTTCTCGTTTTTCGACGAGGACGACCATCGCGTCCGGTATGTGGCGATCAAGCGGAAATGGGTTTCCCTGGGCGCCGACTTCGACATCGAATCGGGGGGCCGCACGATCGGCCTGATCGACGGCCGGCTGTTCGGTTTCGGCTACAACGCCCTGGTTCGCATCGACGACCCGGCGCTGAGCGACAACCGGCGGTTTCTCGATCTGGTAACGATGTTCACGGCCACGGTGGGCTACCACCGGCAGATGCGCCGGAGTGTCCAACGGAGGGTCCGGGCGGCACTTGCCGGCGCGTCGTTCCAGCACGTGGTGGAAGACGAGGAGTTCTGGCTGCTGAAGAACCCGCGGCGGCGGGCGGCGTGATCGAACGACGGCAACGGCTACGTGGACGAGCTTGGCGAGAGTGATCTGGATCGCTCGTTCCTGGCAGCCGTCTACTCGGAGACTGGTGTCCACTACTGGTTGAACGGCAGCACACGGCTGACTGCCTCGGGCCGCTACATGGTCACAACTGCCGGCCGGGACAGTGACTTCTGGTACTATGGCCTGACCCTGGCCATTCTCGTCGACTGAACACGGGCGTGCCACGTTCCGGCTGGTTGCGGCGATATGCGCCACCTCGTAAGATGAGGTATGTTGGGCGAGTGGTGTTTCTCTGCCGGCATGGATTGGCCGGCTTTCCTTCTGTCGAGAACCGGCGGTACGAGTATGTCCCCCGAAAACGAGACGATTCGCCAGTTGCGTGAGGCCGTCAAGGTCTCGCCGGCAAACGTTCCCCTGCGAGTGCATCTGGCAGCAACGCTGGCATCGGCCGGCTATCTCGACGAGGCGGTCGCCGAGTACCGGGCGGCCCTGGAGCATGAGCCGAAGAACGTCGGTACGCTCACCGGCCTGGCTCGCGTCTATTTCCAGCTTGGAAAAAACTCTCAGGCCCTGGTAGTTCTGGAAGACCTGGTACGTCGCCGGGAAGCAACAGCCGAGGCGCACGTGCTGTACGCGCGGCTGCTGTTTCTCGAGGGGGATGTGGCGTCGGCCGTGGCCCAGTACAAGCTGGGGATGGAACTCGACGACGGCGCCGCCGATGAAGGTCTGGCGGCTCAGCTTGGCATCGCCGACGACGAGGAAGACCCATTCGACGAGCGCGAGGTAGTCGACGGGCGGATCCGGGAGGGGGCCTTCGGGTCGGGGGGGATCAAGTGGGATAAGGAGATTGAACGCCCCAAGATACGATTCGATGACGTGGGAGGCATGGAAGGCCTTAAAGACGATATCCGCATGAAGATCATTGTCCCGATACAGCACCCGGAACTGTATGCCGCCTATGGCAAGAAGGCTGGCGGGGGGATCATGATGTACGGTCCCCCCGGTTGCGGCAAGACATATTTTGCCCGTGCGACGGCCGGCGAAATCGAAGCGGCGTTTATCTCCGTGGGGATCAACGACGTGCTGGAGATGTGGCTGGGCAACAGCGAGCGGAATCTGCACGGCCTGTTCGAACTGGCAAGGAACAACACGCCCTGTGTCCTGTTTTTTGACGAGGTCGACGCGCTTGGCGGCCGCCGGGCGGACATGAGCGGCGGAAGCTCCCGGCAAGTGATCAATCAGTTCCTGGCCGAGTTGGACGGCGTGGAGTACTCCAACGAAGGGGTGCTCGTGCTGGCGGCCACAAACGCCCCATGGCATGTCGATGCGGCGTTCCGGCGTCCCGGGCGTTTTGACGAGGTCCTGTTTGTGCCTCCCCCGGATGCCGACGCTCGCGAAGCGATCCTGAAAATTCACTGCCGGGGCAAGCCGATCGAATCGATCGACTTTGGGAAGGTGGCCAAGAAGGCCGAGCGGTTTTCGGGCGCGGACCTGAAGGCGATCGTCGATGCGGCGGTCGAAGACAAGTTGCGGGAGTCGCTCAAGCAGGGCGTCCCCCTGCCGCTGTCGACCAAGGATCTGGCCGCTGCGGCCAAGCGGCTTCGCCCAACGACGCAGGAGTGGTTTTCTACCGCGCGGAATTACGCATTGTATTCGAATCAAGGCGGTGTTTACGACGAAGTATTGAAGTACCTGAAACTATGATGAATCCGCGGATCGCACGGGCCCAGATGCTGCTTTCGCAGCGCCGGGCCGACCTGGCTGAAAAAGAGCTCGGGCAGGCCCTGGCCGATGAGCCCAACCATCCCTTGGCCCACGCCCTGATGGCGCTCTGTCTTTCGGAGAGTGAGCAGTTTGACCGGGCCGTGCATCATGCCCAGCAGGCCATTGGGGCGGCCCCGGATATCGCCTTTCCACACTACAGCATGGCGATCGTGCGCGCCCGGCGCAACCAGCTCCAAGAGGCGGCCCAGGCCGTTCGGGCGGCGATCGACCTGGAACCGCTCAATCCGGACTACCACGAGCTGCTGGGAAAGATCCACGCATCGCGGCACGAGTGGAAGGAAGCCCTCGAGTGTGCCAAGGAAGCCCTTGCCTGCGATGCCGAGCATGTCGACGCCAGGAACCTGAAAACACTGGCCCTGCGCAACCTGGGGCAGGGCGATGCTGCGCAGGCCGAGATGCTGGAGACCCTGGC
>CAYSCH010000201.1:0-16950 GCA_964429355.1 uncultured Planctomycetaceae bacterium | reverse complement strand
GGCAGTTTACCTGGGTAACCACCGAGGCCGATGGACCGGGCGTCTACTCCGTCACAGTGCGGGTTACCGACAACGGGCAGGGAACGCTTGCCGACACGAAGTCCTTCACGGTGACAGTCGACGATCTTCCGCCAGGTGGCGAGATAACGCTCAGTGGCAGCACGGCCGTGGTGACGGGTACCGACGGCAACGACGATATCCGCGTCGTGCTGGGTACGGAACATGTTGTCATCATCAACGGCAAGTCGCACACCCTTAAAGGAAGTCTGTACAGAACCATTCAGATCGATGCGGGAGGAGGCAACGATATGCTCTCGCTGGTCGGAAGCGGTGTGGATGAAACGATCGTTCTCGAGCCGCAAATCGTTCAGCTTGATTGCCTGGACTATCAAGTGAGCGCCTTGGGGTTCGAGTCAGTCACTGCCGACGGTGGCGGCGGACAGAATGTGGGGCGTTTCTATGGGTCGGACGGTGATGATCACCTGATTCTTGGTCCCGGTTGGGGACGATTGAGCGGCGAGGGCCACTCCCTGGAGATCTCCCGGTTCAGCGAGATTCACGGCATCGGGGATCCGGAAGACCGCGACACGGCGGAGCTGTTTGATTCCGCGGGCGACGATACGTTCATCGGCAAGACCGATTACTCGAAACTGACCGGCGAGGGCTATTATCTACGGGTCAAGTCGTTCTCCGCCGTGGTTGCGAAGGCCACGGCCGGAGGCAACGACACGGCCAGCCTTGTCGACTCGGACTACGACGACCTGTTCGTTGTAACCCCAACCGAAGCGTCGATGACCGGTCGCGGCTACAGTCTCCAGGGCCAAGGTTTCGACGAGGTTCACGGTTACGCGCGATGCGGGGGTTCCGACGTGGCCCGGTTGTACGACTCGTCCGGAGACGACACGTACAAGGCCACACCGGAATACGCGAAGATGATCGGCAAGGGGTACTACCTTCGCGCCAAGTTCTTCGAACAAATGCTCGGCTATTCAGGCACCGGTGGACATGACATCGCACGGTTCTACGACTCAGCCGGCAACGACACGTACAACGGAACACCCACTTATGCCTGGCTTTCCGGCGACGACTATTTCCTCCGGGCCAAGGCCTTCGATCAGTATCGGGTCCAGGCAAGCGGCGGCAACGACGTGGCGGACCTGCACGATTCCGCGCTGGACGATCTGCTGGAAGCGAGCGGCAAACAGGTCACGCTGTCGACTCCCGGCCAGGCGGATCTGCAGACAATCATCGCCTTCGACCGGGTCACAGCCCACTCCAAGTCGAGTAGCGATGACGACACGACCGCCATTGCCGTGCTCGATTTCCTGCTCGCACTGGACGGCTCGTGGTAGTGTCTGTCGCCAACATGCCGTGAAGACCGGGGAGGTCTGAGACGCGTGCTGTATCGGCCTCGGCTGCCGGCATTCAGGCGGCTCGTTTTTCAGGATTGGCCGTTTCGGTTGCGGCCCGGAGGACCCGCTCGACGGCCAGGGAGGTATCGTCCATATCGGCAGGGGAAAGTGTGGGGTGAACCAGGAACATCAGAGACGTCTCGCCCAGTTGCCGAGCGACCGGCAGTGGCATCTCGGGACATGAGTCGCCATGGGCGAATGCCTGTTCACGGTAGATTTCCGGGCAGATTCCGCTGCCGCAGGGGATGCCTTCGGCTTGAATCGCCTTGACGATCCGATCGCGATTCCACCCTGGCCGCAGGTATTCGGGTCGCAGGAAAGCATAGTACTTATAATATGAATGGCCTACATGAGCCGGAGCCGGCGTGATTCGCAAGGCCGGCAGTCTCTGCAATTGCGATTCGAGTTGGGCCGCCAGTTGGCGACGTTGCGCGCACCAACGAGGCAGTCGCCGCAGGGCAAACCGTCCCAGGACCCCCTGCATTTCCGTCATTCGATAGTTGGTGCCTACGGACGCGTGCAGCCACTTGAAGACGGCCGCCGGATCATGGCGATGGGCAGCTTCGTAGTCCTTTCCGTGGTCCTTCAGGCACCAGGCCCGCTGCCAGAGGTCCTCGCGATTGGTCACGACCATGCCGCCTTCTCCCCCAGTCGTGAGGATCTTGTCCTGGCAGAAAGAGAATGCGGCCACGTCGCCGAGCGATCCGACGGGCCTTCCGCGGTAGCGGGCACCGTGGGCCTGGGCACAATCTTCAATCACCGCCAGACCATGATCGATCGCCAGGCGGTTGATGGCGTCCATTTCGCATGGCCAGCCGGCGAGGTGAACCGCGATGACGGCGCGTGTCCGCGGGGTCAGGGCGGCCTCCAGGGTCTCGGCCGTCACATTCTGACTGTTCGGATCAACATCGGCAAACACGGGCCGGGCGCCGCGCATGACGCAGCAACTGGCCGAGGCCACGAAACTCCGGCAGCTGACGAGAACATCGTCGCCGGGGCCGATTTCCAGGGCCGCCAGGGCCGCTTCGAGGGCGAGAGTTCCATTGGCCACCGCCACTCCATACCGGCAGCCGACTGTGGTGGAGAACTCCTGCTCGAATTTCCGTGTTTCCTCGCCGGTCCAATAGTTGACCCGCCCGCTCTGCAGGACCGCCGTGACTGCGGCAATGTCTTCCTTGGCGAAGACCGGCCAGGGGGCCAGCGGCCTGCGGCGGATGGGAACAGCCCCGTCGATTGCCAGATCGTTCCGAAGATGCGTGTCCCTGTTCATCAAGCGGCCTTCCTTTTCGCGTCATCCGACTGGATCCGCGTGCCGAGAAACTCGGGCATGGTGGCGTCCCCAGCGTGAGAGATACCGTCGCGGCGCAAGGTGGTCACGATCGTCTGCAGAAGGATGTAGAGGTCCAGTCGAAGACTCCGGTGATCTACGTACCAGACATCCAGCCGGAACTTCTCTTCCCACGTGAGTGCATTGCGTCCGTGAACCTGGCTCCAGCCGGTGATACCGGGCAGAACCTCGTGACGCCGCGATTGTTCGAGTGTGTAGCGGTCGAGATATTGGGGCAAAAGCGGCCGAGGACCGACGAGACTCATTTCGCCGCGGAGCACGTTCACCAGTTGTGGCAGTTCATCCAGACTGGTCTTCCGCAACATCTGGCCGAACGCGGTCAACCGCTGGGCGTCGGGGAGGGGCCGTCCCGCAGAGTCCAGAGCGTTGAGCATCGATCGGAATTTCCAGATGGTGAAGATCCGTCCGTTGAGTCCCGATCGCTTCTGGAAGAAGAGAACCGGACGTCCCAGGCACAGCCAGACCGCCACGGTAACGGCGGCCAGGACAGGCGCCAGGCAGATCAACAGCACGGAGGCACCGGCTATGTCCAGCACTCGCTTGCACGCGTCGGCGGAAACCGGTTTCGTCACTTCTTTCATGGTTCGCCCGTTACGAGAAAATCGTGCCTGCCCCACGATCAGGCCGCCCTTCGGCGTTCTGCGGATTCGTCGATCGCAATGGAGCCGAGAGGAAGCACAGTGGGCTGTTCGAACCTTTCGATTGCGACCCGACCCGTTCGCTGCTCGGCTACCGCACGGATCACGCCCTCCAGTCTCCAGGCAAGCATCTCACGATCGAATTGCCCGCGGGCCACCTTTCGTGCGGCCTCTCCCGCCTTCTGCAAGCTGGCCTGATCTCGGAGGATGGCAACCAGTTGCCGGGCGGCCCGTTCCAGGTCGCCAACAGGCAGAACCAGGCCGCACCCGGACTGGCGAATCAGATCGGCCAGCCAACCCTCGTGGTTGATGGCAACGGGCTTACCGGCTGCCAGCGAGTCGAAGACCTTGTTGGCCGAGTTCGCCCAGAGCGATTTGCGATCGATCACGGTCGACGTGGCAATATCGGCTGCCGACAGAATGACCGGCATCTCCTTTTTCGGCACCGGGTCGAGCATGAAGAAGTTGCGATCAAGCACGTCGAGTTCCGACGCCACCCGTCGTACCTTGTCGCATTCCCGCCCCTCACCGATTACCAAGAATCGCACGTCCGCATCTTGGCGAGCGACGGCCGCCGCCAACCGGGCCAGATAGTCGACACCGTTGACGAGCCCCAGGGTGCCCGTATAGACGACCAGGGGACGCCCTTGCAGCCAGGCGAGTTGTTGACGAAATTTCCGGCCTTCTTGCGCAGGCACCCCAAACAGCGCCAAGTCGCAACTGTTCGGAATGACGGACACGCAGTCGGACGGGTAGCCGGCCGCTACCACGCCGTTCTTCATATCGGGTGACAGTGCAACCACATGCGAGGCGCGGGCATAGGCAAATCGTTCCAGACCGCGAGCCAATGCGATGGGCAAGCGGTGTCGCAACGCCCCCACGGCAATGGGAGCATCTGGCCAGAGATCACGCACCTCGAAAACCATGGGGGCCTTCTGCCGCCAGGCGCCATAGGCCGCCGGCAAGGCAATTGTCAGGGGTGTGCTCGATGCAAATACCACATCGCAGGGAATCTCGGCAACCTTGTGAGCGGCGTGCATGGAGAACTCCAAAAACGAGCGGATTCGCCGGCGAAAACTCATATGATTGGAGTAGGCGACAGGATACCAGTGAACCCGAATGCCGGACTCGTCGGTCTCCGTCCAGCGATGTCCTTCGCCAGAGCGCCGGGAGGTAACCATGTGCACTTCATGTCCCGCCGCCACCAGACGCCGTGCCATCTCATACGAGCGCGTGCACCCCACCATGTCGGGTGTAGTGAAGTACTGGTGGAGATACACAATACGCATCGAGAGCGGTCCTTCGGGGGGAAAGGTGCGGTCAGATTGAGCGGCGAATGATACCGGCGGTTGAGCGGGAGATTCAATACCAGTTCACCCTCCTCTTTCAGGTGGTCAGGACGTTGGGTGAAGAAACGAACTGCGGGCGAGGATGAGCAGAAGGGCTGGTGGCGGGCGTGGAGCGATTCAGGCCACATATGCGTGCAGGCTGGAATTCTGGGAAGACTGGAGGGCATGGAGGAGGCGGAATCAACGATGGGCAAACCAGAAACTGGACTCTGGCAGGCGGGGGAGTATAGACTGTCGGTCAGCGGGCGAGGGCAAGGCTGGCGCTGAGGAGGCGAAGGACGTGCGGAACGTGTTGAGGGACCCTGTTGGCTGGGCGGAGAAGGCCGTCGGCACGACGGGGCGATTTGTATTTCTGTGTGTGGCCACGCTGGTTTTCTGGGGTCTGGCGATGGCGGGCATGCACCTGGCGGTTCGCGCTTCCGTATTGGTTGAGACGACAAGTGGGACGCTGTCGACGTTCTACAGGGGCGTGTGGGCGCTGCTCTACGTGACGACGTTCGTCGGTTTTGTGGCGATGCCGGTGCTCTATTTGATCGCTCTTCAGGGGGTTCTGATGGTGGTGCGAACGAGAAATAAGAAGGGCAAGCATTGAACGCCCTCCAAGTCAACAGACACCTGACAACTTCCTGAGCCGGACTTTCGACACCTTGTCTTTTCGGAAACAGGTGGATTTTTCTTTTAAGATCGAGTCCGTCTACTTCGTCCAACCGGTGGAGCGAACGAGGTTCGGAGGAAGATGGCCAAGCCAATCGACAGGAATGCTGTGGATCGATTGGTGGTGGAGCATCTACCCAGGGCTCTGCGGTTTGCGCATCGCCTGACGGGGGATCCGAATACAGCGGAAGACGTGGTCCAGGAGGCATTGTGCCTTGTTCTGAAGCGATGGCGGAGCTATCGCGGCGAGGCGTCGTTCTGCACCTGGATGCTGCAGATCGTTCTGAACGTCGACCGCGATCGCCGGCGCCGGCAGCGAAAGACGGTGCCGATCGTCCTGGACGACATTGCCTCGAGCCAATCGCAGCCGCTGGACCAGGTTGCGGCCGACGAGCTTCACGCCCGGATACGGGGAACGATTGACAAGCTGCCGGAACGTCAGCGTGAGGTGGCGATTCTGAGTCTGGGCGAAGGGCTTTCGGTACGAGAAGTGGCGGAGATGCTGCAAACAACAGAAGCCAATGTGCACACCTGCCTTTGCCTGGCGAGGAAGCGTATCGCCCAGACTCTTGGAATCGCTGTCTGCCCCCGGAATGGATCATGAACGAGTATCGTGAAAATGCGGGCGACGAGGCGTTGGATCAGCAGATCATGGCCGCGTTGCGGGTTGAAACCTCGCCCGAGCAGGTTGCACGCCTGGAAGGGCTATGGTATCGGCGATCGCGTGCCCAGCGAGTGCGACGACGGATGGCGGCGCTATGCGGCCTGGCAGCGGCAATCGCGGTGACGGCGATGGTTTTGCCCAGCTTTCACGGAACGGGCTTGTGGCGAGGACCGTTGCCGGTCAACCAGTTGCACCCGGCGGTACCCCGGGTTGCCGTGGCAGATTCCGGAGAAGCCGAAGCATCATCGTTCGACAAGGCAGCCCCGGAGATCGGGACGCCGCAGACGGTGGTTCGCAGCGCGACGACCTACGAACGGTTTGTTTTCCTGGCGAGGTCTCCCGAGACGGCCCGCCGTCGAGCCGTGGTGACCGGCGTGGCAGGGATGATCGATCGCTTAGGATCGGAGAAAGCGATGGATGCGGGAGAACTGCAGCGCGAGTACGCCCTGGATCCGTCGGCGATGGAAGAGGAGTTGCTGCGGCGGCTAAGGCATGCGGAAATCGGCGAACAACGAACCATCCTGCGGTTGCTGGCCATTTGCGGAACCCCGCGATCAGCGCCGCAACTGCTCCAGTTGGCCGAGAAGAAGGATCTGCGCGACGAGGCGTTGACAATCCTCGAACGAAACGTGGACACGACAGCTCTTCCCGACCTGGCGCGCCTTTCGCCGGATCGGCAAGTGCGAACGGCCATCTATCGCCGGTTGCTCACGGCCGAGGATGAGATGTCGATCGAGATTTACTTGGGATTGATCCACGATGCAACGGTTGCCGGCGAAGTGCTCAGCGTGGCCGACGAATTGGGCGAGCCGGTTCTCGTGAAGCTTCTCGAACGGCTTGACAACGAGGATGAGAACTTGCGGCTGGCCGCCGCGTTGGCGCTGGGACGTGCCAATGGTCCCATGGTGACCAGTGAACTGATCCGGCGGGTGACGAGTGCCGAGCCGCCGGCGGGGCAGAGGGAGACATGGATTGCGCTGGTGGCTTGCCGTGGCTGGCAGGCCGAGAAGTTCCTGGCGTATGCCGCCCGACAGCCGAGACTGCTCGGTGCGCTCTATCGAACGCGGACGTGGTGGGGGACGAGGATACCGCTCTGGCACGCGGTCACGGTGAGCGGGTAAGGAGGCAAACGAGTTGAACCGCTGGACTCGAAACGGCCTTGGGTGATTCCCGTGTGAATGCGGTCCCGGCTGTGAGTGTCTATCTTGGTGAAGCTTGATGGTCGTAGTTGCTGAAATCGCGCAAGGGCATTCAGATTGAGAAGAGGTTTTGACATGAACAAGTCAGGAGTCAGTGGGAGTGTTTCTTGTTTAGTTCTTGCCACGGCGGTTGCCATCGTTGCCGACGCGGCGTCAGGTCAGACTCAATCGCCGGCGGAAAAGGAGGGAACTCGGCCTGTGACGGCCGTCGCCGGAGGGGAGGGGGCTGAGATTCTCACTTATCCCGTGGGCGATCTGGTCCTCAATGTGCCCGACTATCCGTACCCAGGATCAACGAATTCTGCAATTCTCTTCAGCGTCGCAGGCGGGGGGGGAATCGCGGGCATGGGAGGCATGGGGGGCGGAATGATGGACATGGGAGGCATGGGGGGTGGATCCCAGGAGGGGGGAGGCGCGGGTGGATACGGCGGGTCGGGATCGGCCCCGCCTTCGGACCGAATTACCATTGAGGATTTGAAACGGGTGATCCTGACGGTGATTTCTCCGGACACATGGGCCGAAAGCGGGGGCCAAGAGGGGGAACTGCAGCATCTGGGTACATCTCTGGTAATCCGCCAGACGGCCGCTGTGCATCAAGAGATTCAGAATCTGCTGGAGCAGATTCGGAAAGGGTCGGGGGAACAGAAGACGGTATCGATCGATGCTCGTTGGCTGTTGCTCAATTCGGACGAGTTGGAGAAGCTGATGCCGGCGAAGGACGAGGGCCAGCCGCAGATCGTTCGAGAGGTGTTGGCGGAATTCACTCGGCGACCGTCGAGCCTCCGAGGCAAGACGAACTGTTTTACCGGGCAGCTCGTGTACCTTGTCAGCGGGACGCGGCGGAACGTGGTGACGAGTTTCATTCCGGTGGTCGGGAGTGTTGAAAGTCCGGTAGAAAGACAGTACGCGGCCTTGGCCGGAGGAGCGTACGTGGTTGAGGCGCAGGCGGTGTCGCAGGACCGGGCGGTGGGCTACCAGCCGGTGATTGCCACGCCGAATCTGGGGGTGCTGTTGCAGATTCGCCCGACACTGGTACCGGGAGAGGACAGGGCGATTGTGGACTTGAGCTCGACACTGACGGTGTTGGGGGAATCGTTGTCCGATGCGGGCGAATCCGGTGGCCGGGAGGAGAACTCGTTGGTTCCCAACGTGGACCGGGTGGCGATCGAGACGCAGGAACTGGCGACGACTCTCAGTGTGCCGATGGGTGAACCGGTGCTGGCAGGCGGACTGACCTACATTGGTCCCTCGGCCGAAGTACTGGGCCGGACAGGGGAGACTCAGGAAGAAGGGGCCGTTGCCGAGGTTCCGCAGCTCTACCTGGTGCTGGAGGTGAAGTAGGGGAACGTGCCGGTCCGGGGCTGTCTTGTCAACGACGCTGCCCTCAGGCGGGCCATGGCCGAGCCTGAGGGCATCCTGGAACAATTTATTCGTCGTAGACAAGAGTAGGGGGCGGGACGCGGCCGGCGATTTCGCTGAAGGCCGCGAGCATTTGATCCTGCATTTCTTCCACGGTGCTGCCGCCGGGAACGTCGATCCACGTGCCCTGTCCGGCGAAGGCGATGGCTTCCATGAGGTTGCGATCGGCGCCGGCTCCAACCGTCATGGTGTGGAAGGTGTAGCCTTTGTTCATGCCCTGGACGGCCTCATAGAAGGCGTACTGTTTTTTCTTGTCGGTGGTGGTGTAGTCCGCTTCCCCATCGCCATCGTAGTCGGTCAGTTCGTCCCAATCCCAGTCGGAGGGGAGCGTCCAGTTGGAGGGCATCTGGTTGGTTTGTCCGTCGGTGATGACCAGCACGGTGGGTCGAGAACCGTAGCGGGAGTAATCGTCGAGGAGTGCGCGTGCCTGTTTGATGCCGTCGCCCATGGCAGTCATGTTGGTGTAGTGGGCCGCCTGACGATGGCGTTGAATGAGATCGAGCGACTCGTAGTTGGCGTTGACCGGGTCATTGCTGAGATCGATGTCGTAGCCGTCGAAATCGAGCGTGGTTTCCCAGTGAGCTGAGGTGCCGTAGCTGATGATGCCGACCTCGTCGCCGAAATCGAGGTCCTTGAGGAAGTTGAGGAGCAAGGTGGCGCCGTTCTTCATGGCGTGGAAGGGGTATTCCTGGGTCTTCCAGAGATCGGGGGTTTGGGCGAAGGATTTGTTGTAGCGAAGGAGATAATTGACAAAGGTGGGGCCGCCATAGGTGTATTGAAGGCCCGCCCTCTTGATTTCGGCGGCATAATAGTCCTCACCACGGGCATGCGCGATGAACTCGTTCCAGGAGCCATCCGGGTACGGATAGGGGGTGTCGTAGAGATCGAAGGCAATCTTGACATTGCCATAGTTATCTTCGAATCGTTCGCCGTAGCCCGGGCCTTCGCCGCTGGCGTTGCTGCCGGACTTGATCCAGCACTTGGTAATCCTCTTTCCGGAATTGGAGCCGGTACCGGCAAAGGTACCGGTCTTTCCCTGGTTCAGGTTGTCGAATTTCTGCCGATTGCCGTCTGAGAACTCGAGGACAACGTTGGAGAGGTCTTTCGTGGAGACCGTGTAGATCGAGGTATTCTTGAATGTTGTGGCAATGTGCGGAATTGCGCCGCCGCCGAGCTGGCCCTCCACGGTGAGGTACTGCGGCTCCCGTGTGAGGGCTCCCGCGTCGACCTCGAGGGCGTCGAAGATCTGTTTCTGGTTATCGACGATGTCGTCGCGGCTGAGTGCGCCGATCGACTGCAATTCGCTGTCGTAACTCATCGATCCGGAATAATCGAGGACCAGGACGAGGTCGCGGGCTTCGACGAAGGCACTGGCCCCGGTTGCCAGGGCGACAGTCGGCTTGCCGACGAAGGTTCCGAAGTTCAGGGGGAGTTCGGAGTCGGGGGCGGAGGAATCGCTGTTGTCGCGATGGACTTCCACACGGACGACATTGTAGGGCTCCTCGTTCCACTGAATGGGCCATGAATTGGAGGCTGCGTCGAAGGATCTGCGGCCGAAGATGACATCCCGGTCGGGGTCGATGTAGACTCCGTTGGCCGCCGCCACGCGTACGGCCATGGCGCGGGCCTCGGCAACGGCAATGGAGTTGGCGTCGATCGTGGCCTCGCCCTGTACGGCGGAAGCGGCGGCAATCGCTGCGCGGATCTCCTGCGAAGCGGCCAGGGCCGCGGCATCAGCAGCGTTCTGCATCCGTGTCTGGGTCATGGCGGTCAGGCCGGTGTCGACGGCGTAGGCCAGGAACCCGAACAGGATGGGCGCCAGGAGGCAGGCGAGAACCAGCACAATTCCCTTACGATGTGTACGAGGATTCCTCGCTCGAAACGTGATCCACCCTCGGCAGAAATCTCTTGGTGACATTGGTTTTTCCCCTTTCGAAGGATGCACACGCCATGCGGTTGAATCAAGGATGAGTCCAGGGATAAGCTCCCGAGACGGCGAGGCGTCCTGGCAAAGGCTCCGAGACAACTTCCAGCTTTTCAAGCCACTGGCCGGCTCCTCAGCCCCAAGGGGGGAGGAAGAGGGACGAAGTTGTTCATGAGCCGTTGTTGTGGCGGCGACTTGCCGATCGCAGGGTTCTATTTCGCCCTCCCACCATCACTCGGCCAATGCGGCGACCGCGTTGCGGAACACAGCCGTGCCTACCAGATCGAACTGGGCCGGACCGGGTGTCCACGCGGAGCGGACGGAAGAATAGGGCAAACGTACATTCAACTGAAATAGTGCCAGGTCATTTTCAGGGTCACTGAGATCCAGCGGGGTGCCGGGGTTCTCGAAATCTTCGATGGTGATTGTGGCGTCGTTGCCGGGGAGGCCGGCGGCGATCAGGTACGTGCGAACGTCTGCGATCATTTTGTTGTTGAGGGATTCGCCGGCGGCGACAACTTCGGATCGCTCCATGGCTGCCAGGCGGGCGCCTTCGCGAGCCGCCATGAGAAGCTGATTCTGCATTTCGTAGAGGCGGCTGGCCTCGACCATGCCAAAGACCATGATGACCAACAGGGGTGCGGCAACGGCAAATTCGACCACGGCGGCCGCGCGACGCTCTTCGGGGCGTCGTTTCCTGGAAGTGAAGTCCAGTAGCATGGTTGACCTCGGAAAACGGGTAGCAGGACGGTCGTTCTTTCCGGAAATGTTTCAGGGATGAGTCATTCGTGTCGCGTTACGGATTGTCCGACAATCGGCAGGTCGGCGAAACCGGGCATGACGATGAACGCCACATCGCCATACCGGACTTGTGCACGAACCAGGAAAGGTTGACGCGGCTCGGCATCGCTCAGTTCGATATCGGGGAGAGTGTGGCATTCCGCTGACGAATCGGGAACGGGCTCTCCGGAGTCGACCATCGGTACGTCTTTGACAATCAAGTCGATTTCATCGGAGTCGGCGATCGGCGACAGGATCCGCAGGGCGCGCTCCGTGGCAGCGGAAGTCGTGACTCCCGCGGTTGAACCGAAGCGGGCGGCGTTCCTGCAGGCCGAGTTGAGCATGTTCCTGACCATGTATGCATGCCCGAACTGCATGATGAAGAAGATGAACAGGAGAAACACGGGCATCACGAAGGCGACTTCGACGACCGATGCGCCCCGGCGTCGCCGAGAGAGAGCGACGATCGGTCGTGCCCGTGAGGTCTGGAAACGGAAAACATTCTGGAAGGCCGTTGCGGAGGTCATCGAACTGGAAGACATTGCCCTTTCCACCCAATACGAGGCAAAGCGGAGTCCCTGCAATGTAAAACCTAGCTCGACTCCCTCGATGCCGCGGCGAGAAGGGAATGGATGCGGGCAAATACCCCTCATATTCGACGTGCCGGCGACCGATTGTGACGGTCGTGCGGGGTGGCCGGTGGGGGGCCTGGGGGAGAAGGGGGCGTCTGTGGTGGGAGGGCGGATATGGGACCGCGTACTCCGAGGTTCGCCGAGGGGGTGTGCGGCGAGCGTCTCAGGAACTCAGATCAAGACGCGTACCGATCTTGTCCAGTTGGAGGCAGTTGGCGAGGACATCGAGTTGAAACTGGGGGTCGACCTGGGCGTGCATGAAGAACTGGGAGTGGTAATAGTCGGCCCGACCGCGTCCGGAGCTGGGGCGGCCCGAGACCCGGGCGAGCCATTCGCGAGCCTTTTCGGTCCATGGCACAGAGTGCTGCTGGCGGGAGAGAGCATGACGAAAGGTCTTCAGGAACTGGTTGACACCCGCCAGAAAGAGCGGTGTGACGGGTGCCTTCGAGCCGATCGCATAGATACTGTGCGGATTGCCTTCTCGCCCTTGCCATCCCACGAGCGTGGCCTCCAGGGGGGCGAGAAGCCTCTGGAATGCGTGCGGAGCGGGTCGCCAGAGAAGATCGGCATTCGCAGCGGGGTGCCCGCCCGTGCAACTGCAGACGAGAAGGACTCCGCTTGGCGCCAAGACGCGAATCATCTCATCGGCAACGGCCTTGGGATCGGCAACGTGCTGGAAGACGTTCAAACAAGCCACGGTGCCGACGGAGCCCGACTTCTGAGGCAATTGTGTCAGCTCCTCAAGAGGCTGAAGCAGCGGGCCCTTCCCCGCCGGATCGCCTGTCGCGCCAGGGCACGTGGGTTCGCTGCGCTGCGCCGTGAGGATCGGCCCGCCTGCAACTGCGAGGCCATATTCGTGGACCGGCGGCGGGAAATCGAAGGCCTCTTTCGCGCAACGAACGAATGTTCGAGTATCGTGCCACATGGTCAAGGACGGTTTCCATTCCATTGGTAAACCAACACGGTTGCCGGGGGACGGCGGTTGGATGTTTGGGGCGAGGGGAAGGTGGCCACAAGAGTCCCGGCGGATCGGAGCAAACGCAGAATCGTCCGGCTCCGGCGACTGTCGCAGGCCAGCTCGCGAGCCTCGATGACCAGGTAGCGCAGCTTGGGATGCGACCATTCCGGACGAGACCGGCCAAACGGGATGGTCGTCAGTCCCGAATAGAGTCCGGTCCACCCCTGGGTATCGACCACGTGGTCACCGCGATGGCCATGATCGGCAAGCCAGCAGGCAGCAGAACGGTGCCCCATCCGGCTCTCGCGATGAGGCCGGGCGGCGTAGAAGGTACAGGCGGTGGCAACGAGCAAAGCCAGGGCCGTCGCCGCCAGGGGCGTGTGGCGCGTACGCCCATTGCCGAGGCCGCGACAGAGCCCCTCGGCGATTGTCTGCGAGCCGGTTCCGATGCAAGCCGTGGCCGCCAGGGCGAGAGGGAGCAGATGGCGAGCGGAAAGATAGCCTTCTCGGGCGGTATGGAAGACGATCGCCAACAGGAGGAGGGTGCAGAAGACCTCGACAAGGCGGTCGGCATCGCTGACAGGTCGACGCCTCAGTCGGTACAAACCGACAAGGGCAAAGATGCCCGGCAGATACCCAAAAGCTCGAGGCAGTTCGTCGACCAACTGGAGACCGGCGGCTGTCAGGCCGCGCCGGCGGATGCTTATCGTGGGATCTTTCGGGGCAAAGGAGAGGGGCTCTTCTGAAAGTGTCTGGAGGCCTGCTTCGCAGGAGAGATCTGGCTTTGAAGGGAGAGTCCGACGTACGGACTGGCTATCAAAGGGGGGCAGGTACCCTGCAGGTTGTGTGGGCAAGGGGTTTGCGAGGCAACCTTCGGGAGGCAGTCCCTGTTTCCGGACGGCCTCGGAGACAACCTGCTGCGAGGCGATTGTGAGCAGCAGAAGGCAGGGTCCGAGAATTGCCGTCAGGCCGACCGCGTAGGGAAGGGCCGAACGCCACGGGACTTGGCGGTGGCGAATTCCGCGTATCCCAAGAAGGGCGGCAAAGGCAACGGCCAGGACGGCGGCCTCGGGCCGGGTAAGCACGGCGAGGGCCGTCACAAGGCCAGCCAGGAGTGGCGGGACGAAAGAGGCATCTGACCGTTCGGCAGGCTGGAGATGGCCAGTCAGAAGAACGAGGGCGACCGAGATCGCCAGGAGGTGGGTACTGTCGCTGATTCCGTCGGCGCCGAGTCGCAAGAGTTCGGGAACGCACAGCACCAACAAAGTCCCGAGCATCGCGGTGTGCGGGCCGGCGAAGCGTTTGCCGAGGAGAAAGACAGGAATCGGAAGCACGACCAGCGGGAGTGCAGCCGCAAGCTGAACGCTGAGGGCCCAGGACTCGCGGAACTCGCCAACGGCGCCGGTCAGAATCCGGTGGACGGACCAAACCGAAATCGGAAACAGCGGGGGGTCTGCCTGATCTCGCAGCACGCCGAGCAGGCCGAACTCGTCAACTGCCCTGGCGGCGTTCACGAAGCGGACGGCATCCAGGGCAGGCACCGCGGTACGCCAAATGGCAAGCGCCTGCACCAGGCAAGCCACGACGACCATGGCACCCAAAACGGCGACCTGAGTTCTTCGGGGCATATGGAACCGCCTCAGTAACGGATCACCTTTCGAAGAAGATACGCGCCCCAGACCAGGAGGAGGAGGTCTCCGGCCCAGACGGAAAATGCGGGAATGGTACCGTTCTTGGCACCATCAATGCCGTACATCATCACCGGATAGTAGACGGCGAGGATCGGCAAGAAGCAGAGAAAGAAGCTGGTGAGGAAGTCGCAATTGCGGAGCCGAATGGCCATCGGAGCGCCGACCCAGAGGAAGCAGAGACAACTGAAACCTGCGGACCAGCGGCGGTGGGGTTCCGTACGGAGACGATGAAGTCGGCTGGTGAGAGTCTGGGTGACATTGGAGCGAGTTTTCCATTCGGGCCCGGCGAGTTGGTCGAAATCGCCGCAGAGCATCTCGAAGGCTCCACGAAGGGCCAGTTCTCGCCGGTGATCCTCAATGCGCTCGCGCTGGCGAGCCTCTTCGCCCGCCATCTCGCCCAGCGCGATATTGGAGGGTACGCTGGATCGATCTTCCACGCTGCTTGCCTGCTTCAATGGAATCTCGAAGACATAGTGGGGTATGGAGGCGGAGTTCCTGCCTTTACCCTCAACATTGATATAGGCATCCGTCAGTTCGATGACCAGAACCCCCCTTTTGTGGTCACACCACATCTTGGCTTCGATAGCCGTGATCGTGATACTTCGATTATCTTCGCGCCCCCGAAGGGAGATCGTAGGCCGAATGAGGCGGTCGCCTTCCACTCGTTTGACGTTGATCGAGAGATTCGGAGATCCGTAGCACTTCTGAGTCCGCAAGATGTTGTAGGCAATCTTGTCAACGGCGTTGCTGATGGTTTGTTGCGTTCCGTTTCGCCCCCAAGAAACCGCCAGGTCGTTCAGCCAGACCGTGGCCAGGCTGAGGCTGAAGGCCACCATGACCGACGGCCAGATCACCGTCCACGGCGAGATGCCCTGAGCCTTGAGGGCAACCACTTCATTGGCACCTGCCATGCGGGCATAGACGCTTGTCGTGGCCAGGAGGAGCGTGGCGGGAAGGGCGATGCTCAAGGCAAACGGCACAAGATACGGCGTAAGCTGCAGGATCTGGGCAAACGGGAGACTATATCGCCGGGCCAATTGGGAAATGAAGGCGATCAAAATCACCGGCGTGAGCGCAAACAGGCCCAGCACAAAGATCTTCGTCAGTTCCGTGAGGATGTAACGGGTGAGAATTCGCATGGTGCGGTAGTGTCGCACCGTTGCCCCTGGCCGGTCAAGATCAGTTGAAGACGGCAGGCGAGGCGGCGAGGCGAGCGATTTCGAGTGATTCCTTTACAGGGATCGGGCGATTTCGCATACTACGAAACGCTCCTGAGTCAATTGGACGGGCAAGGAATCGAGAAAGTCTAGGAAATGTGGGAGGTCGATTTGACGGACTGCCTGCCGCTTGGTGAGATGCTGGGCCCGGAACCGCTGACAGGCTGTCCAGAAACGGGGACCCGCTGTCCTGATGCCGGGCCCCGCACCCGTTGCCGACGCAAGGCGCAGGGCGATTGCGCCCTTGCAAACCCGACGCGTAAGCGAGGCCCTTCTTTCGGACACGCCCTAACCTATCGGGAGCAATGACAGATGGTCCGATTGTCACTGAATGAAACGACGACCTTCCGGTGGTCGTTTGAAGAGGACGTTCTCCGCTACTCGGCCGCGGGAATTCCGGCGATCGGGGTCTGGCGCCACAAGCTGTCCGACTGTGGGGTACAAAAGGCGGCTGAGTTGCTGGAAGAGACTGGCCTGGCGGTGTCGCACTTGCACTGGGCCGGTGGCTTTACGGGTTCCGACGGGCGGAGTTTTCGGGCATCGCTGGATGACGCCATGGAAGCCCTTCGCACGGCACGGGATTTGAAAACGAACTGCCTGGTCGTCTACAGCGGGGCGAGGGCAGGTCACACGCTGAATCATGCCCGGCGTTTGATGAAGGAAGCACTCAAGCAATTGGCCCCCGCCGCCGAGGAACTGGGGGTGCAACTGGCGATCGAGCCCATGCATCCGGGATGCGCCAGGGAGTTCACCTTCCTAACGAACGTTGCCGACGTGCTCGATTTGTGCGACGCGGTGGGGAGCAAGGCGGTCAAGCTGCTGTACGATACGTATCATCTGGGCTACGAGGAGAATTGCGCCGAGGCAGTCGCGACGTTTGCGGACCGTGTGGCGCTGGTCCAACTGGGTGACGGCCGCGAGAGCCCGTCGGTGGAGCAATCTCGCTGCCGTCTGGGAGACGGCATCATTCCGGTCGGCGAGATTGTCCGCGAGTTCCTCAAGGCGGGATACGACGGCGATTTCGACGTGGAACTGATCGGCGAAGAGATCGAGACGATCGACTAT